>NZ_JBQFXO010000007.1:0-317916 GCF_056540865.1 Ruegeria sp. AL11
TCAAAGACAAATGATCCCGCAAAAAACCAGACAATAACGTCCGACCCTCAACTTCACCGCTCACAGACATGCCATTCACAGTCAGCGATATTTTCATCACATTTTCCTCCCTTAAATCTGTAGCTCAACCGCCCAAAACGCGCTTGAGCCAGCCTTTCTTTTCGGTTGCCTCTTCCGCTTGTTGTTCGGGTTCAGCTGCCGCTTCGTCGGCGGGGGCCTCAGGCTCGACCTCGACCGCACTTTGGAAATTCTGAAAGAACTGATCCGCCATTTTTTTGGCGAAACCGTCCACGACACGCCCGCCCAGTTGGGCCAGCTTGCCGCCCACGCGTGCATCAACATTGTAGGTCAGCAAGGTGCCTTCGGGGACGTCGGACAGCGTGACATCTGCTGCGCCCTTGGCAAAACCGGCGGCGCCGCCCTTGCCTTCGCCCGACAATTTCAGGCTTTCCCCGGACACCATGTCGGACAGTGTCACTTTCCCTTTGAACGTGGCTTTGACGGGGCCGACTTTCTGCACCACTGTGGCGTCGAACCCGTCCTCGGCGGTGCCGGTCATCTCCTGGCAGCCAGGGACGCATTCACGCAAAACATCTGCCGACAGCAGGGCATTCCAAACCTCGGACCGTGGCGCGGCTATTGTGCGGCTGTCATGTAACTCCATGTCACTCCTCCAGAGTTTTTTCCAACCTAGGGCGTCAGGGCCGCAATGCATATGCGACCTTGGGCGTAGTCAGCGCAGTTCGGGAGGGGTGTGCGTCAGCCCGTAATCCTCGAAGATTTTGGCGATGCGGCCATCCTGAAGTGCTGCATAGATCGCATCATCGACCGCATAGCTGAGGCCGCGATAGGCAAAATGAACGGCCACGCCGCTGGTCCAGGTGCTGACGGCAAAGCCGGGCAGCGGAGGGGTGTGGATATCCAGATCCGGGGTCAACCCGGCCTCTAGCTGGGCGCGGGGACCCATTGCGGCCATCGTTTCTCCTGCGGCCAGAGCCGCCATCGCTTGATCTGCGGTTGGGAACCGGCTGACATTCTGCGACAGTTGTCCGCCGGGAAAAGACGACAGGTAGAAATCGGCAATCGAATCGTTTTCGACCGCGACGGTGTCAAAACGGAAATAGGCCGGAACCGGGGGGTCTTCGGGATAAGCATCGCGGCGAAAGGCGATGGCGATTTCCTCGTCGTGATACTGACCGGTGAACACCACCTGTTCAACGCGGCAGGCAAATTCGCTGTCATAGGGAATGTGCAGCATGACATTGGCCACGCGCCCGTTGATCAGAGGACCTTTCCAGATCCAGTTGCGCAGATCGGCCTCTAGGTTTTCTCCTGCCGCGACCAGATTGAACCGGGGCTCGACCCCCAGATCCTGTGCGATCAGCTTGCCGATTTCGATGTCCACGCCCTGTATCTTGCCATCCTCCTCAAAGGACCAGGGCGCGAAGTCTTCGTAGGCAGCGAATTCGATATAGCCGCGCTCGACAATGGTATCGAGATCCGCGCCCACGATATCACGGCTGGCATTCTGGGGTTTGGGTTGGGGCACATGGTCTTCACACCTGGCCAGAGCCGACCCGGCGGACAGGGCGGCGACCAACAGGGAGAGAATGAAATGGCGTCCGATCATGTGCCCCAGTCTGCCGTTCTATTGCGCGGCAGACAATCCGATAGTCAGCTGTTCCGCCGCTTGTGCGAAATCCGGGGCCTCGCCCGAGATCAGCACCGCAGCGCGCAGGGCCACCGAGTCGGCCACAGGCGCGCCTGAGCCGGTTTCGATTGTACCCGCGATCTCGGTCAGTTCGGTTTGCAAGGCGGCTGTGTCCCCTTCCGCACCTTCTGCCATAGCAGCCAGCTCGTCGCGGATTTCCTTCAACCGGTCCGAATGATCGTCCAACGCGCCGTCATCGGGGCGGGTTTCGATATAGGTGCGGATGGCCCAGGCGGCTTTTTGGCCCAACAGATCACCAAAGGCGGGCATCTTGGTGATGCCGTTCTGGGTATAGCCTTCACGGAAGCGTTCGATGTACCATTCATCGCCGTATTCTTCGGCCTCGAGGTAGCGCAGGTCGGGGGCCAGGCCGCCCGATACGACGCCCAGACCGTGGCAGCGTGCGCAGTTCTGGTTGTAGCCGGAATCGCCGATTTCGATTGCAGCCTGCCAGACCTCTTCGCCCTGATCGCGATAGGGGTTCTCGATCAGCCATTCCTCGCTCACGTCGGGCAGGGCATCCGTATTTACCGGCTGGGGCGCGACATCTCCATGTGCCAGCGCCATTCCCGCTGTCACCGTAGCCGCAAGCGCCGCGCTGTAAAAACCAAGACGCATCTCATCCTCCTATTGAAGCTTTCCCCGGTCATAGCGCAGGCAAATTCATCGCGACATTCGACCTTGGTTGCAGATGGGCAAAATCTGCGACTAAGGTCGAATGGTTTTCCCATTTTCGACCGGCTTTTACTTTTAGGGCCGGGGAGGAGGCGCAGAATGTTCAGATTTTCTTTTGTTCTTGCAGCCTTGGCGCTGAAGGCTGGCGCTGCGCAGGCCGAGGTCGCGATTTCAGTGACCTATCTGCAGCAAGAGGTCGAGCGTCCTCCGGTGCTGTCCAACCTCGACCCGATTCCTGAAGACCTGGGCATGGCAGGGGCTGAGCTGGGTCTGGCCGACAATCTGACGACGGCGAAGTTCCTGGGTCACAAATATGATCTGACAGTGACCACGGTGCCCGAAGGTGGGGACTGGGTGCAAGCCGCGCGGCAGGCCTTGGCCAATGGTCCCTTTGTCATTCTGGACGCGCCTGCGCAAGCGCAGCTTGAGGTCGCCGATCTGCCCGAAGCGGCGGGTGCAGTGCTGTTTAACGCCTCGGCCCCCGATGTATCGCTGCGCGAGGCCGAGTGCCGCGCCAACCTGCTGCACACCTTGCCATCGGACGTGATGCGCACAGACGCTCTGGCGCAATTCCTCGTCAAACGCCGGTGGGACGAAATCGTGCTGATCGCGGGCGAGCATCCAGGGGATCAGGCCTTTGCCGAGGCGCTGAAACGGTCTCTGCAAAAGTTCCGTTTGGAGCTGCAAGCAGAAAAGACATGGGTGTTCGATGCCGATCTGCGGCGCAACGCAGCGCAGGAAGTGCCACTGTTTACGCAGGATTTCGGCGATTATGACGTGCTGCTTGTCGCCGATGAGTTGGACGATTTCGGCCGCTACATCCCTTACAACACATGGGAACCGCGCCCCGTTGCCGGGTCCGAAGGCTTGCAGCCCGTCACTTGGTCGCGCGTGGTTGAACAATGGGGCGCTGTGCAGATGCAAAACCGTTTTGCCGATCAGGCAGGGCGGGCTATGCGCCCCAAGGATTACGCCGCATGGGCGGCCTACCGGGCCTTGGGCGAGGCGGTGACGCGCACCCAATCCGACGATCCGGCGGTTCTGCGCGACTATATCCTGTCGGATGATTTCGAACTGGCCGGATTCAAAGGCCGCGCGATGAATTTCCGGGCTTGGAATGGCCAGTTGCGGCAGCCCATCCCTCTAGTCACGGATCGCGCCGTGGTGGCGATGGCCCCGCTCGAGGGTTTTCTGCATCAACGCACCGAACTGGACACGCTGGGTATTGATGAAGCCGAAAGCCAGTGTCAGGCATTTAAGGAGTAGTAGCGATGAGACTAGCAGCATTTCTGGCAGCAACCGCGCTCTGCGCTCCGGCCACTGCGGATGAGATCTGGATCAGCAATGAAAAGGACGACACGCTCAGCGTGATCGACATCGAAACGCTTGAGGTGATCCGCATGATTGAGACCGGCGAACGCCCGCGTGGGATAACGTTTTCCAAGGACTACTCGGTTTTGTATATCTGCGCGTCCGACAGTGACTCAGTTCAGGTGATGGACCCCGAGACCGGCGAGATTCTGCATGACCTACCTTCGGGCGAGGACCCCGAGCAGTTTGTGCTGCACCCCAATGACAAGCACCTTTATATCGCCAACGAGGATGACGCGATCACCACAGTGGTGGATACGGAATCGCGCACGGTGATTGCGCAGATCGACGTGGGGATCGAACCCGAAGGGATGGCCGTGTCGCCCGATGGCAAGATCGCCATTACCACGTCCGAGACCACCAACATGGCCCATTGGATCGACACCGAGACACAAGAGTTGTTCGCCAACACTCTCGTCGATTCCCGCCCGCGCCATGCCGAATTCCTGAAGGATGGGACCGAGCTGTGGGTCAGCTCGGAAATCGGCGGCACCATCACCGTGTTCGATGTGGAAACCCAGACCGAAAAGGCCAAGATCGAGTTCGAGGTCGAAGGCGTCCACCCTGACCGGGTGCAGCCCGTGGGGTTTGAGCTGTCCAACGGCGATGAGACAGCCTTTGTCGCGCTGGGACCGTCGAACCATGTGGCGGCCGTGAATGCCGAAACCTATGAGGTTGAAGACTACATCCTCGTGGGCCGCCGCGTCTGGCATATGGATTTCAACGCCGACAAGTCGCTGCTGTTCACTACCAACGGCGTGTCTGGCGATGTGACCGTGATCGATGTGGCCAAGCGCGAACCGATCAAGACGATCAAGGTTGGGCGTTTCCCCTGGGGCGCGGCCTTCCGTCCGACCAACTGACGAGATTGAGGAGACTATAGAGATGAAGCGACTGATATGCGTGGCCGCGATGTTGGCTATGGCTTTGCCTGCTGCGGCTTTGGCTGACGATGATGATGACGACGGCTTTGGTCTGGCCGGAATTCTGTCGGCCAAGAACAAGGAAGACCTGCCTCCGATTACTCTCTCCGCCGGTGTGCCCTTGGCCGAGGCCCCGTGGGTGCTGAAATCCGGCACCTATTATGAGTTCGAAATTCAGGGCGACGGCAGTCAGGAACTGGCTCTGGTCGGGCCAGAGTTCTTCCGCGCGATCTGGGTGGATGAGATCGTTGTCGAAGGGTTGGAAATCAGACCTCTGGGCGTCGATTCCGTTGAGTTTGACGAGGCGGGCGAGATGGAAATAGGCTTTGTCGCGATCAAGCCGGGCAGCTACTATCTGAAAGTGCCGGGCAGCACCGGCGAAACGCAGCGGCTGGAGATTACCATTAAGTGACAGGGCTTTCGGTCCGCAATGTCAGCTACGCCTATGGCGACAAACGCGCCCTTGATGACGTGAGCTTTCACGTCCCGCAGGGCGCGTTTTGCGCGTTGCTGGGGCCCAATGGAGCAGGGAAATCGACGCTGTTTTCCCTGCTGACTCGCCTGTTCACCACCGCGCAGGGGGTGATTGAGGTGGCGGGGTTCGATATCTCGAAACAGCCCCGTCAGGCTTTGGCGCAGATCGGGGTGGTGTTCCAGCAGCCGACGCTGGATCTGGACCTGACGGTTTATCGCAACCTCAGCTATTTCGCCGCTTTGCATGGCCTGTCAGGCCGCACAGCCGAGACCCGCATCGCCGCCGCTTTGGAACGTCTGGAAATGGCCGAACGCGCAAGCGAACGCACCCGCGATCTGAATGGCGGCCACCGCAGACGGCTGGAGATTGCGCGTTGCCTGATCCACGCGCCCTCGGTCCTGTTGCTGGACGAACCGACGGTGGGGCTGGATGCCGCCGCGCGAAGTGCCATCACCCAACATGTGCATGATCTGTCAGCACAGGATGGGCTGACCGTGTTATGGGCCACCCATCTGACCGATGAGATCACCCCCGACGATCAGCTTGCAATCCTGCATCGGGGGAAGATGCTGACACAAGGCACCTGCCGCGACATCACCGGCGACAAACCCCTGCAACAGGTGTTCCTGTCGATGACCGGGGCCTCCGCATGACCGGCGCGCTGATCGCCCTGCGCGCGATCTTGATCCGCGAGGCGCTGCGCTTTATCCGCCAGCGCAGCCGGTTCATCGCCGCGTTGGTACGCCCACTGGTCTGGCTGGTTGTCTTTGCCGCCGGGTTCCGCGCGGCATTGGGCCTGTCGATCACGCCGCCCTATCAGACCTACATAACCTATGAGATCTACATCGTGCCGGGCCTATGCGGCATGATCATGCTGTTCAACGGCATGCAAAGCTCCCTCAGCCTTGTTTATGACCGCGAGATGGGGTCGATGCGGTTGCTACTGACCAGCCCTCTGCCGCGATGGTGGCTGTTGTTCTGCCGCCTGCTGGCCAGCACCACGATCTCGATCCTGCAGGTCTATACGTTTCTGGCGGTGGCCGCGATCTACGGGATTGATATGCCGTGGTACGGATATCTGTGCGTCTTTCCTGCGCTGATCATTGCCGGGCTGATGCTCGGCGCTCTCGGTCTAGCGCTGTCCTCGGCCATCAAACAGCTTGAGAATTTTGCGGGGGTGATGAATTTTGTCATCTTCCCGATGTTCTTCTTGTCCTCGGCGCTCTATCCGCTGTGGAAGATGGCCGAAAGCTCGGCCCTGCTGCGTGATATCTGCGCGCTCAACCCTTTTACCCATGCGGTCGAACTGATCCGATTTGCGCTCTATGGTCAGTTCAACGGCCCGGCCCTTGGCTGGACCATCCTTGCCGGTCTGGCCTTCCTGGGCCTTGCGCTTTGGGGTTATGACCCGGCCCGCGGGATCAAACGCCGCGGTCGCTGAGCCGTCTACGACTATGGCAGAGGTGAAATGCGCCCCCCGATACGCTAGGATGCCTTTCAAACGGAGGGTTCTTTCATGATCCGTATCGCAATTGCATTACTGTTTCTGGGCACAGCCGCCTCGGCTCAGACGGTCGAGGATGAGTTCGGCACGCTTAACCCGCAGGACACGGGCTTTGGCCGCGTCATGAGCAATATTGACAATGGCGTCACCGATATGACGACCTGCGCAACCGGTTACTACATCACCAAGTCCGGCCGTCACGAGATGGCGCGCAAGCTGTTCGAAAGTTGCGCCAATGCCGGGTATACCGGCGCGATGACATGGATGGGGCAGCTAGACAATAACGGGTTGGGCGGAGACTACGATCCTGATGCCGCCGCCGCCTGGGACAAACGCGCCGCTGATCTGGGCGATCCGGTGGGCAAGTTCAACTACGGCCTCAACCTGCTACGCGGCCACGGGGTGGCGCAAGACCCCGAGCTAGGCCGCGCCTATGTGGATGAAGCCGCAAGCGACGGCCTGAAGATCGCCAAACGTCTGCAAGAGTCTGGCTATGATCCGAACGAGGTCACGCCGGACGCAGATGAGTGGAAATACGCGCCACTATTCTGAGCTGGGTGCGCTGGAGTAGCCGAACACTGGAAAAGGCACGGGCGCCCGATGGTGCAAGGTTGCCCAAATCGCAACCAACCTCTGATCAGTCTATCACGACCTTAGGCAGCCAGTGACTATCGGGATCGGCCTCGTGGATGTCTGCCTCGGATACGGGCCTCATATCTCCGTCTTCGGGTGGGGCCGATAGGATGCCCATATCCATTTCGTGCAACTGTCCGATCAGGCGGTCGCCATCGCGTTGCAGGCGGTAGTAGACCCCGTTCCACATATCAATGCCGTATTCGGTGGCGCCCTTGTGGATAAACAGCAGGTCGTATTCCAGATCGGTCAGATTGCCGTCCGAGACCTCGCGCCTTAGAGCATAAGGGTAGGGGACATGGCACCAGTGTTTGTCCGCCCCCTCAAGACAGCGAAACGGGCGCATGGACAGGAAATGGTCTGCGAAGGGGCCCGCGCTCAGGTCGATTTGATAGGCTTTGGCGTCGCCCTTGGGTTCGAAAGTCACGTTTCCGATCAACAGCTTGTTGCCTTCTCCATCGACCAGAGAAATGGCCTTCTGCCCCGACAGAGGATCGGCCAGCGCAGGCTGCGCGTAGATCAAAACCGCAGGGATAAACCAAGTGAAAAGCCGCCGCATCATCGCCTCGCGCATCAAAAAAGATGGCTCAACCTAGTTGAAATCGGGTGATAGCGCCCTACGACCAATGTGCAATTCCAACACCGGTGCCTGCCTGCGAATAATACTCTCGCCAACAATCCCGACGCGTCGGAGATTCGGCGTGGAGGAAAGACATAAGTCTAGGGAGGATACCGATGAACCGGTTTATCATGGCCGCAGCTGCGAGCATTGTCGCAACCGGCGCAGCCTATGCAGAAGTTACCGAAGACGATCTGGCCAATGACCAAACGATCACAACTCAGGTTGTGACCAATGGTATGGGGCGGCATTTGCAGCGCTACAGCCCGCTGGACATGCTGAACAAGGACAACGTCAAGAACCTGCTTCCGGCCTGGGCCTTCAGTCTTGGCGGAGAAAAGCAGCGCGGGCAGGAAACCCAGCCGCTGATCTATGACGGGATGATGTATATCACCGGGTCGTATTCACGCCTCTATGCAATTGATCTGGAGACCGGCAAAGAGGTCTGGCAATACGATGCCCGCCTGCCCGAAGGCATTCTGCCCTGCTGTGACGTGGTCAACCGAGGAGCCGCCATCTATGGCGACAAGGTCATTTTCGGCACGCTGGACGCACGGATCGTGGCGCTGAACAAGGACACGGGCGATGTGGTCTGGCGTGACAAGATTGCTGACTACAAGGCGGGATATTCCTATACGGCTGCCCCGCTGATCGTTGATGGCCTTGTCATTACCGGCAACTCGGGCGGTGAGTTTGGCATCGTTGGCGCGGTTCAGGCCCGGGACGTCAATACCGGCGATCTGGTCTGGGAACGCCCCGTGATCGAAGGGCACATGGGCACGCTGAATGGCGAAGAAAGCACCATGACCGGAGAGCTGAACGCAACCTGGCCCGGTGACATGTGGAAAACCGGCGGCGGCGCGACCTGGTTGGGCGGCTCTTACGACGCTGACACCGATACGCTGGTCTTCGGCGCAGGCAATCCGGCCCCGTGGAACAGCTGGCTGCGCAATGCGGGCACCCCCACCGAAGGCAACAAGGGCGACAACCTCTATGCCGCCAGCCGCATCGGGATCGATCCCAAAACCGGCGAGATCAAGTGGCATTTTCAAACCACCCCGCGTGAAGGCTGGGACTATGACGGTGTGAACGAAGTGGTTGCCTATACCGACCGCGAGGGCAACCAGCGCTACGCCACTGCCGACCGGAACGGGTACTTCTATGTTCTGAACCGTGAGGATGGTGGGTTCGTCTCGGCGACACCTTTCGTCAAGGACATCACATGGGCCGACGGAATTGATGAGACCGGACGTCCGATCTTTGTCGAAAATAATCGCCCCGGTGATCCAGCCGCTGCGGCTGATGGCAACAAGGGTGAGGTCATCTTTGCCTCGCCGTCGTTCCTAGGTGGCAAGAACTGGATGCCAATGTCGTTCTCGCAGAATACCGGTAATTTCTACGTGCCTTCGAACGAATGGGGCATGGATATCTGGAATGAGCCGATCACCTACAAAAAAGGTGCCGCCTATCTGGGCGCGGGCTTTACCATCAAGCCGAACTACGAAGATCACATCGGCTCGCTCAAGGCCATCGACCCCGATACCGGCGAGTGGAAGTGGGAATTTAAGAACGACGCTCCGCTGTGGTCGGGTGTGATGACCACGGCTGGTGGCCTGGTGTTCTTCGGCACCCCCGAGGGCGAATTCATCGCGCTCGATGACGAAACCGGTGAGAAACTGTGGTCGTTCCAGACCGGTTCCGGCATCGTCGGTCAACCTGTGACCTGGGAACAGGATGGCGAGCAATATGTCTCGATCATCTCCGGCTGGGGCGGTGCGGTTCCGCTGTGGGGCGGCGAAGTGGCCAAGAAGGTCAACTACCTGAACCAGGGCGGTACCTTGTGGACCTTCCGCCTGCCGAAAGAGCTGGCCTCGGCGAACTGAGGCGGGTTCTGAACCTAAAGAGCGCGCGCTCGGTATCCGGGCGCGCGTTTTCTTTGGTCTACGACCTTCCGCCAGTAGGCGTATGCTGACGGTGTTGCTAGACTCAGAGCAAAGAGAGTTTCAATGCAAAGGCGACCTTGATGCTTGCAGAACCCGCCAGACAGACCGACTTTGAGAATGTTCTGATTGTCGACGATCACCCGCTGTTCTGCGACGCCTTGTCGATGACCCTGCGCAGCGTGGCCGAGATCGGCGAAATTCACACCGCAGACCGTTTGGAAAACGCTATGGAGCTGGTGGCCAAAGGGCTGAAACCGGATGCGGTGATGCTGGACCTGAACCTGCCGGATGTGGATGGCCTGGATGGTCTGGTGCGCTTGAAATCCGCGGCGGATGCGCCGGTGATTGTTGTGTCCTCGTTGACCGACAACCGTGTGATCAGTCAAGTGATCAAGGCAGGAGCATCGGGATACGTGCCCAAGCATAGCCAGCGCGATGTGTTCCGCACCGCGTTCGAGACGGTGCATGCGGGGGGGATTTTTGTCCCCGATGGCTGCGTTCTGATCGAAGATGAGGAAGAGGATGAACATAGCGATGCGGTTAACCGGCTTGCCGCGCTGACCAATCAACAGGGCCGCATTCTGCAACTGATCTGCGAGGGCAAGTTGAACAAGCAGATCGCCTATGACCTGTCGATTGCCGAAACAACGGTTAAGGCGCATGTCACTGCAATCATGCGGAAACTTGGCGTTCAAAGCCGCACTCAGGCGGTTCTGATTGCCAAGAAAGCATCGTTTGCCAGCGTATTGCAAGAATAGGGTCAGATACTCTAACCTCTCAGCAATCGTCGGGCTTTAGGGAGGAGTCGCGATGAACCAAGCATTCGGATGGGCCAGCGCCCAGTCCGTCAGGCCAGGCATCGTAAAGACGGCATTTGCGGAATGCAGCGCCGATAACGCAGTCAGGGAACTGTCCAAGTCGTTGGGGGATGATCCCATGGCGCTGATCATTCTGTTTGTCAGCCCCAATGCCGATGCCGCGGCGGTGATCGCCGAGGCTGAACAGGAATTTGCGCCCACGATGGTGGTCGGATGCACCACCGCCGGAGAGCTTGCCGAAGGTGGCTATAACGAGGATCAGATCGTCGCACTTGCCTTGCCGCGCTCACATTTTGAAACGCGCACCATTCTGTTGCCGGACCTGAATGATTTCTGTGCGCAAGACATCATTGCCGAAATGATCCATAACCGAACCGCAATGACGCGCAGCTTTCCCGCTTGGGAAAACGAATTCACCTTCTTGATGATCGACGGCTTGTCCACCAAAGAAGACGAGCTGACATCCGAGCTGGCGATGGGGTTGGGGCCGGTGCCTCTGTTCGGTGGGTCTGCCGGCGACGGGACCGAGTTCGGCCATACCTATGTTCTGCATGGATCACAGGCGTTGGAGAACGCGGCCATTTTGGTGCAGGTGCGAACCTCGTGCCCGATCAAGGTGTTCAAGACAGATCATCTTGTTCCCGCCGCGCAGCGTATGGTCGTGACCAAAGCCGACCCCGCCAACCGCATCGTTCAGGAAATCAACGCAGAACCCGCAGCGCGGGAATATGCGCGCATCCTTGGCAAAGACCCCGAACAGCTGACCCCCTTTACCTTCGCGGCTCATCCGGTCGTCGTCCAGATCGGAGGTCAACATCATGTACGGGCCATTCAACAGGTTGCGGGTAATGGCGATCTGGTGTTCTTTTCGGCCATTGATGAGGGGCTGGTTCTGACCCTAGCCGAACCGCGCGACATGACGGTGCATCTGCAGGAAGAGATCGCGGCGCTGAACGAAAAGCAAAAGCCCGACACGATCCTGGCCTGCGACTGTATCCTGCGGAGGCTCGAGGCGCAGGAGAAACAGAAAACGCACGAAATCTCGCGCATTCTGTCGGACAATCATGTGGTCGGATTCTCGACCTATGGTGAGCAGTTCAACTCGATCCACGTCAATCAGACGATGACCGGGGTGGCGATCTACCCGCCCAGGGACGACTAGCGGATGATCGAGCATCTGACCGACCCGCTGGATCCGATCGAACGCCAGAATGAAAAACTGCTGAAGATCGTCGAGGCGCTGATGCGTCGGGTCGAGGAATCTACCGATGCCTCGGGTGCTGCTTATGCGCAATTCCAGCGCGCCGCCGTGTTGGAACAAGAGATCCGCACCCGCACGGATGATCTGGAGCGCGCTCTGGACCTTCTGAACGCGTCCAACGCGCAATTGGCCAAGGCCAATGAGGAAACCGAAGCTGCTCGGTCCGATTTGGCGAACGCGATCGAGGCGGTGCAGGATGGCTTTGCCTTGTTTGGGCGCGATGAAAAACTGGTGCTTTGCAACAGTCGCTTTGGGTTGCATATGCCCGATATCCAAGGTCGGCTGAAGCCAGGTCTGCGCTTTACAGAATATGTCGATCTCGTGAGCCGGTCGAGCTCTCTGCTGCTGCCGGAAGGGGTTGCACCTGTGGACTGGGCCGAGCTTCGATTGACGCGTCATGCGGATGACCATGTGGTGTTCAATGTGGGCCTGAGCGGCAATCGCTGGATGCAGGTCTCGGAGCATCGCACGAAGGACGCAGGCACAGTTATCCTGCAGACGGATGTGACCGATATCATGCGGGTCGAGCGGCTAGAACGCGACCGCATTCTGGATGACAAATCTCGCCTGATCCGCGCCACACTGGAACATATCGATCAGGGCGTTTGTATCTTCGACAACAAGCACCGTTTAATTGGTTGGAACAACCGGGCCAGTGAGCTGCTGGCGATCCCGGTTGGGCAATTCCAAATGGGCACGCAATTTGAAACGCTCTATGATCGGCTAGGTTGGAACATGAGTTTCCAACCGGGGATGAGCTGGGGTGATTTGTCCGACTGGACCAAGCGGGCCACCTCTCGGCGGCCCTTGCGGTTTCAGTTACATCGGGGGCGGTCGAAAATCCTGTCTGTCTTTGCGCAGGAAATGCCCGACAAGGGCTATGTGATTTCTTTTACCGATGTAACGGCGGAACGAAAATCGGCGCAAGCGCTTCAGGACGCCAAGGAATTGCTGGAAAAGCGGGTTGAAGCGCGCACCGTTGAACTGGCCGACGCGCTGGGCGAGGCGGAACGGGCCAATGCGTCAAAGTCCCGCTTTGTTGCCGCTGCAAGTCATGATCTGTTGCAACCTTTGTCCGCCGCCAAGCTTTATGTGGCTTCGCTGAAAAACGGGTTGGATCAGTCGGAAACGCATGATGTGGCCACAAAGGCGGAAAGTGCGCTAAACAGCGTGGAACATATCCTTGAAGCGCTACTGGATATTTCGAAGCTGGATTCCGGTAGCGCGACGGTCCACCTCTCGACCGTGTCGGTTGGTGATATGTTCAAGCAGATGGAGGACGCTTTCCGCCCGGTTGCACAGGCCAAAGGATTGGAATTACGGGTGGTGCCGACCAGCGCGCTTGTGGCCAGTGATGCCAGCTACTTGCGGCGCATCCTTCAGAACCTCTTGTCCAACGCAATCCGCTATACCGACACCGGCAAGGTTCTGGTTGGGGTGAAGCGTCGCAAAACCCGCGTGTCGATTGAGGTGCTGGATACCGGAATAGGCATCGCCGCCGATCAACGCGACATGGTTTTTCAGGAATTCAAGCGGGTGCAATCCGACGCGAGCGCCGCCGAAGGCATGGGCCTTGGTCTCGCCATCGTCGAGCGCGCCTGCGGGTTGCTCAACCACCCGATTCATCTGCGCTCCGAGTTGGGAAAAGGCACGGTGTTCTCCGTCGAAATCCCTGTGGTACTGGACCAAGGGCAGTTCAGCGAAGGCCGCCCCGCGGCTGCCGACAGGAAAACGGGTCAACTGGCCGACATGATCGTTTTGCTGATTGAAAATGACGTAAATCTCAGAAATGCACTGACTCTGACGCTCGAGTCCTGGGGCGTTCACGTGCTGGAATGTGGTAGTGAGGATCAGGCCGTGGACCTGCTGCGCGAGATCGGTATCACACCCGATGCGATAGTAGCGGACTACCAGCTGGATAACGGAAAAACCGGGACTGAGGCAGTGCGTCGGATCAGAGCGGAATTCAGCGATGTGCCCGCCTGCATCATCTCGGCCAACCGCTCTCCTGAAACGGCGGAAGAGTGCCAGTCGAACGGGCTAGAGTTAATCCACAAGCCAATTGACGCCAAGGAGCTTAGACATCAGTTGGTCAGTTTGATTTCGAGTTGATCTTTGTGCAGGTCCGCGCGAACCGTGGCTGCTGGATCTTGACTTTGATGTTGTTGAAGACTGACCCGCGCGGAACGAAGGACAAATGGGTCGACGAATGCTGAGCCGGTTTGATCATGGGGTGTGATGCCTTGCGTAGTGCGAATTGTCGTTCCCTAAGATCGGGTATTCTGGCGCGGTTTTCTTTTGGTAATTACCATTTAATAAAATATCGAGTAAGGTAAGATCTATTGATTGTTTCTACGTGTCTCACTAGGGTGCGCGCCATGACCCAGACAACGAAAACAATCGGCACGACCTGCTATCGCCATCTCAGCAATGAAGGGCTGGAAACCGCCCGGTTCGATGATGAAACCTTCCTGCGGGTGTCGTCCGAGGCTGTCAGCAATTTGACCTCAGCCGCCTTTACGGATGTCTCGCATCTGTTGCGCCCCAGCCATCTTGCCCAGCTACGCGAGATTCTCGATGACACGGATGCCTCGGCCAACGATCACTACGTGGCACTGGAGTTGCTGAAGAACGCTGTGATCTCGGCCGAGCGAGAATTCCCGAGCTGTCAGGACACCGGAACGGCGATCATTCACGGTAAGAAGGGCCAGAACGTTCTGGTCCAGGGCGATCTGCACGCGGCGGTCGAGCAGGGGGTCAAGGACACTTGGGAAACGCGCAACTTGCGCTTTTCGCAAATGGCCCCTCTCAGTATGTACCGCGAACAGAACACCGGCACCAACCTGCCTGCGCAGATCGACATCGAGGCGCTCAGCGGGGATGCTCTGGAGTTCCTGTTCATGGCCAAAGGGGGTGGCTCGGCCAACAAGACGTTTTTGTTCCAGGAAACAAGGCGATTGCTGGAACCCGAGCGGATACTTGCATTCTTTGATGAGAAGATACGGACCTTGGGTACAACGGCCTGCCCGCCATACCATCTAGCCATTGTCATTGGGGGGCTGTCGGCCGAACACTGTCTGAAAATGGTCAAAAAAGCCTCGGCCAAGGAATTGGATGACCTTCCTACGACTGGCAGCCCCGATGGGCGTGCCTTTCGCGATCTGGAGCTTGAGGCGCAGATATTGGAGTTGACCCGCAACATGTCGCTGGGCGCTCAGTTTGGCGGGAAATACTTCTGTCATGACGTGCGCGTCATTCGCCTGCCGCGTCACGGAGGAAGCCTGCCGGTTGGCATGGGTGTCAGCTGTTCGGCGGATCGCCAGATCAAGGGGCGGATCGACCGGGATGGGATCTGGGTCGAGCAGTTGGAACATGACCCGGCTCGGTTCCTGCCTGCGCAGGATGTCGCGGCGCAATCCGCAACCCGGATCAACCTGGACCAGCCGATGGATGATATCTGTGCTGAATTGTCCAAGCTGTCCGTCTCCAGCCCGGTTTTGCTGTCCGGCACCATGATTGTCGCGCGCGATCTGGTGCATGCCGAATTGGCCCGGATGATCCGAAAGGGTCAGGAGCTGCCGGACTACATCCGCGATCACCCGGTCTACTACGCGGGCCCGGCCAAGACGCCCGAAGGGTATACCTCAGGCTCGTTCGGGCCAACCACAGCCGCGCGGATGGACCCCTATGTGCCGGAACTGCAGGCGCTGGGCGCGTCCCGCGTGATGATCGCCAAGGGCAATCGTGCGCCCTCGGTCGTGCGAAGCTGCAAGGAGCATGGTGGGTTCTTCCTGGGCTCGGTCGGTGGGGCGGCGGCAGTTTTGGGCAAGGACGTCATCAAGAACATCGAAACGCTGGATTTTCCCAACTTCGGGATGGAGGCCGTCTTTCGCATAAAAGTCGTGGATTTCCCGGCGTTTGTGATTATTGACGACAAGGGAGGAGACTTCTTTACCCGCAAACCCGCCTTCTAGCGCACAGGAGCCGCAATGCCGCCGACCTCGGACAAGATTACCCTGCGCCAGTTGCAGATATTTCTGGTGGCGATCGAGACGCGCAGCTTTGTGCGCGCGGCTGAGCGCCTGTCGCTGTCCCCGCCTGCGGTGTCGATGCAGATGAGCCGGTTGAGCGAGGAATTCGGCGCGCCGCTGTTCGAGAAATCCGGCCGTTCGGTGATCCCGACTGAGGTTGCCACCGCTTTGGTGCCGTACGCTGAGCGCATGACCGAAACGCTGGCCGAGGCGGTAGATGTTGTGCAGATCATGCAGGGCAAGCTGGACCACCGGGTTCGGGTGGCCATGGTGACCACTGCGCGAAATTTCGGCCCACATCTGCTAGCGCAATTTCAGCAGGAACACCCGGAATGCGATCTGCATTTCAAAATCGCCAACCGGCGCAGTGTGATCGAGATGCTGGATACAGATCAAATCGACCTTGCGCTCATGGGACGCCCGCCGCGCCGGATAGAGACAACGGCACATCAATTCGCCAAACACCCCTATGTGTTGATCGGCCATCCGGATCATCCGCTGGTGCGCTCCAGCCGCATCCGACGTTCGGACTTACCGCACCATCAGTTCATCGTCCGCGAGCGGGGGTCGGGCACGCGAATGGTGCACGAGTTCTTTTTCTCGGACTCGGGCCTGCCGCAGCCCAAGGCGCAGGAAATGGACAGCAATGCCAACATCAAACAGGCGGTCATGGCGAATATGGGGCTGGCCTTCATCTCGGCGCACACGATCGCGCTGGAGGCGATGGCCGGAAAACTGAAGATCCTAAACGTCGAAGGCATGCCCGAATATCGTGATTGGTTCGTTCTGCATATGCGCAACAAACCGCTGCGTCCGGCGGCGCGGTCCTTTCGGGATTTCGTGGATCAGAAAGGCCCGGCCTTCATGGAGGATTTCTTCAAAGACGCCGGGATTGCAACATAGATTGCGCCCGCGCAACGATGGGCGGGTCGATCATTTTGCCATCCAGCATGACGGCGCCCAGCCCCTGCTGAGTGGCCCGATCAAACGCCTCGACCACGCGGGTTGCCTGTTCGATCTCGGAGGCGCTGGGCGTGAAAAAAGCGTTGACGATTTCGACCTGACGCGGATGGATGCACAGGACAGCGTCAAAACCAATTTTGCGCCCAAGGTCGACGCAGCTGCGGAAACTGTCCATATCGTGGATCTCGGCAATGCTGCCCGGTAGGCCGATGGCCTTCAGGCCACCCGCTTTGGCCGCATGGATCAAAGACTGCGCCGGGCCTTTCAACGCCTCGACTGAGGGCGCATGGCCGCAATCGGTCGAGAAGTCCTCAGTCCCGAATGCAAGTGCGGTCAGCCGGGGGGTCGCTTTCACGATACGCGCGGCGTTCATCAGCCCTTGGGCTGTTTCGATCAAGGCAATCAGTTTGATATGACCCTCGGGAAGTTTGGCCTGTCGCTCCAGCATCGACAGATAGTCAGCCACCAGACGCAGGTGATCCGCCCCGATGACCTTGGGCAGCATGATTGCGTCAACGCTAGGCAGGATGGCAGCCTCAAGATCGCGGACGCATTCGCCCAGATCGGCATTGACCCGTATCACAACCGACACATCACGGGCGGTCAGCACAGAGACCGCCTCTGCCAACCCATCCCGCGCGGCCTGTTTGCGGTCGCGCGGGACGCTGTCCTCAAGGTCCAGCAGGATCGCATCCGCGCCCCGTTCATGCGCGCGGGCAATCAGCTCCGGTCGATGTGCCGGAGTGAACAGGTAGGACCGGATCATGCGGCAGCGGTCTCGGCGAATTCGGACCGAATGGTATCGGTATGTTCGCCAAGCGCGGGCACACGGCCAAAGCGCGGTGTTTCCGGATCAAAGCTGTGGCGCACGGGGGCTGCAACCAGATGCGCCTCATCCCCGTTTTCCAGCGTGACCGGCGTGCGGCGCAGCTGCGGGTGTTCGACAAAGGTGCTGACCGAGTTCACAGCCCCATAAGCGATGGCTGCCGCGAACAACTTGCCTTCCAACTCGGCCCGGCTGTGGCGGGCAAAGAACCCGGCCACGATGGCATCCAGTTCGGCGCGGTTAGCAACCCGCTGGGCCGCATCGCAGAACCGTGGGTCGGTGGCCAATTCGGGCTGCCCGATGACATCGGCGCAGAGGCGTTTCCACTCGCGTTCGTTCTGGATCGAGATCGCCAGAACCTCATCATCTTTGGTGGCAAACCCACCATAAGGCGCGATGGACGGGTGATGCAGGCCAACTGGCTGCGGCGCTTTACCCGCATAAACCGTATGCATCAAAGGCACGGTCATCCAATCGGCGGCCGTGTCGAACAGGGACAGCTTCACCGCGCTGCCCTTGCCGCTGATGCTGCGCGCGATCAGTGCCTTCTGGATGCCTATGATCGCATTCATGCTGGCGCCGATATCGCAGACCGAAACGCCAATCCGACCGGGATGGCCGGGCGCTCCGTTGACCGAGACCAGCCCGCTTTCGCATTGCACCAGAAAGTCATAGGCCTTCATGTCGCTGTACCGTCCATCCTCGCCATATCCGCTGATATCGCAGGTGATCAGGCGCGGGGTCCGTTTGCGCAGGACATCCTCGCCAAACCCGGCGCGGGCAATGGCGCCGGGGGCGAGGTTCTGGATGAACACATCCGCCTCGTCCAGAATACGGTGCAGCAGAGCGGCATCCTCGGGGTGTTTTATATCTAGACACAGGCTTTCCTTGCCGTGATTAGCCCAGACGAAATAGGACGCCGAGCCTTTCACCGCACCGTCGTATTTGCGGGCGAAGTCTCCGGTGTCACGCTCGATCTTGATGACGCGAGCGCCGCCCTGGGCAAAGTGGCACGACGCGAGGGGGGCAGCGACGGCCTGTTCCAGAGATACGACCAGCAGGCCTTCATAGGGTTTGAGTTGGGTATCGGTCATGCGGCAGCTCGTGTGTTCAAAAGCGCAAGGGTGCGGTGCATTTCGTTGGCGACGATGGTCATGCCTTCGTCAAAGCCCATGCCGGGTTTGACCAGCACGCGGTCGGGGCGGGTGGCCATGGCGGCGTGCAGACAGGCGCGGGCCGAGATGTCGGTCTCGTTGCAGGTGCCGCCCTGATA
This sequence comes from Ruegeria sp. AL11, assembly GCF_056540865.1. Taxonomy (NCBI): domain Bacteria; kingdom Pseudomonadati; phylum Pseudomonadota; class Alphaproteobacteria; order Rhodobacterales; family Roseobacteraceae; genus Ruegeria; species Ruegeria sp. AL11. Next base: position 19,027 of record NZ_JBQFXO010000007.1, read on the forward strand.
CGCCGCGACACCGTTGGCCTTACAATAAAGGACCGCGTCGACCGTATTGTGCAGCGATCCCAGATCGGGGGTCTTGATCTGGACCATGTCACAGCAATCGGCGTCGACGAAATCGACTACGTCCTGATAGGTGTTGCACCATTCGTCAGCCACGATTTTCACTTTGCTGCCAAGCGCCTGCAGAGACGCCCGGATGTCGCGCAGCAGGGTGATCTGCCCATCTTTTGAACCCGCATCGGCCGGCCCTTCGATATAAAGATCAAAAGGGGCGGCGCGCTGTTCCAGCGTTGCCAGATAGTTGGCAATCTTCACCGCGTCATTGTCAAAGATCATGCCCACCGTACCGTAGACGTCGATATGCAGAACCGGATGATAGCTCTCATCCGTGCGCAAAGCTTGAATGCGGCGCGACAGCCATGTGACGTATTCGGCCAGTTTCCCGCCTGTCTGGCCCAGTTTCTGCGGAATGTTGTTGATCAGGCCGTGGGGCAGGGCGTCGACTCGTTTCAGCACCATCTTGTCCACGGCCTCATAGCGGTTGTCGCCGCTCTGCCCGAACAGACGCAGAGGGGCCGCGATAGGTTCAAGCCCCCATTCGTCGCAGATGACCTCGAATTTCATCTTGCCCGAGGCGATCGACGCTGCCGACAGAAGCGCCTGCGACAGACCATAGCGCACGGCGGTGTGCAGAGGCTGGCCGTCAACGACAAGCTTGTCGAAGAACTCCGCGCTATCGTGAAAGCTGCGCACGTCATGCCCGATCAGCTGCGGCGTCAGATGTTCCTGTAGGAACGGAATGACGGAGGAGGCCAGAAACAGCGGATCGCGCCCGGCCGCACCGGAATATTGCACGGCCGCGCAGTCGCCCTCGGCGATCTGGCCGTTTTCCAGCTCCAGCAGGATCGAGACACTTTCCCCATATTGCCGGACGCGGGCGAAGCCGTCGGTCAGGGCCCGCCCGCAATAGACAAACCCGTCCTGCTTGGCCCCCTGTTTGATCGCTGCCTGATCGTCGAAATAGTACGAGGCCAGCCCCGGCGCGAAAACAACGTTCTTGATCTTCATGACACTCTCTGTGTGCTAAGCGGCAACCGAAGGCCGCCCGATGAGTTTGCTGGCCGAGATGGCGCGGACGTCGTCGACCACCATGTCAAAGGACACCTCGCGCCCCTCGGACCGGGCACGTTCCGCGATGCGGTCCTGGTGAAAGGCCATGACGTCCTTGGGCAGCGGTACATTTCCGGTCTCGAAGATCCGCAGCGCGCCATGGTTGTCTCGGACCGGTGTCAGCTTGCCCGCGTTCCCGATGGCGGGGGCGAAGGGGATATCCATGACGCCGGATTCAAAGGCCAGAACGGCACCGCGCGCGATGTCGCCTTTGCCCAGTTTCATGACGGCGCGCATGACGGCGTGAACCTCGGCCTCGATTACCTCGACCTCGGTCAGGATTTCGTTGCCGTCATTGCGGTTCTGATCCGCGATCATGTTGACCATCTGACGGGTCGCCTTGAGCCCGGCCTGGTTCGCCTCAAGCGAGGGGATGCCGCTGGCCTCATGCGGGGTCTTCACGATGATCTTGGTGGCCCGCGCCTGTTTCGCGGCCAGCGCACCCAGACAGATCACGGCCGTTGCCTTGGCCTCATCCTCGGGGAAGCCGCCCATCCACTGATGGAACACAGTGGTCAGTTGGTAATCGTCATAGCCCGCGTTCTGGAAATAGTGATGCCCCAGCCGCCGAAGCGAGCGCAGCGCGGCGACGTCCTGCACCAGATTGCCCGCCTGACCGTAGCCCAGCGTGATACAGCGCACGCCTTGTTCTAGTGCCAGAAGGCCTTCGATGATCGCAACCACATGCGACACGAATGGCGGCACCAGCGTCCCGGTCAAGGGGCCGAAGGGTTCTCGGTTTATACGGATGCCATGTTCTTCGAACCGGCCCACCAGACGGTCGCAATATTGCCAATGGCGGATCGACTGTTCCAGCGGAATGTTCTTTGCGTATGGGATGTTATAGGAAATCCCGCCGCCCTCGTAGGACGAAAAACCTGAACTGAGTGTCACTTCAGCCAGCAGGCGTGCATCCGGTGTGCCGTGCCGGACCTGAATGGGTTTTGAGACGGCCTCGACCAACCGCGTGCAGCCTTCAACACCATGGTTGACCGCCGGGAACCCGTTCAGCAGCGAGGTGCCCGCCGCGCGGGAGCGGTCGATGCCATCCTGCGCCTCGTCATATCGGTTGTGACGGGTATAGGCGTCGATGGTGGTGGGCAGCACATCGCAATAGGGGGCCAGCCCCTCCATCAGCGCGGTGTGTTCGCGCAACAGCGCAACGCCCGCACGGGGTTGCAGCAGAGTCTTGCCGGTTTCATCCGCATCCGCCAAGGCCGCCGAGAACCGCTTTTCCGAGGGCAGCGCGTGCTGACGAGCAAGGCCTGCGTCAAAATCCACCTCGGCACCGGTGTGCCAGGATTGCAGAACGCCCTCACGCTCGGCGTCAAAAACGGAGTCAGGCAGCTTGGAATTCGTGATTTCTGGCGCGCCGGTCATGTCACCATCTGCCTTTGCTAGATTGCGGCCCAATCGGCAAACCTAGGTGCGAAAGCGCCGGAGTTGTGGCCGATGTTCGGAAGACGGCTCATGTCGATGTCGTCTTTCAACAGAGCCACGACCTCGTCGATGTTAGCTGAGGCTGGGAAGACGCGGTCATAGCCCATGTCTTTGAAGCGGGTGACGACGGTCGCGAAATCCTGTTTGCCAATCACGAGGTTCCCGCCGACATAGAGCAAGATGTTCCCGATCCCTGCAGCCTCGCACCGGTCGCGCAGGCCCTGGCAATCGATCTCACCGTGCCCGTAGATGGATGAGACAAGGATCGCATCAGCTTTTTGAGCAACGGCTGCGGCGACGAATTCGCTCTGGCTGACCATGACGCCGAGGTTAACGACCTCGATCCCGGCCCGTGTCAGCAGGCTATCGAGGATCTTGTTGCCTACAGCGTGGCAATCTGCACCGATCACTCCCAAAACGACTTTATGCGTGGTGCTGGCGTCGAACATGTCTCGCTCCTCCTGTGTCGCGCTTTGGGGTGTCGTAGCCGTGATTCTCAAAACGGTAAAGAATGATGATGAAAAATAAAAAACAGATAAGGGTAAGTTACTAATGTGCATCCGGCCGCTATTGGAGCTTGAAACGTCAAAACGGCGACACTCTGATGGCATCTGTCGCATCTGAGATAGCTTCTGTCCGAAATCGACACTGAAAACGTGGGCGACCTGGGTGCATATAGTAAGCTGCAACGAATAGGAGCCTACATGCGATTCTCGGCGCTGCGACTTTTCAAAGAGGCCGTGACCGGCCACAAGGGCTGGGGCCCGCAATGGCGCGACCCAGAGCCTGCGGATGCTTATGACTATGTGATCGTGGGCGGTGGCGGCCACGGACTGGCCACAGCCTACTACCTTGCCAAGGAATTCGGTGCCGCGCGTATTGCAGTATTGGAAAAAGGCTGGATCGGCGGCGGTAATGTGGGTCGGAACACGACGATCATCCGCTCGAACTACCTACTGGACGGGAATGAGCCGTTCTACGAGTTCTCGCTGAAGCTGTGGGAAAACCTCGAACAAGACTTTAACTATAACGCCATGGTCAGCCAGCGCGGTATTTTGAACCTGGTCCACACGGATGCACAGCGGGATGCGGCGCGGCGGCGGGGCAATGCGATGATCCTGAACGGATCAGATGCCGAGTTGCTGGATACCGCAGGCGTCCGTGCCATGTACCCGTTCCTGAATTTCGATGACGCCCGGTTCCCGATCAAGGGTGGTCTGCTACACCGTCGCGGCGGCACGGTGCGCCACGACGCGGTGGCGTGGGGATACGCACGCGGCGCGGATATGCGCGGTGTGGATATCATTCAGAATTGTGAAGTGACGGGTTTCCGCATTGATAACGGTAAGGTTCTGGGGGTCGATACCACCCGCGGCTTCATTGGGGCGAAAAAGGTCGGTGTCTCTGTTGCGGGCAGTTCCAGCCGCGTGATGGAGAAGGCGGGGATGCGCCTGCCGATCGAAAGCCACGTGTTGCAGGCTTTCGTCTCCGAGGGACTGAAGCCATTCATCGACGGCGTCATCACCTATGGTGCGGGGCACTTCTACTGCAGCCAGTCCGACAAGGGTGGTCTGGTCTTTGGTGGTGACATCGACATGTACAACACTTACGCCCAACGCGGGAACCTGCCGGTGGTCGAGGACGTGATCGAAAGCGGCATGGCGCTGATCCCGGCACTTGGGCGTGCGCGCCTGCTACGCAGTTGGGGCGGGATCATGGATATGTCGATGGACGGCTCACCGTTTATCGACAAGACGCATATAGACGGGCTCTATTTCAATGGCGGATGGTGTTACGGGGGGTTCAAGGCAACGCCGGCCTCTGGCTATTGCTTTGCGCATCTTCTGAAAACCGACCGTCCGCATGAAACCGCTACGGCCTACCGGCTGGATCGGTTCATGACCGGTCACATGATCGACGAAAAAGGGCAGGGCGCCCAGCCGAACCTGCACTGAGGACCATCGCTATGATCAACAAGTTTGCACGCGATCTGATCGAAAACTGGCATCTTGGCTTTGTCGCCACAGCGGATGCCGAAGGGAACCCGAATGTCTCGCCCAAGGGTGCGTTTGTGACCCATGATGATACCAAGATCAGCTTTGCAGAAATGCGGTCTCCGGACACTCTGGCCAATATTGCGGTGCGTCCGCAGGTTGAGGTTAACTTCATCGACATCCTGACCCGTCGGGGCGTCCTGATCCAGGGTGAGGCCAGCTATGTACCGCGCGACGATACGCGCTACCCGTCGTTGCGCCCAGCCTATACCAACCGCTGGCCCGAGCTTGAGCCGATGTTTTCGGGTTTCGTGGTCATCAAGGTAACGGCGTGCAAGCCTCTGGCCACGCCCGCTTATGACATGGGCGTGACCAGCGAAGAGCTGCGCGCCAAGTGGATGCAGCGCGTTCGCGACATCAATATCATTCACAAAGGGTCGGAGGTCGAAGCATGCTGATCAATCACCCCCTGCTTGGACCGCGCGACGCGCAGGAGTTCACTTATCTGGGCGATGCCTCGCTGATCAATCGCCCTGATTGGCAGGCCGAGGACGCGGCGCAAGCGTTTCACGACTACCTCTACCTGCGTGACAACCCGGCGGGCGAGCATCGCGAGCTTTGGTATCACGAACAGGGCGACCGGTCGTGGCTGGTGGTCACGCGCAACACGCTGACCCATGAAATCCTGAAGGTCGAACTGGCCCGTGACGTGGCCAAAGCGGCAGGGAAGGCTTCACAATGACTCAGAGCAATCGACTGAATGGCGGGCTGATCAACCGGGACGCCAGCCTCAGCTTCACCTTCGACGGCAAATCCTATCAGGGGTATGAGGGCGACACGCTGGCCTCGGCCCTGTTGGCCAATGGCGTGCGCCTGATGGGCCGGTCGTTCAAATATCACCGCCCACGCGGCCCGCTAACTGCGGGCAGCGAAGAGCCGAACGCCCTGGTCGAGCTGCGTTCGGGCGGACGGCAGGAGCCGAACACCCGCGCCACCGTGGCCGAGCTGTACGACGGCCTGAGCGCCAATTCCCAGAACCGCTGGCCGTCGCTGGAACGCGATTTCATGGCGATCAATGACCGGTTCTCGAACTTCTTGACCGCAGGGTTTTACTACAAGACTTTCATGTGGCCCAAGGCGTTCTGGGAAAAGCTATATGAGCCGATCATCCGCAAGGCCGCCGGTCTGGGTAGCCTGACGGGTGAGGATGATCCCGATCTCTATGACAAGGGCTTCCTGCATTGCGATCTGCTGATCATCGGCGCAGGCCCGACCGGTCTGGCGGCGGCGCTGACCGCAGTACGTGCGGGTGCTCAGGTCATTCTGGCCGATGAAGACTTCCGCATGGGCGGGCGCCTGATTGCTGAGACTGGCGCTTTGGCCGATATCTCCGGCGCGGACTGGGTCGCGCAGGCTCTGGCCGAGCTGGCGTCGATGAATAACGTGCGGGTCATGCCGCGTACAAGCGTCTTCGGGGCCTATGACCATGGGATCTATGGCGCGGTCGAACGCAACGCGGATCACCTGATCGCGCCCGCGGCTGACAAACCCCGCCAAACCCTGTGGCGCATCTACTCCAAGCGCGCGCTGATCGCGACCGGGGCCATAGAACGCCCCATCGCGTTTGAAAACAACGACCGTCCCGGCATCCTGCTGGCTGGCGCGGTTCGGTCCTACGCCAACCGCTGGGCGGCGACGCCGGCGCAATCGGTTGTGGTTTTTGCCAACAATGACGACGCGCACCAGACAGCACGCGATCTGATGGCGCAGGGTATTAAGGTCCCGGCCATTGTGGACACGCGCCCGGATGCTGCGGATGTCGAGGGCACCGAGGTTCTGAAAGGGGCCGAGATCATCAACACCTCGGGCCGCCTGGGTCTGACTTCGGTGCAGGTGCGGACCGCGAAGGGCCACACGACGGATCTCTATTGTGAGGCGCTGGCGATGTCCGGCGGCTGGAACCCCAACCTGGGCCTGACCTGCCATCAGCGCGGTCGCCCGGTCTGGAACGCGGATATCCACGCCTTTGTTCCGGGCGACGGCCTGCCCGTCGGTCAGATCGTGGCAGGCGCGGCCAAGGGTGAGATGGCCACCGACGCGGCGCTGCAAGGTGGTGCGGCGGCGGCTGTGGCCGCTTTGGCTGATCTGGGGATCACGGCATCCCCCGCTGATCTGCCCGCTGCAGCCGATGCGCCGGTCTCGATCAGCCCCTTCTGGCACGTCAAAGGCGCAAAACGCGCATGGCTGGATTATCAGAACGACGTGACCGTCAAAGATGTCAAGCTGGCACACCAAGAGAACTTCACCTCGGTCGAGCATCTCAAGCGCTATACCACGCTGGGCATGGCAACCGATCAGGGCAAGACCTCGAACGTGGGTGCCTTGGCGGTGATGGCCGAGCTGACCGGCAAGTCCATTCAGGACACTGGCACAACCATCTTCCGCCCGCCTTATACTCCGGTGGCGATGGGGGCCTTTGGTGGCCGTGCAGTGGGTAAGGATTTCCACCCGACCCGCCTGACACCTAGCCACAAATGGGTCGAGGAGCAGGGCGCCGTGTTTGTCGAGGTCGGCAATTGGCTGCGTGCCCAATGGTTCCCGCGCAAGGGCGAAACCCATTGGCGCCAATCGGTGGATCGCGAGGTGCTGCAGACAAGAAACTCGGTCGGTGTGTGCGATGTGACGACACTGGGCAAGATCGACGTGCAGGGCGCGGATGCTGCGGCGTTCCTGAACATGGTCTATTCGAACGCCTTCGCCAAACTGCCCGTGGGCAAGGTGCGCTATGGCCTGATGCTGCGCGAGGATGGCATCGCCTATGACGACGGCACCGCCGCGCGCTTTGCCGAGGACCATTTCGTCGTGACCACCACCACCGCCAACGCGGTTCTGGTCTATCGCAACATGGAATTCGTCCGCCAATGCCTGTGCCCGGATATGGACGTGCAGCTGATCTCGACCACCGAGGCCTGGGCGCAATATGCCGTGGCCGGCCCCAACAGCCGTAAACTGCTGCAAAAGATCGTGGACCCCGAGTTTGACATCTCGAACGAGGCGTTTCCCTTCATGGGTTGTGGTGAGATCACCGTCTGCGGTGGCCTGCGGGCACGACTGTTCCGGATCTCGTTCTCGGGCGAGCTGGCCTATGAAATCGCAGTGCCTACGCGCTATGGCGACGGGCTGATGCGCGCGCTGATGGAGGCGGGTGAAGAGTTCGACGTGATGCCTTACGGCACCGAGGCCCTGGGCGTCATGCGGATCGAAAAGGGGCATGCGACAGGCAATGAGCTGAACGGGACGACTACGGCTCTGAACCTTGGCATGGCGCGTATGGTCAGCACCAAGAAGGACTGTATCGGCAACACGCTCAGCCGTCGGGAAGGGCTGAATGCCCCGGACGCGCTGGCTCTGGTCGGTCTCAAACCGGTGGACGCTAAGGACAGCGTACCTGCGGGCGGGCATCTGATGAACGCCACTGGCCCGGTCGATGCGGCCCATGATCAGGGCTATGTCACGTCGGCCGCCTATTCGCCGATCCTGGAAAGCTCGATCGGGCTCGGATTTGTCAAAGGTGGCTCTGACCGGATGGGTGAAAAACTGCGTCTGGTGAACCCGCTGGAAGGCCAGGAAGTCATGGTCGAGATTGTCAGCGCTCATTTCGTGGACCCGGAAGGGGAGAAGCTTCGTGCATAAACTGAAACCCATCACCCCGCTGGGCGGCGACACGCCGCGTGTCGATACGGTCGGTTCGATCACGATCACCGAGGTCGTGGATCAGGCGCTGGCGTCGGTCGCGGCCCGCAACGATCAGGCCGGTGCCGTGCAAAAGGCGCTGGCCGACAAGATCGGTCTGAGCGTGCCCGAGGTGGGCCAATCCGCTCAGGCCGCACCCTATGCTGCGCTCTGGATGGGGCCGGAGCAATGGATGGTCATGGCCCCGCATGACAGTCACGAATTGCTGGCCGCCGAGTTGAAGCAGATCGTCGGTGACACCGCATCGGTTTCCGAGCAAACGGATGGCTGGTGCCGGTTCGACGTGCAGGGCGCGGCTCTGTGCGATCTGTTCGAACGGCTCAGCAACGCGCCGGTCCGCATGATGGGGTCGGGCGCGGCGATCCGAACCACGGCGGAGCATCTGGGCGTCTTCCTATGGCGTCTGGCCGAGGACCACATGGCCGTTCTTGGCCCGCGCTCTTCGGCGGCGTCGCTGCATCACGGCCTGTTGGCCGCCGCAAAATCCATCGCCTGAAGCTTAGCCCGAGGGCAGCACATCGTCGCTGCCCACCCGCATCGAGTTCTTGGCACGCCGGTCGCTGATCGGCGTGACCCCAAACGTCTCACGATAGTGCCGCATGAAGGCGCTGGGTGTGGCGTAGCCGACCATATAGGCGACCTCGGCGATCGGGTCGTTCGTATACAGCACCAATTGCCGCGCCTGGTTCATCCGCATCCGCCGATAATATGTCAAAGGGCTGTGCCCTGTGGCCTTTTTGAAGCTTCGCTCCAGTGACCGTGCCGAAAGGCCCACCGCATCAGCGACTTCGCTGATCTGGATGGGATTTTCGATATGTTCGGCAAAATGCTGAATGGCCTTTGCAACCTGTTTGGGCAAAAGATCCTGACTTTGCGCGGTTGAGATTGCGGGCACCTTTTGCGTAACGGTCCCGCTGCGAATGAAGGGATGCTGGAACCAACAGGCGACCTCGGCCATGACATCACCGCCCAGGCGTTTTTCGATCAGGGCAAGCATGTGATCGAACACGGCAGAAGCGCCCGAGATCGTGCTAAAGGCGCCTTCTTCGCAGATCACCGTGCCGTGGATCGGGATTTCGGGAAATTCAGCCTGAAACGCGGCCTCGTAACACCAATGCACCGACAGAGGGTTGTCACCGGTCAGCCGGGTGCGGGCAAGGGGGAAGACGCCGCCGCTGATTGCGCCGATACGGGTTTTGTTGCGCATCAGGCGCTGGAGCGCCGCGTTCGCCTTGGAGGGGGTGTCGAACACACTGTTCGGGCTTGAGGCAAACAGCAGATGCGTCAGGGATTGGGCGTCGGCCAAGGTGCTGTCGGGATAAAATGTAACGCCTGCCGAGGATTGGATCGGTTGGTCTTGCTCGGCAATGACATGCCAGCTGAACGCCTCCTGCCCCGAGATCTCATTCGCGGCGCGCAGCGGCTCGATGCAGGAAGTCAGGCAGGCCATCGGGAACCCGGGAAAGATCAGGATGCCCAGCGAAATTTTCTCGACCTGATCTTTCATGAGCGTTGCTCTTTCATTAAGCCCTCGACGGTTCCGAGGATGTCATTTTCCAGTCTGCGGGCAGCGGGCGACAGCGCAGAATCAGCCTTGCGTATCAGGTGAATTTGCCGCTTGGCGGTCTTGTCCGCCAGTGGGCGGAACACCAGATCGGATTGCCCGGCCGAAATTGCCGCCATCTCGGGCAGGAGTGTGACCCCGATCCCGGCTCGGACCATGCCCAGAATAGAGGTGATGTTATGTGCCGAAAACCGAGAGCCTGCGTGCAGTTTTTCCGCCTCGGGCCCGGGGATGCTTTCGGACAGGCTGTTGGCGATCAGCTGCTCATTCTCAAGCGCGTGCCAATCGATGGGGCCGGTGTCACTGGCCAGCGGGTGGTCCGGTTTCAGCAGCACGCCGAACCAGTCGGTCAGCAAAAGCTGACTGTGCAGGCCCGACCCGTTCCCGCGCAGTGTCGCGATGCCGATATCAATGCGCCCCCGCGACAGCTCGTGCAGGACGGACTTGGAATCCATGTCGCGCAGTTCCACCCTCACTTTCTCGTAAGCCTTGGTATTTCTGGAAAAAACGCGTGGTATGATCGTGCCTGCCACCGATGGAACCGTCGCAATTCTGACATGTCCCATACTGGCATTGGCAAAGTTTTCGATGGCCCGAACCGTATTGTCGAAATGCTGTAATTCCAGTTGCGATTGCTCGAAAACGAACTCACCCAACGCGGTCAGTTTGTTTTTGCGGTCCGTCTCAAACAGCGGCTCGCCCAGATGCGTCTCAAACTGCTTGAGCATCATCGACACCGCCGAAGGGGTGCGTTTCAGGACAACGGCCGCGTCCGTCAGGTTGCCGGTACGGGCCACCGCGACAAAGCCGCGAAGCATTTCGATCTTGAGTGTCATATTGGAGGCTTCAATCTTGCTGAAGTAAATTTCAATAATTTTAGTTTGATTGATTGTTAAAAAAGAGTCCATACCCGCTCAGCAAATTCTCTATGGGGCAAACGGCTATGGCTGACATTCAAAAGAACCTGATTGCTGGTGAGTGGGTCACCGGTGAAGGTGAGATCGAAAATCGCAACCCATCGGACCTGAGCGATCTGGTCGGTATGTTTGCACAGGCCAGCGCGGATCAGCTTGAGGCAACATTGGATCAGGCGCGTGCTGCTCAGCGGGAATGGGCCGCCTATGGGCTGGAGCGCAAGCAGGCCGTTCTGAACGCGATCGGCAATGAGCTGATGGCCCGCGCCGAGGAACTGGGCACGCTGCTGAGCCGCGAAGAAGGCAAGCCGCTGGCCGAAGGCAAAGGCGAAGTGTTCCGCGCCGGTCAATTCTTTACCTACTACGCCGCCGAATGCCTGCGTCAAATCGGTGAGAACGCGGATTCCGTGCGCCCCGATATCGAGGTGGACGTTCGCCGCGAAGCCGTTGGCGTTGTTGCCATCATCAGCCCGTGGAACTTCCCCACCGCGACGGCCTCGTGGAAGATCGCTCCGGCGCTGTGCTATGGCAACGCGGTTGTCTGGAAGCCCGCCAACATCACCCCGGCCTCGGCAGTGGCACTGACGGAGATCATCAACCGCCAGGACATCCCCAAGGGTCTGTTCAGCTTGGTCATGGGTTCGGGCCGCTCCATCGGTCAACGTCTGGTGGAAAGCCCCAAGGTCAACGCGATTTCCTTCACCGGGTCGGTTCCGGTCGGTAAAGGTATCGCCGCTGCCGCCATCCAAAACCTGACCAAAGTTCAGATGGAAATGGGATCGAAGAACGCTCTGGCCGTTATGGACGATGCTGATCTGGATCTGGCGGTGACGCTGGCGTTGGGCGGTGCGTTCGGTGGCACCGGTCAGAAATGCACGGCGTCGTCGCGCCTCGTGGTCCACTCTGCCATTCATGACGCCTTTGTCGAAAAGCTCGTTGCGGGTGCGCAGGCGATGAAAGTGGGCCACGCGCTGGAAGAGGGCGTTCAGATGGGTCCCGTCGTCAGCCAGCAGCAATTGAGCGAAAACCTGGCCTATGTCGATCTGGGCAAATCCGAGGGCGCAGAACTGGCCTGTGGCGGCGCGCGTCTCGAGATGCCGCATGATGGGTACTACATGTCGCCCGGCGTGTTTCTGAACACCACCAACGACATGGCGGTAAACCGCGAGGAAATGTTTGCACCGCTTACCAGCGTCATCAAAGTGGGTAGCTATGACGAAGCGCTGAGCGTCGTCAACGACACCAGTTTTGGCCTGACCTCGGGCATCGTGACCAAGTCGCTGGCCCGCGCCACCCATTTCCGCCGCAATGCGCGCACCGGTGTTGTCACCGTGAACCTGCCCACCGCAGGCACCGACTATCACGTGCCCTTCGGTGGTCGTGGCGACAGCTCCTACGGTCCGCGTGAGCAGGGCAAAGCAGCGGCCGAATTCTACACCACGGTCAAAACCGCATATATCAGCGCAGGTCCCGTCTGATGCTGATCGATTGCCTGCAATATGTGAACTGGTCGGAAAAGGTCTTCCGCCAGTTGCGCGAGGGGGGCGTAGACGCGATCCACGTCACCATCGCCTATCATGAGAACTTTCGTGAAACGGTTCTGAACTTCGAACAGTGGAACCGCTGGTTCGAACAATACCCGGACCTGATCATGAAAGGGCAGTGGGCCAGCGACATCGATACGGCGCGGGAAACCGGCCGGACAGCGGTGTTCTTCGGGTTCCAGAACCCAAGCCCGATGGAAGACGATATCGGCCTGATCGAGATCCTGCACACTTTGGGTGCGCGGTTCATGCAGCTGACCTATAACAACCAGTCGCTGCTGGCGACTGGCTGCTATGAGGCCGAGGATTCAGGCATCACCCGCATGGGTAAACAGGTCATCAAAGAGATGAACCGTGTGGGCCTTGTTGTCGACATGAGCCACTCGGCCGACCGCTCGACCATCGAGGCAGCTGAGATCTCGGAACGTCCCATCGCCATCACCCACGCGAACCCCTATGACTGGTCGCCCGCCCTGCGCAACAAGCGCGATGCGGTGATCCGTGCGGTGACGGAAAACGGCGGCATGCTGGGTTTCTCGGTTTACCCGCACCATCTGAAAGACAAGTCCGACTGCACGCTGGAAAGCTTTTGCGAGATGATCGCACGCACGGCGGACAAATACGGTGCGCAGCATCTGGGGATCGGCACCGACCTGTGTCAGGACCAGCCCGACAGCATCGTGGAATGGATGCGAGTAGGTCGCTGGACTAAGGAAATCGACTATGGCGAGGGCTCTGCCTCGGCCCCCGGTTTCCCGCCCATGCCGGGTTGGTTCAATGACAACCGTGACTTCGGCAACATCCGGGCAGGCCTACGTGCCACCGGCATGAATGACGATGAGGTTGACGGGATCATGGGAGGCAACTGGTACCGTTTCTTTGACGAGAACTTCAAACCGCTCGCCTGACGCAGGCCAGCAAAACGACGAAGCTATGGCCGCATTCCAGATAGAAACGGCCTGACTAATATTAACGGAGGAGAGATGTCTGAGGCATCTTTGAACACTGCCCCTGTGCAGGAAAACCGCGTGAACAAGCCGCTGTTCCTGATCTCTGGCGGTTTTATCGCGCTGTTCTGCGTCGCGGCCCTTGTCGATCTGGAGGCCCTTTCGGGTGCTGTGGATTGGGGTTTCAATGTTGCGGCTACCTATTTTGGCCTCTACTGGCAGGTGCTGCTGCTGGCCACCTTCCTGATCGGCCTGCTGCTGTGCGTTTTGCCCGGCGGTCGTGCCATCATGGGCGGCTTAGCCGCGCCCGAGTTCACCACCTTCCAGTGGGGCTCGATGGTCATGTGTACACTGCTGGCCGGTGGCGGCGTGTTCTGGGCGGCGGGTGAGCCGATTGCCCATTTCCTGTACCCCGCGCCGCTTTACGGTGGTGAAGGGGTAACGGCCGAGGCCGTGAACCCGGCCATCGCCCAGAGCTTCATGCACTGGGGTTTCCTCGCATGGGCCATTCTCGGTTCGCTGACCACGGTTATGCTGATGCACTACCATTATGAAAAGGGTCTGCCGCTGGCGCCGCGCACGCTGCTCTACCCGGTGTTCGGCGACAAGGCGATCAACGGGCCGATTGGCCTGATTGCGGATGCGTCCTCGATCATCGCTGTGGTTGCGGGTACGGTTGGTCCGATCGGCTTCCTGGGTCTGCAGGTGAGCTATGGTCTGGCCGATCTGTTCGGCTTTTCGGATACGTTTGCCCTGCAGGCGACCGTGATTGCCGGGCTGGCTGCGATCTACACGATCTCGGCCATGACGGGTCTGTCGCGTGGTATTCAGGTTCTGTCCAAGGTCAACGTGATACTGGCGGCTTTCCTGTTGTTGTTCGTGCTGATCGCAGGACCAACCGGGTTCATCTTTGGCTCGTTCTTCTCGGGCTTTGGCACTTACGTGGGCAACTTCTTCCAGATGGCACTCTATCGGGGTGAGGCCGGTCTGTTCGGCGAACCCGGCTGGCTGGGCTGGTGGACCGTGTTCTTCTGGGGTTGGTTCATGGGCTATGGCCCGCTGATGGCAATGTTCATTGCGCGAGTGTCGCGCGGTCGTTCGATCCGCTCGATCATCATCATGCTGTCGATCATCGCGCCGATCGTGACCAACTTTTGGTTCACCATCATCGGTGGCACCGGCATCGCCATGGAGCTTGAGAACCCCGGCACGATCGCCACCGCATTCGAAGGCTTCAACCTGCCTGCCGCCCTGCTGGCGATCACCAACAACCTTCCGATGGGCTTCGTGATCTCGATCCTGTTCCTGATCCTGACGACCATTTTTGTTGCTACCACCGGCGACTCGATGAGCTATGTCATCTCTGCGACCATGAGCAACGAGAACAACCCACCCGCAGCGCTGCGCGTGTTCTGGGGCATCGCGATGGGCCTCATGGCCATCATCCTGATCTCGGTTGGATCAGGCGGTGTGTCCAAGCTGCAGAGCTTTATCGTGGTGACCGCTGTTCCGGTGTCTCTGATCTTGCTACCGTCGCTTTGGGATGCGCTGCGCATCACGCTGGCGAAGGGCAAAGAGAGCTAAGCGATCCAGGCTGGGCCGGACCCTCCGGCCCGCCAAAATGCCTGAAGGTTTCAGGAGAAGACCAGATATTAGCACTTGAGGAGGCACAACCGAATGACAGACGTTTCCCGTCGTGATCCGAATATGGTGATGCGCCTTGCCCGCCTTGGCTCCATGCACCAATCGCGCCTTTCGTTCATGCGTATCCTGACGCGACGACTGGCTCGGGAAAACTGGCGGTTTGAAAAAACTGCGTTCGAGATTGACAGCACCGGCGTTGGCCATGCCGTCTATACCGCGCATGGGCCCGAGCGGTCCTATTCACTGATCGCCTATGCCCATGATCTGCCGCCCGAAAAACGCTCGGACCGAGTGATCGCCGAGGCCTGGGATGCCACCTTCACCCTGTTTGACGGTGTGCCCACCGACGCCGATATCGAGCGTCTTTCGCGCAATATTCCCGTTCAGGAAGCTGGGCGCGTGACCGGGTCTGAACTGTCGGTGTCCCGCGCCAACCGCTCGGTGCGTTTGTGGGAGCATGTGGTGAGCGAATTGGCCGAAGGCCGTCAGCCCTCGACCGAGAAGATTGATGCGGTTGGTTACCTGATGCGGACCACTGCGGTTTACGGGTCCGGCAAGCTGGGCGCTGCGGATCGCGAAATGATCGCCGACCGTCCGGAATTTCGCGCGCCGTTCCAGGTTGAGATGCTGTCCGTCTACCTAACCCGCTGGTTCGTGACCGATCTCGTGCAATACATGGCTGATACCCGCGCTGCGGCTAACGGCGCGCAGGCCGCGAAGCTGGATGCTGGGATTGCCCGCTCGATGGGGATTGGGAACTCGACCGGTCTAGGAATGGCGCCGTTTTTGCTGAACCATCCGGTGCTGTTCAACAACTGGATGGCGGCACGGGAAGGCGCAATTCAGGTCGTGCGCGGGGTTGAGAAGGCCAGCGATGCGGAAATCGCGATGTTCCGTGATGTGCTGTTGCGCAATATGCAGATCGTTGAGACCTGGCAGTCCGAACACCCGATTCAAATCGAGAAACTCGCTGCCCTGCGGGCCGATATCGCCAAGTTGCAGGAGTATCTCTACAGTGCGGATCTTGGCGCGGATCATCCCTGGGACGCGCTTTATTCCTGGGCTGAGCAGTCACTGACGCTTGAGGGTCAAGAATGGATCGCCTCGCTGATGCTGGAACCCTACGGAGCATTGGTTGATGCCTTTGCAGAAGGCATGGCTGCAGATAACACCGCCACGTTCCGCATCGCCGGGGCCATGAAGATCGGTGATCTGCGGGCGCTGCTCAAGGATATCTACGGCTGGGCTATTGAGACCGATTGGGCCACCCCCGCCAGCAAGGCGCGCGCCTGGTACGTCTCGGAAGAAAAGCTAGAGCCGCGTCTGGGCGAACGCTTCGAAGAGCCGATCGAAGAATACGAGCAGCCGTTGGCTCCCGGTCGTGATGCCGCGCAGCTGTTTCAGGCGCTGGCCCATTGGTCGGATGATGCGCAAGTTGCTGATTTCCTGTTGCGCCACCCCGAACACCGCCACGTGCTGCGCCGCGTTCAGATCGTAGGGCGCGCGCCCTATGCCGAGATCCGCGATAACACGATCTCGGACCGGGTGCTGCCCATCGACATGTTACGCTGCAAGCTGTCCTTCTTCGGGGCGACCAAGTTCGACCCCCGCTCGGATCGGTGGGTGCGGATCTGTATGTATGGAAATGCGCCCCTGCCGCATGAACTGACATCTGAAAACGCCGATTTCTGGGTCTTCCCGGAACTTGAAGGGGCCGCTGCATGAGCCACTCTCTGAACGAAATCGAGGCTATGAGCAAACGCGCTGCGCGCGGTGCAGGCTTGTCCTGGGGCTTGGCGGAAGAGGCCGCCAAGGGAACGCGCTGGCTGTCGGCCTTCGGGTTTTCGGGCGCCGAATTGCTGGCCGACCTGTTGGAGATGAACGATCGTATCCCGTCGATCGACGTCTCACCTGTCTCGCTGAGCGCTGAGATCTGGCATGCGCCCACGCGCCGGATGAGCCCGCTGATCGCCGGGGCCTCGCTCAGCGACTGCGCTGTTCGTCTGATGAATCGCGGCTCGATCACCATGGAGAACGTCAGCCTGCCCTTGCTGGCCGTTCCTTTCATGGGAGGGGCTGCGCTGCGTTTGGGTGTACCGGTCGCGGCTGAATGGCAGGGCGCGCGTCTGGCAACGGATGGGCGGCAGATATGCGTACAGGCCACGCCTGAGGCGCTTGAGGCCCGCCACGCGGACAAGATGGTCTTTAGCGCACCGGCCGAGATGACAGGCCGCCGCGAGCCGGTCCTGCGCGCCGAGGTGTCCGACGCAGACTGGAACAGGCTTGGTGCCTTTGCCCACCGCACATTCGCTCCTGCGACCGAAGAAAGCCGCCTGCGCGGTGCTGGCGCGGGCCTCAGCGACAACGACTGAAACTTCGCCCCTTGCGACGAGGGGCACATACTTACGAACGGAAAAGAAGAATGACCGCCACCGAAACCCTGACTCTGGCCGAGATCGAAGATCTGGCCTTCCGCGCCCTTGTCAAAGCCGGAACATCCGAGGAAAACGCCCGCCCACTGGCCGCTGCGACCGCAATGACCGAAGCGGACGGCGTCGCCTCGCACGGGTTGGCCTATATCCCGATCTATGCGCAACATGTGGAATGCGGCAAGGTTGACGGGGCCGCCAAGCCTTTGGTTGCCCACCCGCGTCCGGCAGTTGTCACCGTGGATGCGGCCACCGGCTTCGCCCACAGCGCGATCGATTTGGGGTTCGAAAAGCTGATCCCGCTGGCACGCGAGCAGGGTGTTGCGGTACTGGCCATTAACAACTCGTATAACTGCGGCGTTCTGGGTGTGCATACCCAGCGTCTGGCGCAGGCAGGCCTGATGGGGATCGGGTTCACCAACGCGCCGGCCTCGATCGCGCCATCGGGTGGTTCAAAGCCGGTTGTCGGCACCAACCCTTTCTCGATCTCGGCCCCCGATACGGATGGAAACGCGGCGCTTCTGATCGACCAGTCTGCCAGCACTATCGCTAAAAGCGAAGTCATGAAACATGCCCGCGAAGGTAAGCCCGTGCCCGAAGGCTGGGTATTGGACGCTGACGGCCAGCCCACCACCGACCCCGAGGCTGGCCTCAAGGGCTCCATGGTCCCATCGGGCGGCTACAAAGGCGTGGGTATTGCCCTGACGGTCGAGCTTGTGGCCGCTGCGATGACCGGCGCAACGCTGGGTTCCGTCGCCAGCCCGTTCTCGGGCACTGCGGGTGGCCCACCGAAAACCGGTCAGTTCTTCATCGCAATTGACCCGCAGGCGACCTCGGGCGGGGCGTTCCAAGAGAAGCTGGGTGAGCTGATTGCCTCGTTCCGTGATCAGGATGGCGCACGACTGCCGGGCGATGGCCGCCGCACCTGCCGCGAACGGGCAGCAACCGAAGGTGTTGCGGTGAACGCTGCACTGCTGGAAAAAGTGCGCGCGCTTCTGTGAGGTGACATCGCATCAGAAGTAGGCTTAAGGTGCCAATCCTTGAGGGACTGGAAGACGTCATCGCTCACCGAGAAATGGAATTCGATCCGAGCGTGCTGTGAAAGAAGCATGCTCGAAGATCAACTGTTTACGTCATTGGTCCAGAAAGCCCCCTGTCAAAGGTCTTTCAACAGACGAAGGGCATCGTAAATCGCCGCGTGCGTGTTACGCGCGGCGACGGCGTCTCCGATACGGAACAGCTGGAAACGGCCCGCTGGGTTCGCAACAAGGTTTTGCGGCTGGCCGTTGATCAACGCGTCATGATCGACCTGTCCCAGATTTGAAGACAGGGGCTTGAGG
Source organism: Ruegeria sp. AL11 (assembly GCF_056540865.1). Lineage (NCBI taxonomy): Bacteria > Pseudomonadati > Pseudomonadota > Alphaproteobacteria > Rhodobacterales > Roseobacteraceae > Ruegeria > Ruegeria sp. AL11. The sequence goes on from NZ_JBQFXO010000007.1 coordinate 37,763, forward strand.
TCGAAATACAGGTCGGCATTCGGCAATGTGCCATAGTTCAGAATGATCTGATCATAGGGCCTGTCTTGCAATTTTGCGCTGTAGTCTGATCCGATCTCGGCGATCAGTCGGTTCCCGTCCCGTCGGACGCCCTTGAGGCGGCGCGCCACGGTCAGAGTCACGTCCTTGTCTAGCAGGTTGGTCAGATACGGCGTGAGGTTCAGCCCCATCACATCGGGGGCAAAGCTGCGGTCAGGGGTCATGATTTCGACCTGCGCTGTGTCTGCGGCAATCTCGGCGGCTTGCAGCCCGGCGTGATCGCCAGCCTCATCAAAGATCAACACATCGCCACAGGCTTTTACGTCACCCGACAGAATGTCCCACGAGGTGATGACATGTGGCAGATCCTCCATCCGTTCATACAGCCGCATCTGAGGCAGCCCGCCAGTGGCCACGATGACCAGGTCCGGGTTCAGGGCGGTGACGTCCTCGGCCTCGGCCCAGGTGTTGAAATGAAAACGCACATCCCGTGCGGCGCATTGGGCCATGCGCCAGTCGATGATCCCGATCATCTCGCGCCGCCTTTGGGATTGCGCGGTCAGGCGTATCTGCCCACCGGGGTCCGAGGCGGCCTCGAACACCGCCACGTCATGACCGCGGACGGCAGCAACCCGCGCGGCTTCGAGCCCGCCGGGGCCAGTGCCAATGACCACAACCTTGCGCGGGGTCTCGGCCACCGGGATCAGATGCGGCATCGTCAGCTCGCGCCCGGTTGCGGCATTGTGGATACACAGTGCCTCGCCGCCTTCGTAAATACGGTCGAGGCAGTATGTAGCGCCGACGCAGGGCCGAATATCATCCTCGCGCCCCTCGACGATCTTCTGCACCAGATGCGGGTCGGCCATATGGGCGCGTGTCATGCCCACCATGTCCAGATGCCCTTCGGCCACGGCATGGCGGGCGGTGGCGACATCCGGAATACGGGCGGCGTGGAAGGTGGGCAGGCCGATCTCGGCCCGCATCCGGCCCGCGAAATCCAAATGCGGTGCAGCGGGAGACCCTTGCAACGGGATCACTTTTGACAGCGCGGCATCGCTATCGATCCGCCCGCGTGTCACGTTGAGGAAATCGACCAGCCCCTCATCCCTGAGAAGACGTGCGATGCGGAACCCTTCCTCCTCGCTCACACCGCCGGGGGTGGTTTCGTCCATCGAGAAGCGAACGCCCAGAAGGAACTCATCCCCCACCTTTTCGCGCATGCTGGCCAGAACCTCACGCGCAAAACGCGTGCGGCTTTCCAGCGTTTGCGGGCCGTATGGCCCCTCAAGTTCGTTCGTCAGTGGGGACCAGAACTGATCGGGCAGGTGGCCGTAGCACTCGATTTCCAGCCCGTCCATGCCACCCGCCTTCATGCGTTCGGCCGCATCGGCATAGTCCTGAATGACCCGCGCTATGTCCCAATCCTCCATGAGTTTGGGATTGTAGCGATGCGCGGTTTCGTGATGATGCGTCGGCGCGACCGAGGGCAGCCAGTCGCCCTTGCTCCACCCGGTACGGCGGCCCAGATGGGTCAGCTGGATCATCACCGCGCAGTCGTGATCATGCAGCTCATCCGTGAGGTTTTTGATCCAAGGCACCACCTCATCTCGATAGGCCAAGACGTTGTTGAACGCCGGAGGGCTGTCTTTGGACACACAGGCCGACCCGGCCGTCATCGCCAGCGCAACACCAGCCTTGGCGCGCTCCGCATGATAGGCGCGGTAGCGGTCCTTGGGCATGCCGTCTTCGGGATAGGCGGGTTCATGACTGGTGGTCATGATCCGATTGCGCAGGGTGAGGTGCTTCAACTGGTATGGCTGCAGAAGTGGATCGTTGCTCATTGCTTTGCTCTCACGGAAAAGCTGGTGTATGCAGAGAAATAGGCTCGGTATGATCCTGAACAGGTCGCGACTGCGAAGAAAGGGCTGTAGGCTACTCCTTCGCCGTATCGTCCGCGTTCAGGTTCAGATGCGCCATACCGCTGCTGCCCAGATCGACGGCTGCAAATGGGCCGCCGTGATGGATATTGGCGGGATCAAGGGGGTCAAGCGGGCCGTCCTTGGCAAAGATATCATCGGCGAATTGCTCGGCATTGTCCTTGGGCTGGAAACCCAGATGCCGCGCCTTAGCGTTGTCAACGGGCGCGCGGTCATTGTCGGACACGCCATAGACGATGCTGAATCCGGTGACCGGGGTCTTGATCGCCTGTTCCACCATATGGACCAGATCATCATAGCTGAGCCACGTCCCAACCGCGCGGCTGTTCGTGACCTGCGCGCAAGACAGGATGCGCAGGCAGACGGCCTCGAGCCCGCGTTTATCCCAGTACAGCGAAGCGAGGTCTTCGGCGAAGCACTTGGCAAGCCCATAGAACGTGTCTGGTCTGTGTGGAGCGTCGATGCCAATGAAATCGGTCTTTTTGTGCATGCCGACCGCGTGGATCGACGAGGCATAGATCACCCGCCGCAGATTGTTGCGATGGGCGGCCTCCCACACGGTATAGGCGCCGTAGAAGTTCGGGCCCCAAAGCACATCCATCGGGGCCTCATCCGCGATGGCGCCGAAATGAACCACCATATCCGCGCCTTCCAGCAGCTCTGTCATGGCTTCAAGATCGGCAAGGTCGGCCTTCACGTAGCTTTCGTTCGGCGCGAGGTTGGGCACGCCGTCGGCAATGTCCGAGGAGACCAGCTCGTCGCACAGTTTCGAAAGCGGCCCGCGCAAATATGATCCAAGCCGTCCCGCTGCGCCGGTGAGGACTAGTTTCTTCATGGGCGAACTCCTTTCAGATTGGCAACGGCATCTGCGATGCGGTTCAGGGCCGTGTTGAGAACGTCTTCGGACGCGGCGGTCGAAATGCGAAAAAAGGGCGATAGTTCATAGGCGCTGCCGGGAACTGCCGCCACGCCGGCTGCGCTGAGAAGATAGGCGGTCACATCTGCGTCCGAGTTCAGAGTTGCGCCATCGGGAGTCATAGCCCCGATCAGCCCCTCACAGCCGATCAGACCGTAGAACGCTCCGCCCGGCGGGTCGAGCGTCAGGCCGGGAATGTCGCGGATGCGCTCGACCACAAGGTCGCGGCGGGCCTCGAACGCGGTGCAAAACCGGCGCACCTCATCCTGCGGTCCGTTCAAAGCAGCCGCCGCAGCGGCCTGCGCGATCGAGCAAGCGCCCGAAGAAATCTGGCTTTGCACCTTGGTCATCGCGGCGATCAGCTCTTTCGGGCCTGCGCCATAGCCGATGCGCCACCCGGTCATCGCATAGGCCTTGGAGACCCCGTTTACTGTCAACGTCCTATCTTTCAGGGTCGGGCACAGGGCTGCGAAAGACCGGAAGACGCGATTGTCGAACAGGATGTGTTCGTAGATCTCATCGGACAGGATCAGGATGCGGTCGTGTTGTTCCAGAACCGCGCCGAGGGCCGCAATCTCAGCGTCCGAATAGACTGCGCCCGAGGGGTTCGAGGGTTGGTTCAGCAGCAGCCAGCGTGTTTTGGGTGTGATCGCGTCGGCCAGCCTGTCAGGTGTCAGGCGAAATCCGTCCTCAGCCGGGCATTCGATAGTCACTGGCGTACCGCCAAGGATGAGCACTATGTCCTTGTACTGCCCAAAGTAAGGCGCGCAGAGCAGAACTTCGTCGCCCGGCTCGAGCGTGGCCATGAAAGCGTTGAACAGCACCTGCTTGGCCCCGTTCGACACGATGACTTCATCGGGGGCGTAGGTCAGATCGTTCTCGCGCTGCAGTTTGTCGACAACAGCCTGCCGCATGGTCAGGGTGCCGTTGGTGGGTGGGTATTTGGTCTCGCCCGCCAGAGCCGCCTGATGCGCGGCTTCCTTGATGTGGTCGGGTGTGTCGAAATCGGGCTCTCCGAGACCCAGATCTATGACATCCTCACCCCGTGCGCTGGCCTCTTTGGCGGCCTGACTGACCCAAGCCGAGGCCGAGGGCTTCACGGATGCAAGGCGCGAGGCGGCAAAGCTCATTTAAGGTGATCTTTCGTCTGGGCCAGAGCCGTGTCAGCTGCGCGCGCCAGAAGGCCCGTATCAATGGCATTGGCAACGAAGGTGAACCCTTCGTTCAAAAGCTCGGCCGCAAAGGCCGGGTCGGTGACCAGGGTGCCAACGGGAACCCCGCGCGCGATCAGTTTCTGCGCGGCTTTTCTGATCTCGGACCAGACCTCGGGGTGCATGGTATTGCCGACATGACCCAGATCGGCTGCAATATCCGCCGGGCCGAAGAAGATGCCGCTGACACCATCGACAGTGCCGATGGCCTCGGCCTGCTCCAAGGCGGTGCGGGATTCCACTTGCAGCAGAACCGTCAGTTCGTCTTCGCAGCGCGTCACATAGTCCTTGATCCGCCCAAAACCCGTTGCGCGGCTTGCGCCTGCCATCCCGCGAACCCCGCGCGGGGGGTAGCGCGTGGCCGCGACCGCGCGTTCGGCTTCTTCCACCGATTGGATCATCGGAAACAGAAGCCCCGGCGCGCCGAGGTCAAGCAGACGCTTGACCACAACCGCATCATTCCACTCGACGCGAACAAGTGCTGTGGTCTGATACGCCTCGAAGGCTTGCAGCTGAGACAACACGCTGTGATAGTCGTTCGCGCTGTGCTCCATGTCGATCAGCGCCCAGTCGTAGCCTGCAGTGGCTATGACTTCGGCTGCATTGTTACTGCACAGGCTGACCCACACACCAACTTGTTTGTCGCCATTTGCGATCGCATGGGTGAAGCGGTTGGGTATTAGCTCCATTAGATCACTGCCTTTTCGATGATTGGTTGTCCGGCCGGGATACGTTCGTAGTTGAAGGGCGTCATGTCGAGCGCGCGGTATTCGCCATAGGTCAGCCACTCGGCCGTGCCACGCCCCATCGCAGGAGACTGCTGCAGACCGTGGCCCGAGAACCCGTTTAGGAAGATGAAGTTCGACAGCTCGGTATGCGGGCCCATGATTGCGTTGTGATCGAAGGTGTTCATCGCATAATGCCCGGCCCATTCGCTTTGCAGCTTGATCGCTTCGAATTGCGGGATACGGGTGGCGAGGACGGGCCAGACGTGGTTTTCCCAGAAGGCGTGATCCATGTTGAAATCATCGAAATCCACAGCCGGGTCGATGTCGGAATGTCCGCCGCATTGATACGTGCCGCCTCCGACCTCGCGCACATGAACGCCTGATGGATCAATGGTCAACGGCAAGTCGCGGTCCAGCGGCTGTTCGGCCTTGAAAATCCAGGAATAGCGTTTGCGCGGTTCGACCGGCACGTCAATCCCAGCCATCTGCGCGGTTCTGGCGGCCCGAGGGCCGGACGCATTGACCACCTGTCCGCACGCAATAACGTCGCCCGAGGCGAGCGTGACGCTTTCGACCTTGGTGCCTGCGGCGTTTCGGGTGATCTCGACGACTTCGTTCTGGATCCATTCGACGCCACGCTCGCGGCTTTGTCGCCGCCACCAGTGATCGAGGGCTGCGCCGTCGAAATAGCCTTCGTCAACCAGATTGATCGAGCCCAGAACGATGTCATCGACATTGTAGAACGGGTAGGCGGCCTTGATCTCATCTGCGCTCATCAGTTGCGTTGCCGCCCCTGCCGCCAACTGCACCTTCTGGTTCTCGCGCAGCACGTTGGCAAAGCCTTCGGTGTCGGCCAGATACATGTAGCCAAAGGAATGGATCGAAAGCTCGGGCACGCGGTCGTCTCCACCCATATAGCCGCGTAGGTTCTTGACGAAGTCGGCGGCAAACTGGCTGATCCGCACGTTCAGCTCGGCCGAGAATTGCTGCCGGATACAGGAATTCGTATGCCCGGTCGAACATGAGGCAAAGGTCATGTCGCGTTCGATCACCAGAACCGAGCCATTGAAATCGGCATTGTCCGACAGGAACCAAGCGGTCGAGGCCCCCATGATCGCACCGCCTATGATCACCACATCATAGCTTTGCCGGGCCGGGCTTTGGTTGCTCATTCGTATTCTCCTTTTGCGACGGCACGATGGATCTGAGAGATCTCGGATGCCGTCAAGCCATAGTCGCGTGATGCTGTTTCGTCTGAAATATAGCCGAGCGCCAGATCACGCTTCACCATCTGTTTTGACCGTTCCGACGGGTCACCGTAGCCAGCACCGCCGGGGAACGCCATCACGACTTTGCGCCCGTGTGGTACAAACTGTTTACCTTTGACCCGCATGTCGGACCCGTCGTCCTGGGCAATGGTGGTGGGCGCGCCATTTCCCCCGCCACGGCGACCGCGCGCGGGGTATTGGCTGCGGTCGAACATGGCCTGAATGTCGAACTCGTACCCCTCTTGCGCGCCGACCTCCATATACTGTCCCAGCCCGCCGCGCGTTTTCCCAGCACCGCCGCTGTCGGGCCGCAGTTCCTTGCGCCAGATGATGACCGGACCGGCGTGTTCGGTGGCCTCAATCGGCATGGTCATGACGCCCGAGGGGAAGGCGGTGGCGTTCATCCCGTCGTGTTCCGGCCTTGCGCCCGACCCGCCCGAGTTGAAGGTCAGCACCTCGGATCGGCGGGCCCCTTCAGGGGCCGGAGCATCGGTGCGGGGGCGAAGACTGACCTGAAAGTTGCACAAACATCCCGCGCCTTCGGCGGGGACAAGGCCGGGAACGATCTTGTCGAACGCGTCATAGACCGCATCGGGCACGAAATGGCCCACGATATGGCGCAGTGCGACCGGAGCCGGATGAAGCGCATTCACAATGGTGTTCTCGGGCGCGGTGACTTCAAACGGTGCCAATGATGCCGCGTTATTGGGGATCTCGGGCGCAATTGCGACCTTGAGCGCGTAACAGGCATAGGCTTTGGTATAGACCAGCGGGCAGTTGATCCCTTTCTTGTCCACCCCCGAGGTTCCGGAGAAATCGGTCACGATCCTGTCGCCTTCGACGCTAATCCTGACCTTTAACGTGATCGGAGTATCAAAACCGTCCATCGTCATTTCACCCTCAGCGGTTTTCTGAGGCAGGGCGGCGATACGCTCCAGTGTCGCTCGGCGGGAATTGTCGAGGATGAATGCGGCGATCCCATCGAGGGTTTCGAGGTCGAACTCCTCCATCATGTCGATCAGGCGGCGATGGCCGATTTCGTTGCAGGTGGTCAGAGCATAGATGTCTCCGATCAGCTGATCCGGCTCGCGCACATTGCCGCGAATGAGGCGCACCAGCGTTTCATCCACATTGCCGCGGTCAGCGAATTTCATGATAGGGATATACAGCCCTTCCTCATAGACGCTTTGCGCATCGGCCCCAAAGCCGCGCCCGCCGATATCCACGATATGCGCGGTACAGGCGAAGAAGCCGACCAGCGCGCCCTTGTGAAAGGACGGGGTGACCATGGTGATGTCATGTAGGTGGCCTGTGCCCTCCCACGGGTCATTGGTGATGTAGACGTCGCCGTCATGCATGTTCTGTCGGCCAATTCGGCGAATGAAATGCGCGACCGCATCTGCCATCGCGTTCACATGACCCGGCGTACCGGTCACGGCTTGTGCCAGCATGTTCCCATGTGTGTCGTAGACCCCCGCCGACAGATCCCCGGCCTCGCGGACCGAGGTTGAGAACGCCGTCCGAACCAACGCGTGCGCCTGTTCCTCGACAACCGAGATCAGACGGTTCCACATGACCTGATAGGTGACTTTGGACTGCTCTTTGCTCATCACGCGGCTCCTTTTGTCACAACGTCGATACAGCCATCGGGCTGGCGGATCGCGTCCCGGCTGGCGGGGATGACGATGGTCGTTTCATCCTCGGTCACGATTGCAGGTCCCTGCGCGCGCTGCCCGGTCTGCATGCTAGCGCGGTCGATGGTATCGGCGTCCAGGTAACGGCCGGATGCAGCGTCAAAGACCTGTCGTGCGCCTTCGGATATGGCCGGGCCAGTTGCGTCCGAGACGGCAATCGGCGCGACATCTTCGGGTGGGGTGCTGGCGTTGACGGACCAGACGGTGATTTCGATATCCATGCCCGCGACCGGGCGGCCAAAAAGCTTGGTATAGCCTTCCTCGAACCGGGTCTGATAGGTGGCGGCGTCGGGGTTCATCGCCTGTTCTTCGGTCAGCTCGATCGGGATTTCCCAGCCCTGACCGGAATAGCGCATATAGGCTTTGAAATCGGTCCGGATCGGGCTGGTCGCATCGCAGGTTCGCACAAAGCCCGTTGTTTCGTCCCTCAGATCGGACAAAAGCTGACTGATCCGGTTCGCGTCGAAATCGCTGAGCTTCATATAGACCGAGCGGTTGGCCTCGAAACTGAAGGGCGCGCGCAGGAACCCGATGGCCGAGCCGACTCCGGCCCCAGGCGGAACCAGCAGGCGTTCGACCCCAAGCTTTTCACACAGACGCCCGGCGTGCAGAGGGGCCGCGCCGCCAAAAGCAATCATGGTGTATTCGCTCAGGTCTTCACCATTCTCAACGGCGTGAACGCGTGCGGCGTTGGCCATGTTCTCGTCCACCACCTCGGCCACACCAAAGGCGGCCTCGACTGGGTCCATGTCCAGCGTACTGCCAATGTGGTCGGTCAGCGCGGATTTGGAGTCGTCAGGGTGCAAAACGATAGAGCCACCGGCGAAATTGTTCGGGTCCAGCTTGCCGAGAACCAGATCAGCGTCCGTTACACCGGGGCGCGTGCCACCGCGCCCGTAACAGGCCGGGCCGGGCTCGGACCCCGCGCTTTCCGGACCCACGCGGATCTGGCGCATCCCGTCCACATGGGCCAGGCTGCCGCCGCCCGCGCCGATTTCGACCATGTCGATCACCGGGATCGAAATCGGCATGCCCGAGCCTTTCTTGAACCGATAGGTCCGCGCGACCTCAAACACGCGGCTGGTTTTGGGGGTCTGGTTCTTGATCATGCAGATCTTGGCCGTGGTGCCGCCCATGTCAAAGCTCAGCACTTTGTCCAACCCGTAGCGCGCAGCGATATGGGCCGCGAAAACCGCGCCACCTGCGGGGCCGCTTTCGACCAGCCGCACCGGGAAATCGGCCGCATTCTGGATTGAGATGATGCCGCCACCCGAATGCATCAGGAAGATCCGGCATTTAACGCCTTGCGTGCGCAATTGATCCTCGAGCCGGCCTAGGTATGAGGCCATCAACGGCTTGATATAGGCATTTGCGACGACCGTGTTGAACCGCTCATACTCACGCATCTGAGGCGAAACCTCGGACGAGATTGAGACCGAAACGTCCGGCAGTTTCTCGGCCAGAACCTCGCGCACCAAATGCTCATGCGTTGGGTTGAGGTAGGAGTGGATTAACCCCACCGCCACCGATTCAAACCCGGCTTGCGCAATCCGATCCACAACGGCTTCGACATCGGCGCGGGTCAGATCAACCAGAACTTCGCCACGGGCATCGACGCGGCCGGGAACGGTAAAGCGCATGTGGCGTGGCAGCAGCGGGTCAGGCAGTTTGAGGTTCAGATCATACTGCTCGAACCGGCTTTCGGTGCGCATTTCGATCACGTCGCGGAACCCTTCCGTCGTAATCAGCGCCGTTTTCGCCCCACGGCGTTCGATCAGCGCGTTGGTCGCCAGCGTGGTGCCGTGGATGATCTGGTCAATCTGGCCCGGAGTGACCCCGGCCTTGGCACAGACCTGCTGCATCCCGTCGATGATCGCGTCTTCCGGCGCGGCATAGGTTGTCAGCACTTTTGTTGAAAATGTCTGTCCATCCTTTTCCAGAACGACATCGGTAAAGGTGCCGCCGATATCAACGCCCAGTCGGATAGAGTGTGAAGCCATGCCCGTGCCCGCTTGAAAGAGTACCTGTCAAACGCGACTAAAACGCAGCTCGGGACGAAAAATCAAATTGCTTAAATTTCTACTCCTGATCAGTTTTCTTTATCCTGCTTGGGGCCTGAGCTGTGCTGCGATTTCCGCCGCATGTTCCACAAAACGGGCGGCCCGTGTTGGATCGTAGCGGGCGAAAAACCGCAGCGGCTCGGCCGTCCAATCGGATTGAAGTTCCAACAGGGCGCCAGCGTCGATCTCGCGCTGGACCAGAGGGCGCGGCAGCAACGCGATCCCGAGACCCTCTGAGACCATCGGAACGCAGGCTGACAAAGCGTTCGAATGCACGATTTTCTGCGCGTCTAGCCCGCGTTCCTGCGCCATGGCGTGCAGGCTGTGCCCTGCAATTGTGTGGCGAGCATGGGTCAGAACGGAGAATGCGAAAAACCGGTCGACGCTGCGCCCGTCGGGTAAGCCTGAGGCGAGTGTCGTGTTGGCCACCCACACATAGTCTTCACCGGTCAGTTCCCTTGTCCCGTCCAGTTCCGTTTTGAATGGCCCGTTCTGCACCGCAAGATCAAGCTGCCCCTCCAGCAGCTTTTCATCAATCGTTCTGGACAGGTCTACCACAAGCTCAACGCTCAGATTGGGATAGTGTTGCTTGAGGCTCCGCAGAAAGTCCTGCAGCCATGTGCAGGCGACCAGTTCGGTGACGCCAAGACGCAACCGCTCCTGAATCAGATCCTGTCGGTCGGCTTCCTCCAACAGGGCTTCGGTCGCGCGGAGAACCGTTCTGGTTTTCTCCAATAGCGCCTCTCCTTTCGCTGTCAGACGCACAGAGCCTGCATCGCGATACAGCAGCTTTGTGCCCAACGCCTCTTCCAGCATGGCGATGCGTGACGAGATGTTGGGCTGCGTCGTCGCAAGCGCGATTGCCGCGGCGCGGAAGGTTCCCATGTCGACCACGAAGGTAAAGGCTTCGAGCTGTTTGAGCGTGACTTGGTTCTTTATCATTCCAACTTTTGAGCATCAGAGAAACTGATCGTCAATCGTTCAGGGCAAGAGCCCGTCCGTTTGATGTCTGGTCGGTAGAGAATTGGTTTGCGTGCGGCGGCGAATAGGGCGATCAACGGGGCGACTCGACCACGTGCCGGATAACAGGAGGCAAACATGAGGCTTGGCTATCTTGGGTTTGGAACCATTGCGCTGGCCTGCGCCGAAGGTCTGGTCAGCGATGGGCATGACATTGTTGTCAGCGAAAGAAGCCGGGCCAACTCATCCGAGCTATCGGCCCGCTTCGACAATGTGACCGTGGCTGACAATCAGGGTGTTTTGGATGCCAGCGACGTGGTCTTTGTCGGATCGACCGCCGAACAGGCCGAGACGATGCTGTCCGCGCTGCGGTTTCGCGAAGGCCAGCGGGTGATCTCGTTCATGGTTGGTATATCGCCGGAACAGGTTCAAGCCCTCGTTGCACCGGCCACGTTCGAAACGCTGATGATCCCGTTCCCGTCCATTGCCTCGGGCGGATCTCCGGTTCTTATCTATCCTGCGTCACCAACGGTTGTGGCTCTTTATGGCGGTTCAAACACCGTTATCACCATGAAGTCCGAGAGTGATTTCAACGAGTTTCTGGCCGCTCAGGCCCTATTGTCTGTGGTGGCGAAATCGCTGGCCGTCGGGATTGACTGGCTGGGCCGCAAAACCGGCAGCGCCCATGAGGCTGAGAAATTCCTGCGTCTTTTGATCGGAGGGTCGATCATGGCCGCGCCGATGGAGACCGAGAACGCGATGGCCGATCTGGTCGAATCCCTAAACACGCCGGGCGGGCTGAACCAGCAATTGCGAGAGTACATGGCCGATCGCAACACCTATGACGATTTGGTCCAAGGGATCGAGGTCTTGTCGGCCCGCCTATCCGAGGGCTGATTGACCGTACTGTAGGCGTGCACGACGACATCATGTCGCTGATGCGGGATGAGTTTACCCGTTGGGATCGCCGCAACAGTCGCTATGTTTGGCTTTCGCGGTTTGACATTGGCCCTTTGGTCTGGTGATACCCCTCATCGGATCAGACGCTTTTGTCGACCGAAGCTGAAAAGGGTAATCAGGTGCGCGCCAAATCTACGTTCGTGACCCCGCTTCCAACCCAATGGGTTGGGCCGATTCTGTTCAGGGGGGATCTGGTGTCCGGTGAGGTCAGCGTCCCACTGGCAACTTTCGAAACGCCCCTATGGCCCTCCACCGCGCGCGGTGCGGGCGTTTCACGGCATGCAGGCGGCATTCAGGTCACCCTGGTTGATGAGCGGATGACACGTTCCATCGCCGTGCGGGCGAAGGACGCGGCCTCGGCGTATCAAGCCTGGCAACGGATCGAGGCGCAGACCGACAAAGTGGCCGAGATCATCTCCTCGACCAGCCGCTTTGCCCGCCTGATCAAGCTGAATCGCCAGATCGCTGGGAACTTGCTGTTTATTCGAATTGAGTGTTCCACCGGGGATGCCTCGGGTCACAATATGGTGACCAAGGCGGCCGAGGCGGTGTTGAACTGGGTCTTGGATGACCAGCCGCAATTGGCCTACGCGTCGATCTCGGGCAACCTGTGTACTGACAAAAAGGCATCTGCTGCGAACGGGCTTTTGGGGCGGGGGAAATACGTCATTGCCGAAGTGGAAATCCCGGGTCGGCTTCTGCGGCGCATGCTGCGCACCACGCCCGAGCAGATGGTTGCGCTTAATCTCGAAAAGAACCTGATTGGCGGAAATCTTGCGGGATCTCTGCGCAGTGCCAATGCGCATTTCGCAAACATTCTGCTGGCCTTCTATCTGGCCACCGGTCAGGACGCCGCGAATATCATTGAGGGTAGCCAAGGCATCGTTCATTGCGAAGCGCGCGGTGAAGATCTGTATTTCTCATGCACCTTGCCGAACCTGATCGTTGGTTCGGTCGGGGCAGGAAAAGGCAATGATCAGGTCGAAGAAAGCCTGCGCCTTATGGGGTGCAAAGAGGAACGCGAGGCGGGTGAAAACGCCCGTCGCTTGGCTGGCATCTGTGCCGGGGCGGTGCTGTGCGGTGAGCTGTCTTTGATGGCTGCGCAAACCAATCCCGGAGAGCTGGTGCGCACCCATATGGAACTGGAACGATGACCAAGCCCAAACCCGCCGACCGCAGCGTGGCCGGGCGCAAGCTGGACCATCTGCGCGCCGTTTTGGAAGACCCCGATGTCGAACGCGGGCGCAGCGGGTTTGATGCGATCTCTCTGACCCATCGCGCCTTGCCTGAATTGGATCTGGATGCGGTCGACACAAGAACAAGTTTTCTGGGCAAGCCGCTCAGCTTTCCGCTGCTGATTTCGTCGATGACGGGCGGAACCGGGGACGAGATCGCCAGGATCAATCGCAACCTTGCTGAGGCGGCCGAGGCGACCAGGGTGGCGATGTCGGTCGGCTCACAACGCGTGTTATTCGCCGATCCTGCTTCGAAGGGTAGTTTTCAACTGCGCGATGCCGCGCCGAGCATACCGTTGATCGGCAATATCGGCGCAGTGCAGCTGAACGCGGGGCTAGATGCAGACCACTGCTTGCAGGCCGTTCAGGCGCTTGAGGCAGACGGGCTATACCTGCACCTCAACCCGCTGCAAGAGGCCGTGCAGGTCGAAGGGGACCGCGACTTTTCCAACCTGTCTGGCAAGATCTCTGATCTGGTGTCGAACATGCCGGTGCCTGTGCTGATCAAAGAGGTTGGTGCCGGGCTGTCCGGCCCTGATGTCGAGCTGGCCTATGACGCCGGTATACGCCATTTCGACGTGGCCGGTCGCGGGGGTACTTCCTGGAGCAGGATCGAATATCACCGCCGCGCCGACGATCACGACGATCTGGGGTTGGTTTTTCAGGATTGGGGCCTGACGACGGTCGAAAGTCTGCTTGAAACTCGGGACGTCTTGGTCAAAAAGACCGATCCAACAACACTCATCGCCAGCGGCGGTTTACGAGACGGTGTGGACATGGCCAAATCTATCATTCTGGGCGCAGATCTGTGCGGAATGGCTGCTCCGTTTTTGGCCGCAGCGCAGGAGTCAAGCGCGCAGGTCATCCGCCAAATTGAAAAGTTGCGTCGCGAATTTCAGACCGCGATGTTTCTTTTGGGCTGCGCAGATGTATCTCAGCTGAAGGCAAATGTCTCACTGATCCGATCAAGGTCAAAGTTTTGGTAATCTCTACTGGTATCAGCGCGATGAGCTTTTTCACGCCTCATCGCTTTGTTTCGCTGGACACTCTGGCCCAGCATCACGGCATTGACCCTGCCAAGTTCTCACGCGGGATCGGGCAGGAAAAGATCGCCATGCCGGGGCATGACGAAGACGTTGTGACCATGGCCGCCGAGGCCGCAAAGCCGATCATTGATCAACACGGAGCAGACGGGATCGACACCATCCTGTTCGCGACGGAAACTGGGATCGACCAATCCAAATCTGCAGGCATCTATGTGCAGCGGCTTCTGGGGCTGCCTTCGAACCTGCGCAATGTGGAACTGAAGCAGGCCTGCTATTCTGCCACCGCCGCATTGCAAATGGCCTGCGCTCATGTAGCGCGCAAACCGGATCGCAAAGTTCTTGTGATCGCCTCGGATATCGCGCGCTATGATCTGGACAGCTCGGGTGAAGCGACGCAAGGGGCGTCAGCCGTCGCGATGCTGGTCACGGCTGATCCGACACTGTTAGAGATCGGGCCTGTCTCGGGCCTGTTTACCGAAGACATCATGGATTTTTGGCGCCCCAACCACCGGCGCACACCCTTGGTTGACGGTAAGTACTCGGCGCTGCGTTATCTCGGGGCGCTGGTGGAGTCCTGGCGCGACTATCAGGCAAACGGCGGCTTGCCCTACGATGGGTTTGCGCAGTTCTGCTATCACCTGCCATTCTCGCGTATGGGCGAGAAGGCGCATCTGCGTCTGGCGAAAGAGGCAAAAGCCGATGCCGATATGCAGGCCGCTTTACCGGGGATGATCTACAATCGTCAGGTCGGGAACAGTTATACCGCGTCGATGTACCTTGCGATCCTGTCCACGCTGGAGAACAGTGAAAGTGATCTGACGGGCAAATCCCTAGGACTGTTTTCCTACGGCTCCGGCGCGACCGGTGAGTTCTTTGATGCCAAGGTGGTCGAAGGCTACCGCGATCATCTGTTTGCATCCCGCCACCGGGAAATCCTGGAGGACCGGACCGCCGTCTCATATGATGAATATGTTGCCCTATGGCACGCGAGGAATGGCGAGGACGGGACAGATACGCCCATGCCCGATGAGGCAAAAGGACGCTACAGATTGGCAAGCATTGACGATAACAAGCGCATCTACGTTGACCGGACCGCATGATAAAGTCTGGGCCCACGCGCCCGGTAAGCTGATCCTGTCCGGAGAGCATTCGGTTCTGTACGGCATGCCCGCGCTGGCAATGGCCGTGGCCCGCTATACCGAGGTGTCGTTTCAGCCGCTGGGCTTGGGCGAAGGCCTGAAGACCGCGTTCGAGAACCTGTCTTCGGGCGAATACTACCCTCTGAAATTGTTGTCTCAGTTCAAAGCGTCACTGGATCAGCGCTTTGATCAATTCACGCGCGGCGAGTTGGATGTCCACAAGATCCTCACGCGTCCCGATGATCTGGCGGTCTATACGCTTGCCTCGCTGTTGCATGAAAACCTCGCGACGCCCGGATCTGCGATTCCCGGCATTGGTGCGATGAACAGCAAACTGGCCCCCGGACAACTGTCAAGCCGTTCAGAGCTGCCGATCGGCGCGGGTATGGGGTCGTCTGCCGCAATCGTCGCGGCAACAACGGTGTTGTTTGAAAACCTGCTGGAGCGGCCCAAAACGCTTGAAGAAAGGTATGAGCGCGTCCGGTTTTGCGAGCGCCTCAAGCATGGGCGCGCGGGGCCGATAGATGCCGCCGCAGTTGTCCGAGGCGGCCTTGTGCGTGCAGGCGAAACGGGTATCGCGGCACCGGAGTTACCGCCGGATCATGGTTTGCTGACGGGTAAGGGGTGGTATTGGGTCCTGCACGGCCGGCCCGAAAGCACCACAGGCGAATGCGTCAGTGCGGTCACGGCCGAACACGCGCAGAACGACGCCCTTTGGCAACGTTTCGGCGACTGTACGACCGCGTTTTTGACCGCGATCGCCTCGGGGCATGACCCGGACGATGCGATTTCCGAAAACCAGCGATTTCTGGAAATGATCGGTGTCGTGCCGGACCTGTGCCAAACGTTTATCAGAGAGATCGAAGGCATTGGCGGCGCGGCCAAAATCTGCGGCGCGGGGTCTGTGCGCGGTGATTTTGGCGGGGTGGTTCTGGTACACATGGAGGACCACGAAAAAATGGCCCATTTCATGTCGGGCTATCCTGAGATGCAATGGTCCGCGTTGCGTCTGGCCTTGACAGGTGCAGCGATGATCAGGGCCCCTAAAAACAGCTCAGACGGGGCCTATTCATGATACGGGCCAGCGCACCAGGATCGGTCATGATTTCCGGAGAACATGCAGTCGTCTACGGCTCCAGATCCATCGTGGCCGCCATTGAACAAAGACTAACGGTGACGCTGCGACCACGCACCGATCAATTGGTGCGTATCTCCTCCGAGATTGCCGAAACAGAGACGGTCGATTTGGATCAGGTGCAAGCAGTGGGGCCTTACAAGTTTGTCCTCGCTGCTATCGCCATGCACAGGGATGCGATTGACGCCGGGATGGATATCTCGATCTCGTCGGAGATTGACCCGACGCTTGGGCTGGGGTCATCTGCGGCCGTGACCATTGCCGCTCTGGGGACCGTTCTGACTGCGACGGGTCAGCCGCTGAATGGTATTCACTCCAAGGCCTACCAGATCATTCAGGACACTCAGGGCCGCGGCAGTGGCGCCGATTTGGCCGCCAGCTTGCAGGGCGGTATGCTGGCCTATCGCGCCCCGCCAAATCCAGAGATGGTGGCACTGCCTCACCCTCCGACGATCAGCCTGCGATACTGTGGATACAAGACCCCCACCTCGGTTGTGTTGCAAAAGGTTGCGGAACGGATGATCGGAAGAGAGGCCGAGTTCAAAGCGTTTTATGCCGATATGGGTGACTTGGCCGATCATGCCATCAATGCAGCAAAGGACCGCGATTGGGTGGCCTTCGCGGACGCCCTGACAAACTATCAAACCCGGATGGAGGATTTGGGCGTGAGCGACGAAACCTTGAACCGGATCATCACATCGGCCCGACAGGCCGAAAATGTCATGGCGGCCAAGATCTCGGGCTCCGGCTTGGGCGATTGCGTTCTGGCCCTGGGAGCGCCGCCAAATGGGTTCACTCCGGTGACACTGGCCAGCGAAGGACTGATCATACATGACTGACGCCGTTCAAACCCTCATTGACCAAGCGATGCGAGGCGCGGGCGAGGCTCAAAACTTCAGCGCCTATGCCCCAAGCAACATCGCGTTGTCGAAATACTGGGGCAAGCGGGACAGAGCCTTGAATCTGCCGCTCAACAACTCCTTGTCGATCTCGTTGGCAGAGTGGGGGTCTCACACAACTGTCGAGCCATCCCAGAGCGGGTCGGATCAGGTCTTGCTGGACGGTCAGCCTCTGCCACCGACCTCGGGGTTCGCGCGCAAGGCGCTTGCGTTTGCGGATTTGTTTCGCGATGGCCGCGATGTGCCACTGCTGATCTCGACCAGAAACACGATCCCGACGGCGGCCGGTTTGGCATCGTCCGCCTCGGGGTTTGCGGCGCTGACCCGTGCGCTCTGCGGCAGCTTCGGCTTGGACCTGCAAGCACAGGACATGAGCCTGATCGCCCGATTGGGCAGCGGCAGCGCAACCCGATCCCTCTGGCACGGCTTTGTGCGCTGGGACAAGGGCGCGCGCGATGACGGTGGCGACAGCCACGGCGTGCCGCTTGAGCTAGTATGGCCGGAATTCCGCATTGCCATTGTCGAGGTGGACACAGGCCCGAAACTGCACTCGTCCCGCGATGGAATGAACCACACGGTCGATACCAGCCCTCTGTTTTCCAGCTGGCCCGAGATGGCTGAGCGGGATTGCAAAACCATCGAGCAAGCGATCAATGAGAGAGACTTTGAAACCCTAGGCCAAACGGCCGAGGCAAATGCGTTGGCCATGCATGCGACTATGCAAGCTGCACGCCCCGCGCTGACTTACCTTACAAATCAAAGCTGGGTGATCCTGCAGCGACTGTGGCAGGCCCGCACAGAAGGACTTGCAGCCTATGCCACGATGGATGCGGGGGCGAATATCAAGCTGGTTTTCCTGAAAGAAGCCGAGGCAGATGTCTTTCAAGCGTTTCCTGGTGCCCGCGTGATATGTCCGTTCGAATGGTCAAAGGCATAGAAGCCACAGCACAAGATTGAGCGGTCGCCGCTGCCTAGGTGTCGCGCTTTGGAAGGTGACCGCGCGCGATCTAATGCATAATCACCAAGCGTTTGAGTTTGGAAATGCCCTCAGCTCTTCCTGCCGTTTTGCGGGCGATAGACTTTAACCAAAGGCTTCGCTATCCAACTTGCAGGCTCATCGCCTTGCCGAACAGGCTCAAACACTTGTAGCAAGGGCAGTGGATATGACGGCCAACCCAAACGACAGAGCCTCTATTATGAAACTCACGCAGGATCCTCATTCGATCCGGTCCGGTGACCGGGAAAAGGTTCTGGAAGTGGCCATCGGTCGCGAGGTTCGGGCCTTTCGCAAGCAACAGAACACTACTGTTGCCGAGTTGGCGCAGATTACTGGCCTGTCGATCGGGATGCTGTCCAAGATCGAAAACGGCAACACGTCGCCTTCGCTAACCACGCTGCAACTGCTGGCCGATGCGTTGTCGGTTCCGCTGACCAGCTTTTTTCGCCGTTTTGAAGAACGTCGCGACGCTGTCCACACCAAGGCCGGTGAAGGCGTCGAGTTAGAGCGTGAAGGTACGCGGGCGCATCACCAATACAACCTTCTTGGCCATTTAGGCGCTAATGGTTCGGGTGTAATTGTTGAGCCTTATCTGATCACTCTGACAGCGGAATCGGATGTTTTCCCAACCTTCCAGCATGGCGGGATTGAAACGATCTACATGCTAGAGGGTGAGGTGGACTATCGCCATGGGGAGCAGGTTTATCCGTTGAAACCCGGTGATACTCTGTTCTTCGACGCGGATGCGCCGCATGGACCGGAGCGACTGGTCAGCCTGCCAGCGCGGTACCTGTCGGTGATCAGCTACCCTTTGACAAGCTGATCCGCTTTTTATCAGAGTGCTGAAAATCAATTCGCTAGGCCTACAGCTATGTTGGCCGGGCTATTTTGCCGTGCGTAAACGTGAGCGCCCAGAAATTGGGCAAAATTTGCCTGTTAGGAAAAAACATTTCCTCTAGTTATTGATGATCCCGAGTTTTGTTGCTAGCGTACACGCGCAACGAAACACGCAAGGAGAGCTGTCTGCCATGTGCGGAATTGTCGGACTATTCCTTAAGGATCAGTCACTGTCGCCCAAGCTGGGTGAGATGCTGACGGATATGCTGATCACTATGACCGATCGTGGCCCTGACAGCGCTGGTATCGCGATTTATGGCGATCCAACTCAGGGCACTACGAAAGTCACCGTTCAGTCTGCAAACCCCGAACAGGACTTTGCCAGTCTGGCGGATGAGCTGGGTCAACGGCTGAACACGTCCGTGACCCAGACGATCAACGACACCCATGCAGTACTGGATATCCCAGGCGATCAGTTCGAGGCCGCGCGTGCTGCGCTGGCCGAAATCCGCCCCTCCGTCCGGATCATGAGCCGCGGAGAAAGCCTTGAGATCTACAAGGAGGTCGGTCTGCCCAAAGATGTTGCCGCTCGTTTTGAGCTGAGCGGCATGACCGGAACGCATGGGATCGGCCACACGCGAATGGCCACTGAATCAGCGGTGACCACGATGGGTGCGCACCCGTTCAACACTGGGGATGACCAGTGTTTGGTGCATAACGGATCGCTGTCCAATCATAACTCGCTGCGGCGCAAGCTGCGCCGTGAAGGAGTACATATCCAGACTGAGAACGACACCGAGGTGGGCGCCGCTTACCTGACGTGGAAAATGATGAACGGCGCGTCTCTGGGTGAGGCGCTGGAAAGCAGTCTTGAGGATCTGGACGGGTTCTTCACCTTTGTCGTCGGCACCAAGGACGGGTTCGGCGTGGTCCGTGACCCGATTGCCTGCAAACCGGCGGTCATGGCGGAAACCGATCAATATGTGGCCTTCGGCAGCGAATACCGCGCCTTGGTGAACCTGCCCGGCATCGAAGATGCCCGCGTGTGGGAGCCGGAGCCGGCGACGGTCTACTTCTGGTCCCACACAGACTTTCCCAACAAAAAGGCCGCGTAAAATGCAGACCTACGATCTTGAGGCCGACGGCCTGCGCGGGTTGAACGCCGCCCTGCAAGACCAGAGCAAAGAGACCAACCAGACCAACTGGCAGGTGGTGAACCCCAAGGGCAGCCACGCCATCGCGGTCGGGTTGGACGCACTGATCGAGGTGACGGTGAAGGGCTCGACCGGGTACTACTGTGCGGGCATGAACCAGCAGGCCACTATTCGGGTCGAAGGCTCGGTCGGGCCGGGCGTGGCCGAGAACATGATGTCGGGTCAGGTCATCGTCGATGGCGATGCCAGCCAGTACGCTGGGGCCACGGGCCACGGTGGATTGCTGGTGATCAAGGGCAATGCCAGCTCGCGCTGCGGGATCTCGATGAAGGGGATCGACATCGTGGTGCATGGCAATATCGGCCATATGTCGGCCTTCATGGCGCAGGCGGGCAATCTGGTGGTCTGCGGCGATGCAGGCGACGCGCTGGGGGATTCCCTATACGAGGCGCGGCTGTTTGTGCGCGGCTCGGTCAAGAGCCTGGGCGCGGACTGTATCGAGAAAGAGATGCGCCCCGAACATCTTGAGATCCTGAAGGACCTGCTGGACCGCGCAGGCAGCGATGCCAGGCCGGAAGAGTTCAAACGCTATGGCTCGGCCCGTCAGCTGTATAACTTCGACGTCGACAACTCGGCCGCTTACTAAGGATGAAGGGTATGAAAGATATGGACGATCAGACCCCCCGCACCGTGCCGATCCAGTCGGCGACCTTTTCCAACCCGATCAACGCCGAAATCCGCCGCGCGGCGGCCACTGGTATCTATGATATCCGGGGCGGTGGGGCCAAACGCAAGGTGCCGCATTTCGACGACCTGCTGTTTCTGGGGGCCTCCGTCTCACGCTATCCGCTGGAGGGCTACCGCGAACGCTGTGATACCTCGGTGACGTTGGGCACGCGTTTTGCCAAGAACCCCATCCAGCTGGATATTCCGATCACCATCGCAGGTATGAGCTTCGGCGCGCTGTCCGGCCCCGCGAAAGAGGCCCTTGGACGCGGCGCTTCGGCGGCTGGCACTTCGACCACAACCGGCGATGGCGGCATGACGCCCGAGGAACGCGGCCACTCGAGCAAGCTGGTCTATCAGTATCTGCCCTCGCGCTATGGCATGAACCCCAACGACCTGCGCAAGGCTGACGCGATCGAGATCGTGGTGGGGCAGGGGGCCAAACCCGGCGGAGGCGGCATGCTTCTGGGTCAGAAGATCAGCGACCGCGTGGCCGAAATGCGGACCTTGCCCAAAGGGATCGACCAGCGCTCGGCCTGCCGACACCCGGACTGGACCGGGCCGGATGATCTTGAGATCAAGATTCTCGAACTGCGTGAGATCACCAACTGGCAGGTGCCAATCTACGTCAAGGTCGGCGCGACGCGGCCCTATTACGACACGGCTTTGGCGGTGAAGGCCGGGGCCGATGTGGTTGTCATGGACGGGATGCAGGGCGGTACGGCGGCCACGCAGGATGTGTTCATCGAACATGTGGGCATTCCGACGCTGGCCTGTATCCGACCCGCAGTGCAGGCGCTGCAGGATTTGGGGGTGCATCGCGAGGTTCAGCTTGTGATCTCGGGCGGTATCCGTACCGGGGCGGATGTGGCCAAAGCGATGGCGCTAGGCGCGGATGCGGTGGCGATTGGCACGGCGGCTCTGGTTGCCCTTGGCGATAACGACCCGAAATGGGAAGCCGAGTATGAAAAGCTGGGCACCACAACGGGGGCCTATGACGACTGGCATGAAGGGAAGGACCCCGCGGGCATCACCACTCAGGACCCCGAGCTTGCCGCGCGTCTTGACCCGGTTGATGCCGGGCGACGGCTGCGCAACTACCTGAAGGTCATGACGCTTGAGGCGCAGACCATCGCGCGGGCCTGCGGTCACAATCACTTGCACAATCTGGAACCCGAGGACTTGTGTGCCCTGACTATGGAGGCGGCTGCGATGGCAAAAGTGCCCCTTGCAGGCACCGACTGGTATCCGGGCAAGGCCGGGTTCTGATCTGACATTCGAAAGGCGCGGTCCCACGGGGCTGCGCCTTTCTTCTATTGGGATTGATAAACAGGGAAAGGAAGGCCGACCATGACGATAGATCTGGCAGCTTTCGCCAAGGAAAAAGGCGTTAAATACTTCATGATATCTTTCACCGATCTATTCGGTGGACAGCGGGCCAAACTGGTTCCCGCACAAGCCATTGCCGACATGCAGGAAGAGGGCGCCGGTTTTGCCGGGTTCGCCACGTGGCTGGATATGACCCCCGCGCATCCCGACATGCTGGCGGTGCCAGACCCGTCCTCGGTGATCCAACTGCCATGGAAGCCCGAGGTCGCTTGGGTCGCAGGCAATTGCGTGATGGAGGGGCAGGATGTGGCCCAGGCCCCACGCAACGTGCTACGCCGCCTGATCGACGAGGCCGCCGAGATGGGCCTGCATGTAAAAACCGGCATCGAAGCTGAGTTCTTCCTGCTGACCCCCGATGGCGAACAGATCAGCGACCCGTTCGATACTGCGGAAAAGCCCTGTTATGACCAGCAGGCTGTAATGCGCCGCTATGACGTGGTGCGCGAGATCTGCGACTACATGTTGGACCTTGGCTGGGGCCCGTATCAGAACGACCACGAGGACGCCAATGGCCAGTTCGAGATGAATTGGGAATTCGATGATGTTCTGAGAACCGCCGACAAGCATTCCTTCTTCAAGTTCATGACCAAATCCGTGGCCGAGAAGCATGGGCTGCGTGCCACCTTCATGCCCAAACCGGTCGAGGGGCTGACGGGCAATGGCTGCCACGCCCATATCTCGGTCTGGGACGCGCCGGGTGCGGATGCGAAGACCAACGTTTTTGCTGGCGAAGGCGACGGCCCGACCGGAGAGGTTGGGCTGGGCGAGCAGGGCAAGTACTTCCTCGGTGGCATCATGAAGCATGCCAGCGCGCTTGCGGCGATCACCAACCCGACGGTGAACAGCTACAAGCGCATCAACGCGCCGCGCACCATGTCGGGGGCCACATGGGCGCCCAACACGGTGACATGGACAGGAAACAACCGAACTCATATGGTGCGCGTCCCCGGCCCGGGCCGGTTCGAACTGCGCCTGCCCGATGGGGCGGCGAACCCGTATCTGCTGCAGGCAGTGATCATTGCCGCTGGTCTGTCGGGCATCCGCACCAAGGCTGATCCGGGACCGCGTTATGACATCGACATGTATGCCGAAGGCCACACTGTCACCGACGCGCCCAAATTGCCGCTGAACATGCTCGACGGCCTGCGCGAATTCGACAAGGACGCCGAATTGAAAGAGATGATGGGGCAGGAGTTCTCCAGCGCTTTCCTGAAGATGAAGCATCAGGAATGGAACTCGTTTGTGTCTCATTTCTCGAACTGGGAAAAACAGCACACGCTCGATATCTGAGAGCAAAAAAGAGGCCGCAGCGAGTGCTGCGGCCTCGGTCTTTTTGACCATGGCGTAAGCGCGCAGGACCATGCGCCAAACATGCCGATCTGCGTGCCCGGAATTTGGCGGTATCTGAGGACCCAGAATAGATCCCGCGCCTAAAGTTCGACGTCCTGCAAAACCGGGACCGAATGCTTGTCGAGCAATCCTGACAGTTCCGGGCGGCATGAGCCACAGTTTGTACCCGCCTGCAATAGCCTGCCGATTTCATCGACATCACCGATGTTCTGGGTGCCGATGGCCCGGACGATCGTATTGAGTCCGACCCCGAAACAGGAGCAGACGATCGGCCCGCCATCTTCGACACCATTGGCAGACCGCCCGGACAGGAGCTGATGAGGCTCGGCATCGGGCAGGGTTGCAAGATACTCCCTCATTAAGGTCACAGGTTCTCGAGATACATAGAGAACGGCAAGAACGCACGGACCGTCTGACAGTGCTATCCTGAACAACCCTCGTTTGGGATCTTCGACCGATGTGGACAGGGCGTCCGGTAGTTGGAACCAGTCTCGGGCCGTCTTCTCCCAGTCGGAGGGCATCTCATAGCCCGCCAGCTCTGTTCTGTAGCCGCTTTCGGTTTTCGCCGTTGCCCGATACTCTGCCGACGGTGACGGAGGTGTCGCGGAGACTGCAAAACCGTACCAACCCGCCTTCATGGGGTGCAGGGACACTGCGGCGGCTTTGCTTTCGGGTTGGCCTGATACCGGGTCAGTAACGCCGGGTATCAATGCATCGACACGGGCCGAGGGGGCTGTTTCACCCGTCCAGTGGATCGGCGCGAACACCTGCCCGGGCGCGACGGCATCGGATGTCTTTAACCGGAAGATACATGCCCCGACCGCGCTCTTGACCTCGACCAAGCTGTCGGGGTCTAGCCCGAGACGATCCGCATCATCCGGGTGAACCTCAATGAAAGGCTCAGCAAGGTGCGACGACAGGCGCGGTGACAGGCCAGTGCGGGTCATGGTGTGCCATTGGTCCCGTGTACGCCCGGTGTTCAGAAGGAACGGGTAGCGGTCCGAGGCCTTCGCCTCGGGCGGTCTGTGGCTGACCGGGATCAGGCGGGCTTTGCCGTCAGGGTGGAAGAACTGCCCGTCGCCAAAGAACCTCCCTCCAGTGCCGTCAGGCGTCACCGGCCAGCGGGTTGGTTGCAGCTCGGCATAGTCGTCGTCCGACAAGTCAGCATATCCAGAGATGTCGAAATCGCGCCCAAAGGGTTTGGCCACCAATGACAGGGCAGCGTATTCGCGGAAAACCTGCGCAGGCGAGGTATAATTGAACGCCTCTTGCCACCCCATACGGCGGCCCACCTCCGCGAGGATGTCCCAATCGGCCCGCGCATTGCCCGGAGGAGTCAGGACGGCGCGCTGGCGGCTGATCGTGCGGTCCGAGTTGGTAACGGTGCCGCTTTTCTCGGCCCATCCAGCTGCGGGCAACACCACATCTGCGACGCGGGCGGTGTCTGTGTATTCGGTCAGGTCGCTGACAACCGTGAAGGGGCAGGCTTTGATGGCGGCCTGCACCCGGTCGGCCTCGGGCATGGTGACGGCGGGGTTGGTATGGATCACCCAAAGGGCTTTGATCTGCCCCTTCTCAATCTCTCGAAACAGGTCGACGGCTTTCAGCCCCGGTTTCTTGGGCATATTTGGTGCGGCCCAGAACTTCTGAACCGCCGTGCGGTGGCTTTCGTTTTCGATGTCCAGATGACAGGCTAGCATATTGGCTAGGCCACCGACTTCTCTCCCACCCATGGCGTTCGGCTGCCCAGTGACGGAAAACGGCCCCATGCCGGGTCGACCGATTCGGCCCGCGGCCAGATGGCAATTCAGGATCGCGTTGACCTTATCCGTCCCGCTCGAGGATTGATTGACACCCTGGCTGAAGATCGTGACCACGCGCTCGGTCCCGATCCACATGTCACAGAAGGCGTCGAGGTCTTTTTGATCCAGACCTGTCGCCCTTGGGTCGTCCTTTTGCGCAGCGGCCAGTGCGTCCGTGAACCCTGTCGTATGGCTCAGAAAACCCGCGTCGACCTGTCCGGTTTCGTGAATGCGGCCAAGCAGATGGTTGAACACGGCCACGTCGCCGCCCGGTGCCAGCGGTAGATGCAGATCGGCCTGATCGCAACTTGCCGTTCTGCGCGGGTCGATCACAATGATCCGGGTCCCACGCGCTTGACGTGCCGCCATGAGCCGTTGATAGAGAACCGGATGGCACCAAGCGAGGTTCGATCCGACAAGAACAACCAGATCGGCCTGATCCAGATCCTCATAGGTTCCGGGCACGGTATCGGTGCCAAAAGCGCGTTTGTGCCCGGCGACGGTGGACGCCATGCAGAGCCGCGAATTGGTGTCGATATTCGCTGAACCGATGAATCCCTTCATCAGCTTGTTGGCGACATAGTAGTCCTCGGTCAGCAATTGCCCCGAGACGTAGAAGGCAACACTGTCCGGCCCGTGCGCCTTGATCGCCGCTGAGAACCGATCCGCGACCAGTTGAAGGGCGTAGTCCCAGCCGACATCCTGACCAAACGCGCGCGGGTTTCGCAGCCGGTGGTCCAAGCCAACGGTCTCACCCAAAGCCAAACCCTTGGAACAGAGCCGACCATGATTGGCCGGGTGGTCCGGGTCACCACGTACAGCCAGCCCTCCGGCCCCGTCGGGGCGCAGCAGGACGCCACAGCCGACCCCGCAATAAGCGCAGGTCGAGCGGACCTCGGGCAGGCCAGTGCCGTCCATCAGGCGGCGCTCCGGTGAGAGACTGTGCTGGCATCCAACAAGATACGCCCGCCTTCGAGACGCACTGGATAGGTGGCGATCTGCCCCTCGTCAGCGCCCTGTGCCTGGCCGGTGTTCAGGTCGAAAACCCAGTTGTGCAGGGGGCAGGTGACCGATTGCCCATGCACGATCCCTTCGGACAGCGGCCCGCCTTTGTGGGGGCAGCTGTTGGTGGCGGCGAAGACTTCGGCCTCGGCGGTGCGGAAGACCGCGATACAGCCGATATGCGTTTTCACCAAACGCGCGCCACGCAGGGGAATGTCGTCGATATGTCCGATGTCGATCCAGCTCATTCCGCGGCCTCCAGTGTGAAATCTGCGATCGGCGCATAGGTCTGCGCCTTGTCCTTTACGTGTTCCGCCCACGGGTCCTTGCGGTAGATGCTTTGGGACAGTTCGAACCGTTCGACCAGAGCGGCACGGTTCTCCCGGTCCTCCACGACCTGAGCCTTGACCCAGTCCATGCCGACCTTGTCCAACCATTTATACAAACGGTCCAAATACTTGCCGCCTTCGCGATAGGCCTGTGTGACGGCCATCACGACCTGGATCGCTTCGTCTTCGGTGGAGACCTGACAGAGTAATTCGGTCTCTTTGACGTCCATACCAGCGGCTCCGCCGATGCTGATCTGGTACCCTGAGTCCACGCAGACTACACCGATATCCTTGCAGGTCGCCTCGGCGCAGTTGCGCGGGCAACCCGACACCGCCAGTTTCAACTTGTGCGGTGTCCACGACCCCCAAAGGATTTTCTCAAGCTTGATGCCGAGACCTGTACTGTCTTGCGTGCCAAAGCGGCAATGATCGGTGCCGACACAGGTTTTGACGGTACGCAGGCCTTTGGAATAGGCGTGGCCTGAGACCAGTCCAGCCTGGTTCAGATCCGACCAGATGGCGGGCAGATCCTCGCCCTTCACGCCGAGAAGGTCGATGCGTTGACCGCCGGTAACCTTGACCGTCGGCACATCGTATTTGTCCGCTGCATCCGCGATGGCACGCAATTCTTCGGGGGTGGTGATGCCTCCCCACATACGCGGGACAACGCTAAAAGTGCCGTCCTTTTGGATGTTGGCGTGCTTGCGTTCGTTGACGAAGCGGCTTTGCGGGTCGTCTTGGTATTCCAGCGGCCAGTCGGCCAGAAGGTAATAGTTGATTGCAGGGCGGCAGACATGGCAGCCATTCGGCGTTGTCCAGCCCAGCTCCTGCCAGACAGCGGCCTGGCTTTTCAGCTCCTGCCCTTTGATCAGACGTCGTACATCCTCATGCGTCAGATCGGTGCAGCCGCAAATCGGTTGCGCCGTTGGCATTTGGAACTCATCACCCAGAGTGACCTGCAAAACTTGCTCAACCAGCCCCGTGCATGTCCCGCACGAGGCGCTGGCTTTGGTGCTTGCTCGCACGGCGCCCAGATCGCTGGCACCTGCGTTGATCGCCTCGACAATGTCACCTTTGCATACGCCGTTGCAGCCGCAAATTTCCGCCTCAGGCGGCAATGCTGCAACGGCTGAAAGAGGGTCCGCAGTGTCGCCCCCCTGGTAGGCAGGCCCGAAGATCAGCGTCTCGCGCATGTCTTCGATCCTGGTGCCGTCCTTGATCAGGCCGAAGAACCAACTGCCATCGGCAGTGTCGCCATACATGACCGCGCCGACCAGACAATTTTCTTCGATGACCAGCCGCTTGTAGACCCCGCGCGAGGGGTCGCGGAATACGATATCCTCGCGTCCAGGCCCATCCGCGAAATCGCCCGCGCTGAACAAATCGCAGCCGGTGACCTTCAACTTGGTCGAGAGGGTTTTTTGAACAAACGCAGCCTCTTCGCCCAACAGCGCCTGCGCCGCCACTTTCGCCTGATCATAGAGCGGCGCGACTAGGCCAAAGACCGCCCCGTCATGTTCGACGCATTCGCCCACCGCGTAGATATCCGGGTCCGAGGTCAGCATCTGGTCATCCACATGGATACCGCGCCCGATGGCCAGACCGGCCTCTTGCGCCAGCGCCGTGTTCGGGCGGATCCCCACGGCCATGACCAACAGGTCACAGGGCAATTCGGTCCCGTCGTCCAGAAGCAGCGCGCGGACTTTGCCATCTTGCCCGAGGATTTCTTTCGAGTTCGCCTGCAGGCAAATCTTGATGCCTTTGTCTTCCAGCGACTTCTTCAGCAGATAGCCTGCGGCTTCGTCCAGCTGACGCTCCATCAGGTGACCCATGATGTGCACGACGGTCACGTCGACTCCGTGCGCGGCCATGCCAGCAGCGGCCTCAAGCCCCAGTAGGCCGCCGCCGATGACGACGACCTTGTTGCCCGAACCCATACCCATCATCCGCTGGGTGTCTTCCAGATCGCGATAGGCAATCACACCCTCCAGATCATACCCCGGCAAAGGGATCATGAACGGGTTCGACCCGGTGGCAATCACCAGCTTGTCGTAAGGAACGTGGCCGTTCTGACCCTCGACCACCTTCATCTCACGGTCGATCTTGGCAACCTGCTCGCCAAAGCGGCAGGAGATGCCGCGTTGGGCATACCAAGCGTTGTCATGGGTGACGATCTCTTCATAGGTTTTCTCGCCCGAAAGAACCGGGCTGAGCATGATGCGGTTGTAGTTCCCGCGCGGCTCGGCGTTGAACAGGGTGATGTCGAACGCATCCGGCGCGGCGTCGGTCAGGTGCTCCAGCACCCGGCCCGAGGCCATCCCAGCGCCAATGACAACAAGTCTTTGCTTCATGATTTCACTCCGCTGCAATCGCCTTGGGGGCGGGTGTTTTAGGCTTGGCGCCGTGTTCGTATTCTTCGAGGAAATCGAGGACCTCCTGCCGGTAGGCGTAGTAATCCGGGTGCTCGAGCAGCGCTTTGCGCGTCCGCGGACGCGGCAGTTCGACCTTGGTGATCTTGCCGATTGTGGCCTGCGGGCCGTTGGTCATCATAACCACGCGGTCGGCCAGCAGGATCGCCTCATCCACGTCATGGGTCACACAGATTGCTGTGACCTTGGTGCGGGACCAGACCTCCATCAGGACTTCCTGCAATTCCCAGCGCGTAAGGCTGTCGAGCATGCCGAAGGGCTCGTCCAGCAGCAGAAGTTTGGGCGACAGTGCGAAGGCGCGGGCAATACCGACGCGTTGCTTCATACCGTTCGAGAGATCCGAGGCAGATTTGTCCATCGCGTCAGCCAGTCCGACGCGTTCCAGATAGTACTCCACCACGTCCTGCCGCTCGGCCATGCTGGCTTTGGGATAGACCTTGTCGACGCCAATCGCGACATTTTCCTTGGCGCTGAGCCAAGGGAACAGGTTGGGCGATTGGAACACCACCGCGCGTTCCGGGTCGGCCCCTTCGACGTGGCGGCCATCCAACTTGATCGCGCCTTTTGAGATGTCGTTTAGCCCTGCCGCCATGGTCAAAACCGTGGACTTGCCACAACCCGAATGGCCGATCAGAGAGATGAACTCACCCTTGTCGATCTTCAGGTCGAAATCCTCGACCACGGTCAGAGGGCCTTTGGGCGTCGGATACACCTTGTGCAATTGCGAGAAGTCGAGGAAACGGTTCTCGATCATCCCCTTTTGCGCCTCGGCCACTGCCGTTGGAACGCCGTGGATTGGGGTGACATCCGGCAGGATACGAGAGCCTTCGACCTTGGCCTCGATCCCAACATCCATCAGGTACTTGGTGACGTCGGCGCGGAGGCGTTTGAAGGTCTCATCGTTGTTCATCGCACCCCGATCGCGTGGGCGCGGGATCGACACGCGGAATTCCTGCCCCAGTGTGCCATCAGGGTTCAAAGCGATAATCCGGTCGGCCAGAATGATCGCCTCATCCACGTCATTGGTGATAAGGACACAGGTCTTCTTGTCGGTTTCCCAGATGTGTTCGATCTCATCCGCCAGATTGGCGCGGGTGAGCGCGTCAAGCGCCGACAAAGGCTCATCCAGCAGCAGAACTTCGGGGTTCATCGACAAAGCGCGCGCCACGTTGACCCGTTGGCGCATCCCGCCCGACAACTCCGCCGGGCGACGCGTCGCGGCATGGCTGAGACCCACCATCTTGACGTAATGCGCCACTTTCTCGGCTTTCTCGGCCCTGCTGAGGCCGGGAAAGACCGTATCCACGGCCAGCCCCACATTGCCGCTGACCGTCAGCCATGGCATCAGCGAGTAGTTCTGGAAGATCACGCCACGCTCAGGGCCCGGCCCCTTGATCGGAGTACCTTTGAACGTGACCTCGCCCTTGGTTGGCGTATCCAGACCGGCCATCAGGTTGATCAGGGTCGTCTTGCCAGTGCCCGAGAAGCCGAGGATCACCAGAAACTCACCCTCTTGCAAGTTAAGGTCGATGCCTTTCAGCACATCGGTGCGTG
Source organism: Ruegeria sp. AL11 (assembly GCF_056540865.1). NCBI lineage: Bacteria > Pseudomonadati > Pseudomonadota > Alphaproteobacteria > Rhodobacterales > Roseobacteraceae > Ruegeria > Ruegeria sp. AL11. The sequence continues at coordinate 68,538 of NZ_JBQFXO010000007.1, forward strand.
CGGTGCCTTCACCGAAGGATTTCGAGGCGTTCTTGAAGCTCAGAATGCTCATCTCGATCACCGGTTGTTTGTGAAGGTAAACAAGGATTGAAGCGCGTACATCACGCGATCCAGCAGGAAGCCGATGATGCCGATGGTGAATACTGCGACCATGATCTTGGCGAGCGAGCTGGACGAGCCATTCTGGAACTCATCCCAGACAAACTTGCCCAGACCGGGGTTCTGCGCCAGCATTTCCGCGGCGATCAGAACCATCCAGCCGACGCCCAGCGACAGGCGCAGGCCTGTGAAGATCAGCGGCAGGGCAGAGGGCAGCACCAGTTTGGTGATCTTGGTATAGGTGTTCATTTTCAACACCTTGGAGACATTCACTAGGTCCTTGTCGATGGAGGCTACACCCAGCGATGTATTGATCAGCGTGGGCCACAGCGAACACAGGGTGACGGTTATCGCAGAGATCAGGAAAGACTTGGCGAACCAGCCGTCATTTGTGACGTAAACGGCTGAGACGATCATGGTGACGATCGGCAACCAGGCCAGCGGAGACACCGGTTTGAAGATCTGGATCAGCGGGTTCAGCGCAGCATTGGCGGTCGGAGACAGACCGGCGGCAATGCCAAGCGGCACGGCGACCACTGTGGCGATGAGAAAGCCGAAAAACACCGTTTTGATCGAGGTCCAGATTTGCTGGTAGTAGGAGGGCGCCCCGGTAAAGGCGACTTCCTTCACCTTTTCGGGCTGACCGGCATCAATGAACTTTTGGTTGCGCTTTTCGACCATCGCTTCGAATTTGGCGCGCTTGGCGGCCTTGGCCTGTGCGTCTTCGTTCAGGCTGACCATTTCGCTCCAAACCTGCGCGGGTCCGGGGACCGCACCAAGCGAAGTCTGTACTTTCGGGGCCAGCGTGGCCCAGAGCAGCAGAAAGGCACAGATCGACAGCAGGGGAACGATCAACAATCGCCAAATCTCGGTCATCTGGGCGCGTGGGTTGTCTCCTGCGGCGGCCTTTAGGACGGGCGTAGCCCAGCTGAGGCCCAACACCTGGAACCACTTGTCGGCTGCGTTGATGCGGGTGAAAAGGCGGGCGCGACGTTCCTCGCGGGCGGCGTCTGCGTTGAATTCGGGATCGACCGTTGTCATCTGATGTGTCCTTGCGATGGCGGGGCACTTTGGGGTCCGCGCCCGACGAGGCCGGGCGCAGGTTTTCGGGATTAGCCTTGCACGTCCGAGCCGACGATCGTCTGACCGTCTTTCAAACCGATGGAGAGGCTTTCGAGATAGGCGTTGGGAGTGCGGCCGTCATAAGCGATGCCGTCGATGATATCTTCGGCCGGAGTCGGTGCTTTGTAGCCGTCGCTGTCCCACGGGAAATCAGCCTCGTTCGCCAGCCCTTCGTCGACCAGCAAGCGCGCGGCCTCAAGGTAGATCTCGGGCTTGTAGACCGACTTGGCGACTTCGTCATACCAGCTGTCGGGCTTGGCCTCGGCGATCTGACCCCAGCGGCGCATCTGGGTCAGGTACCAAACCGCGTCCGAGTAGAACGGGTAGGTCGCATTGTAGCGGAAGAACACGTTGAAATCGGGAACCTCGCGTTTGTCGCCTTTTTCATATTCGAACGTGCCGGTCATCGAGTTGGCGATGACGTCATAATCCGCGCCCACATATTCCGGGCGGCTGAGGATCTCGACCGCCTCGGGGCGGTTGGCGTTGTCGTTTTCATCCAGCCACTGTGCCGCGCGGATCAGCGCCTTGGTCACGGCCAGAGTGGTGTTTGGGTACTCTTCGGCGAACTCGGCTGTGATGCCGAAGACCTTTTCAGGGTTGTTCTTCCACAGCTCATAGTCGGTGATGACGGGAACACCGATGCCTTTGAAAACGGCCTGTTGGTTCCACGGCTCGCCCACGCAATAGCCATAGATCGTACCGGCCTCCAAAGTGGCGGGCATTTGCGGCGGAGGCGTCACAGATAGAAAGACGTCCGCGCCGATCTGACCGGTCACGTTTTCGGGGCTGTAATACCCCGGATGCAGACCACCAGCGGCTAGCCAGTAGCGCAGCTCGTAGTTATGGGTCGAAACTGGGAAGACCATGCCCATGTTGAACGGCTTGCCTTCGGACTTGTATTTCTCAACGACCGGTGCCAAGGCCTCAGCACTAATCGGGTGCTGCGGGCGACCGTCATCCATCTTTGGGATATTGGGCTTCATTTCTTCCCAAATCTCGTTCGAGACGGTGATGCCATTGCCGTTCAGGTCCATCGAGAAAGGCGTGATGATATGGGCTTCGGTCCCGTATCCGATGGTCGCCGCCAAAGGCTGACCCGCCAGCATATGCGCGCCGTCCAGCTGCCCGCCGATCACGCCGTCTAGCAGCACTTTCCAGTTGGCTTGCGCTTCCAACGTCACGAACAGACCCTCTTCGAGGAAGTAGCCCTGTTCGTAGGCGACGGCCAACGGGGCCATATCCGTCAGTTTGATAAAGCCAAAGGTCAGCTCGTCTTTTTCCAGTTCCAGCTCGGCCAATGCCGGAGAGGCAAGCGCGGTAGACGCAATAAGGCCCAGAAGTAGCTTTTTCATCTCGATCCCTTTCGGTTCAGCCCAATCGCGTTGGGCAAACAAAAAAGCCGCCGACACACACCGCCGGGAGGATTGGCGGGTGGTCGAGCGGCTCTGCTCTTTGTGGATGCCCATTTCGGCGGGCGAATTCTTACGGTGGGCGTCGTTGCCTGCCGTTGACCCGATTAAGCCTTGTCGGGTTTGGGTCGTCATCCTTTTTTGGCATTTCAGAGGTACTTTTTCTGCAATGCAGCGTTGTCGAATGCTGCACTGCAAAAAAATTAGGCAATCTTAGGCGGTCGGCTCGAAAATGCGCCGGTCGAAAAAGACATTCGGGGGTAGAATCAGGCTGCCATGGGTTGAGGCCACAGCGGTAGAAGTGGGTAGTGCGCCCTCCAGCTTTTCCGAGGCGCCTGGTGATTCCACGCCCAGCCCTTGCAGTTCACGACGATAAAGATCGCTGCGAAAGACCTTGGCGGCCTGACGCTCGGCGGTTGTGACATCCAGCCCGTTTCGCAGGGCCAATTGATGCGCAATCCATTTCGCCTGGCTGCGCCATGGGAAGGTGGCGGCCCCATCAAAGAACTCGACGAACCCCTCAAGATGGCGCTGTTCGCCGCGGGCAGAGATCGTGAACTCTCCCATCAGGGCGCGGTCGATCAGTTCGGGCGAGACGTTGAGATAGGATTTGCGGGACAGCATCTCGGACGCGGTTGTGCGGCTGTCTTCACTTGATAGCCAACGCCCGGCGCGCCAGACGGCCCGCATCAGACTGCCGAGCAGATGCGGCTCGGTCTCGGCCCAGTCGTTGCGCACGGCCAGCACCTTTTCCGGCGCGCAGGTCCAGATCGCCTGGCCCGGTAGAAGTAGGGTAGCGACATTGTCGTCGACCGCGAAGGATCCCCAGGGCTCACCCACGCAGAAGGCGTCGATTTCTCCTCCTGCGAGCGCCTGCGCCATCAATGGCGGCGGTACGGTTCGGATTTCCACCTTTTTCGAGGCCAGCGGGGTTCCCGCCACCCAGTAGCGCAGCAGTTCGACATGCATCGAGAAAGGGAAGGGCACACCAAAGACCAGAACGTCTCCGGCGGCTTTTGCCAATGCGGCGCCGGCTTTGGCGGCATCGGCGAAATCAAAACCATATCCCTGATGTGCTAGCCGCCCGGCCAATTGCGTGCCAATTCCAATCACGGTTCCATTCATCGAAAGCACCGACACGGCCGAAAGCGGCGTTGCGATGCCGCCCAGTCCCAAGGCCATGGCAACCGGCACCGGAGAAAGCAGATGCGCTGCATCGACATGTCCAAAGGCCAGCATGTCGCGCAGGGACGACCAGGATGGGGCAGGGCGCAGATCCAGCGAAACGCCCTCGGCATGGTCGAACCCCATTTCGCGCGCGACAATTAATGGGGCGGCATCGACCAGCGGCATGTAGGCCACGGGAAGGGTGACGGTCCTCATGACAACAACCCCGAGGCCGTAACCAGCGCCTCGGCAACCTCGGCCACCCTGCGGTTCTGGTTCATCGCGGTTTTGCGGAGCAGGGCATAGGCCTCATCCTCGGGCACGCCTTTGGCTTTCATCAACAAGCCTTTGGCGCGGTCGATCACCTTGCGTTCGTCCAATGCGCGGCGAGTTTCAGCCAGTTCCGTCCGCATCTGGCGCAGGACCTGAAACCGAGCGATGGCCGTGTCGATCACCGGCTTGATCCGCTCGGCCTGAAGGCCGTCGACCACATAGGCCGAGACACCCGCCTCAACAGCGGCTTTCGCCAACCCTCCGGCTGCTCCGGACACAAACATGGCGACGGGACGCTCCAGTGGGCCGGACGCGACCGTTAATTCCTCGAGCATGTCGCGCGACGGGTTGTCGATATCAATCAGGACGATATCGGGGCTGTGAGTGGCAATTTTACGTGCCAGTCCCGAGGCGTTTCCGATCACGAATACATCGACATCGCCGGACTCCTTCAGCGCATCCACGATGGCAAAGGCCCGGTCTTGGTTTTGTTCTACGACAACAACTGTCAGGTTCTGGCTCATACGGAGTCAGTTGGGCGCGCTGCATGGGGTTGGCAACAGATCGATTGCTACGCTTGCAAAGGGACCACAAGTGTAGATCAATTTTTGGGCGAACAACGTCTGAGTGCGTATTCTTCAGGCAATCACAGGGCGCAGCTATTGGGATTGCCTAGGGGTCAAACGCGTTCGTTCGATACAGTCGCCGCATCAGAGTCGGGGTCAGGTACATCGGAATCTGGTAGGCCCCTATAAAGACCATGATCGGCGCAATGACCTCGGGCGGCAAAGCGACAAAGAACAGGGCAATATTGCGATTGCCTGAGATCAAAGAAATAGCCGTCGCTTGTGCTGGTGGGCCGCGCCTGCGCAATAGGATGAACATCACGGCCTGAGCGCCAAAGTTGATTACGCAGGCAAATGCGACCCAGAACAGCGCCGTGCCGGGGGCCTCCAACGCCGTCGCGCTGAGTGATGGCATCAGGCCGATGACAAAGACCGCCAGGGTGATCGCGCCCAACCCTTCAAGACTGCTGAGCGTGGACGCGGACGGGTTTCTGAGGACAGTCAGGCGCAAGACGATCGCGGCGGAGGCCGCAACGGCGATGGTCAGGAACAAGCGGGCCGAGGCGCCGGTGACGGCGCGAACATCCTCCAGCTCTGGCATGAGCCAGAAGACGGGCAGCGCCGTCAGAGGCAAAAGCGCGGTTCCCACCACCACAAGGCGCACCGCGTGTTCTGCCGGGTGTCCCATCATCAGGCACATGTTCGGGCTGCCGGAAATCGAGGGCGCTGCGGCGACGATGAGCAGCGACAGGAAGATCGGCGAACTCATCCATCCAGCCGTGTATCCAATGGCCAGAAGCGTCAGCGGCACCGCAAGTTGCAGTGCTGCAATCGTGCGGATCACGCTGTGCAGGTCTGACAGCGAGCCTATGAGTGTTTTTGGCTCCATTCGCAGGACTGTCACGAACAGCAGTAACATCACCAGCGGCGGCAACAGCGGGCGCATCGGCTCGGCGAGGCTAGGCAAGAGCAGACCGGCAACCAGCCCCGCGACCAGTACAATGGGGCCATTGCGGGCCGCCAGATGCAGCGGGTTCAAGTGGCGCTACCCGCCGGGGCTCTGACGCAGGTTATCAGGCAACCAGGTGGCTAGCTCAGGGAACCAGATCAGAACAAAAACCATCAGCACCATGATCAGGAACATCGGAATTGCAGCGCGGGCGATATAGCTCATCTCGTGGTTGGTCATGCCCTGCATCACGAACAGGTTGAACCCGATGGGCGGTGTGATCTGGGCCATCTCGACGACGACAACTATGAAGATGCCGAACCAGATCAGATCAATCCCTGCATCTCGGATCATCGGCTCGACCACGGCCATGGTCAGCACGACCGACGAGATGCCGTCCAGAAAACACCCCAGAATGATGTAGAAAACCAGCAGCACCATAAGAAGCTCGAACCGCGTCAGCTCCCACCCGGCAATGAGGTCGGCGAGGCCTCGGGGCAGGCCAGTGAAGCCCATCGACAACGACAGGAAGGCCGCGCCTGCAAGGATCAGGGCAATCATCGCGCTGGTGCGCGTTGCGCCCATCAAGCTTTCGGTGAAGGTCTTCCAGTTGAGCGAGCCTTGACCGGCGGCCAGCAATAGCCCTCCGATCACGCCAAAGGCGGCGGCTTCGGTTGCAGTGGCATAGCCCAGATACATCGAGCCAATCACCACCGTGATCAACAGGATCACAGGCAACAGGAAGCGAGAGTTGTGGATTTTCTCGCGGAAGCTAAGCTTGGCTTCGACGTTGGGCTGCCAGTCCTTGCCAAGTTTCGAATAGATCGCAACATAGCCCATGAACATCGCGGCCAGAACGAGGCCGGGCAAGATGCCGGCAAAGAACAGTTTGGTGATGGATTCATTGATGGTGACGCCATAGACGATTAGTGTCAGTGAGGGCGGGATCATCAAGCCCAGCGTCGCCGCTCCGGTCAGGGTGCCGATGATCATACGTTCGGGGTAATTGCGCTTGCGCAATTCCGGGATCGACATTTTGCCCACGGTGGTCAGCGTGGCAGCGGATGAGCCGGACACTGCGGCAAACACCGTGCAGCCGACAATATTGGTGTGCACCAACCCGCCGGGCAGAGGGGCCATCCATGGCGAAAGCCCTTTGAACATATCCTCGGACAATCGCGTTCGATACAGGATTTCGCCCATCCAAATGAACATGGGCAGGGCGGTCAGGGTCCAGGACGAGGACGCGGACCAGATCGTTGTGATCATGACGTCGCCGACGGGGCGGGTCGTGAACAGCTCCATCCCGACCCAGGCGACGCCCATCAGGGCAAGACCGACCCAAACGCCGGTGCCGAGCAGGGTGAAGAGGACGAAGATGAACAGGATGATGATCGAAAGGTTTTCCATGCGCTCATTCCCCCTGGCTTTGGTCGGCCAGATCGGGGGTGATGCGGTGATCCCCCTTGAACAGCACGTGGAGCAGATGGTCGGTTAGTGCGATGGCGAGGATCACGGCGCCGATCAGCATGGCGGATTGAGGAATCCACAGGGCGGTTCTGTCCTGCCCCTGACTGACATCGTTGAACTTCCAGCTCCAATAGACAAAGCGGTAGGCGTACCAGCAGAAATACCACATCACCGCTGTGCCGATGGCGAAACACCAGATTTCCAGAACACGCCGAAAACCGTCCGGCACGGCGTTCAACAAAATGGACACGCGGATATGACTGCCTCGGTTCAGCGCATTGGCGAAAGCCAGAAAGGACGCGGCCGCCATGGCGTAACCGGCATAGTCGGGCGCGCCGGGAAAGACCTCTCCGGTCCAGCGGGCCAGCATCTGCACCACGATCAGCAGCAAAATGGCGATCAAGCTCAGTGCGGCCAGAACGCCTGCGGCTTGATAAATGAAATCCAGAACGGACCGAAGCCCACGCATAACCGCCATACTGTCCCCGCTTGGTTTGTTTTTTTGAGATGGTGCGGGCGGCAGAAGGACCTGCCGCCCGATTTGGCGTTATTGCTGCGCGGCGTTGAACGCATCGACGATGGCTTTGCCCTCGTCGCCTGCAGCCTCAAGCCATTCATTGGTCATTGTGACGCCGATTTCTTTCAGCTCACCCACCATCTGGTCAGAGGCCGGACCAACGGTCATGCCACCGTCGCGCAGACCCTGCAGTGTAAAGCCGGTATATTCTTTGGCGCGCCAGTTGCCGGCATATTCGGCCAGTTCCGCGCACGCTTTTATGACATTCTTGTTGGCGTCAGACACACCCGACCAGACGTCCGAGTTGACCATCACGTAGTTGCGCGGCAGCCAGGCGTCGACTTCGTAGAAGTAGTTCAGGCTTTCCCATACCTTGCGGTCATAGCCAGTCGACCCGGAAGACACCATCGAGTCCGCCACGCCCGTTGCGAAGGCCTGGCTGATCTCGGCGGCTTCAATCGTTACGGGCAGCATGCCCGTCAGCTCGGCCAGACGCGAGGTGGCGTTGTTGTAGGACCGGAACTTTATGCCCTTCATGTCGGCGACCGAGTTCACCTCATTTTTGAAGTACAGCCCCTGCGGCGGCCAAGGCACGGCATAAAGCAGCGTCAGGTTTTGCTCGGCCAGCAGGCTCTCGATCGAGGGCTTAGCCGCTTCCCACAGCTTGGCGCTGTCGTCAAAGGACGTGGCAAGGAAGGGGATCGAGTCGAAGCCGAACAGCGCATTTTCGTTCTGGTGTCCGGACAACAGGCGCTCGCCAATCGGGGCCTGCCCGGTCTGGATCGCGCGCTTGATATCGGCGCCTTTGAACAGAGAGCCCGAGGGGTGGGTCACGATCTCGATTTCGCCGCCGGTTCCGGTGGTTACACATTTGGCGAATTCAGCACCCGTAGCCGAATGGAAATTCGAGGCCGAATAGGCCATCGGCATGTCCCATTTCTCGGCCATGGCGGGGGCGGCCGCTGCGGCGGTCAATGCGGTTGCCGCGAGAAGGCTAGTGAGTTTCTTCATGATAGTCTCCCTATTGTTATACGTTGGACTGGCTTCTTGAGCCGAATTATTCATGTTGCGAACCGTGCTGGCGCATAGACGCTGGTATCTGTGTTTGGCGTGCGTCCTGCGATCATTTGGGCCAGCAAACGGCCGGTTTTGGGGCCGCCGGTCAGGCCGATATGGTGGTGGCCGAAGCCCATATAGGCCCCGGAAATACCGGGAACCTCACCGATGATCGGGATCGAGTCGGCAGGGGCCGGTCGGTGGCCCATCCATTCAATTTCCTCCTTCCATGTCACGCCGGGCAGGGCTGCGCGGGCGTTCTTGCGCAGCAATTCAAATGGCGCGCGTGAGGGCGGAGCGTCCAGCCCGCCAAATTCGACAATACCCGCCAACCGTATGCGCCCATCCATCGGTGTGGCAACAAATTTACCAGAGGCCACCATGACCGGGCTGCGGGGCATGGCCGATGGCGCGACCAGTTCCAGATGGTAGCCACGCTCGCTTTCCAGCGGGACCGAGATGCCCAGCCGTTTGGCCAGAGGTCCGGACCAGACGCCCGCGCTGACGATGGCCGTGTCGCAGGCGATGGTCTCGCCGCCCGCGCGCACGCCGGTTACCTTGCCCGCATCTCGGGTGACATCTTCGACCTCGGCGCGCAGAATGCGCCCACCATTGGCCTCGACATGGGCGGCAAGGTCTTTCACATAGCGGCCCGGATCGGTGATATGGCCGTGATCCGCCAACCTTGTGGCAAATGAGATGTCGCGGCTGAAGACCGGATCGTAGTCATGCAAGGCCTGCCCTTCGAGCTCATCCCAGTGAAACCCATGCTTGCGCCGGATGCCCCACCCAAAGGCGTCCCCTTCGAAATGGGCTCGATCGCGGTAAAGGAAAAGATAGTCCGAGGGGACCAGCCATTTCTCCGCCCCGGTCCCTTCAGCCACGGCCTTGTGGTCGTTCAAACTGTCGCCAATGATCGGAGTCAGGGCGGCGGCGATCCGGTCTACCTCGTGGGCTTTTGCATGGCTCAGGTAGCGGGTCAGCCAAGGCACAAGCTTAGGGAGGTAACCCCATTTCATGAACAGCGGCTCAGATGGGCTGAACAGCATGCGGGGGGCTTTGCGCAGCAGGCCCGGCACTGTCACCGGAACGATTGAGCAGGAGGCAAGTACCCCGCCATTGCCATGAGACGTCCCCTCGGCAGGTCCTGCCTTGTCAATCAGGACTACATTATGCCCATCCCGCTGCAGCCAGACCGCGGCCGAGACGCCGACAATTCCGGCACCGATGATGGCAATGGTTTTCTTGTCGCTCATGCTGCCCCCGATTTCGCAACCGCATAGTGGTTGAGCTTGGCCACGTCCGGCATTCCGCCCAGCCCGGGGGCGTCTGGTACGATGACTTGACCGTCCCGCACCTCGAAAGGGGTTTCGAGGATATCTTCGGTCAGAAAATAGCTGGCCTGATAGAATTCACAGCCCAATGTGATCTCGGGCGTTGCGGCGATCATGTGGGTTCCGGCGAGATGGGCCAAGCCTGCTTCAAACATGTCGCCGCCATAGGCGCTCAGCCCATGGGTGGCGGCGATGCGGGCGACCGTCTGGCCTCGTGTCAGACCACCGGATTTCATGATCTTGACCGAGACGCCGTCGCAAATCCCCTCACGTGCGGCGCGCTCCATGTCCTCGGGGCCAAAGACGCTTTCATCGGCCAGCAGAGGGACGTCGATCATCTGCTTCAGCTGGGCCATCATGCCAAAGTGCTGCGCCCGTACCGGTTGTTCGATGAAGTCGGGTTGAAACTGGGCCACGTCGCGCACCTGCGCCGGGGCGTCCTCGATGCTCAGCCCCTGATTATAGTCCACGCGGACGGCCATCTCGGGGTGGTTCTGGGCCAGATATTCAAGCCGCATGATGTCGAACGCATGATCCTTGAACCCTGTCTTGAGTTTCACGATCCGCACGCCATCATCGCGCAACCGCGCCAACAGGTCGATATCCTGCGCAAAGTCAGGATTGGCGATGGAGCAGCTTAGCGGGATCGCATCACGGCACTTGCCGCCCAACAAGGCCCAAACCGGTAGGGCGGAGATGCGGCCAGTCAGGTCCAGCAGCGCGGCCTCCAACGCGGCCTTGGCTTCGGTACAGTGGGCGACCGCGTGGGCGGCCTGGGCCATGATCGCGGCCCGGTCGGACAGGCGCGCGCCTAAAACCAGCGGGCGCAGATAGCGGTCCAGCGCGGCAAACGTGGCCTCGGGCGTGCCGGTAAACACCGACCAGGGCGAGGCCTCACCAAACCCTTGCGTGCCGTCCTCAGTGGTCAATCTGAGGATGACGACCTCGCACGCGCCTTCGACCGAGCCGATGCCGTGATCCCGACGCGATGTCACCGGCAGCGCAAGATGCCATACATCATAGCCCGTTATTTTCTGTTGTAGATCAGACATCCCACCTCCGGTCAGGACGCAGCCTGCCTTGACCGGAATATCATTTCAAATACTATATCTTGCTTATACTATCAGAAAAAGTGATGTGTGGATGTCCCTCAGATTTCGTCAGTTGCAGGCTTTTCATGCGATCATGGAGACAGGGACGGTCACCGGCGCCGCGTCAGTGCTTGGCATTTCACAGCCGGGCATCAGCAACCTTCTGTCTCAGCTAGAGCGCGAGGCGCGTTTGCCCTTGTTCGAACGCACCAAGGGACGCTTGCTGCCCACGCCCGAGGCCGAGCTTCTCTATCGTGAGGTCGACACCGTGGTGCGCGGGTTGGATCACGTGGCGCAGGCCGTAACGGATTTGCAGAACAAACACCCCGGCCAATTGCAAGTCGCCGCCCCGCATATGCTGTCCTTCGGCTTCATGCCGCGCGAGATTGCGCGGTTTTCGCAATCACGCCCCAATCTGTCTGTCAGCTTTCAATCGCAATATTCGTCGAAAATTCAGGAATGGGTGACGTCGGGCCTGTTCGAGATCGGCATCGTAGAGATGCCCATTCTGCACGACACCCTGAACGCCAAGGTTTTTCGGTTTGAAACGCTGGCGACGTTTCCCGAAAACAGCCCTCTGGCCGCGCATGAGGTCCTGACGCCGGAACTGCTTGAAAAGGAGCCCTTCATAGTGATGGGGCCGGAGCATCAAACCCACCGCCGGACGCGCGAGGTATTCCAGAAGGCCGGGTGCGATTGGCGGACCAAGATCCACACGCATTTGTCGGAAAACCTGCTCAGCTTCGTCAAGGAGGGCATGGGTGTAGCCCTAGTCGACCCGTTTACCGTGTCGTTCGATGGCGAGGACGGCTATCAAACCCGGCAGTTTCAGCCGCCCGTGATGCTGGATCTTGCGGTCATCACCGCCAAAGGCCGCCCGCTCTCCGCCATCGGGCAGGCGTTTCTAGCGCAGTTGACGACCTCGATTGAGACCTTTGCCGAGGGCGCGGTACCAGACGAACGGCAGACGAGTGGATAACGCGGTTGGCAAGTCGCATGAGGATGTGAAACTGTCGGGCGAATTCGACGCTCAGAACTCAGGAGGAGGGGCAGATGATCGCACAAGGGGGGAAATCCATCTACGGAGCGTCGGTGGGTATTTTGATGCTCGACGCGCGGTTTCCGCGCATTCCGGGCGACATGGGCAACGCGACGACCTGGCCGTTTCCGGTGCTGTATCGGATCGTGCGCGATGCCTCGCCTGACCTTGTTGTGAGGCGTGGGGCCGAGGGCATGTTGAGCGCGTTTGTCGATGCAGCCCGTGACCTTGTTCGCGATGGCGCGGACGGCATCACCACGAATTGCGGTTTTCTGTCCTTGTTCCAGCAAGAATTGTCCGAGGCCGTTCCGGTTCCAGTCGTGACCTCGTCGTTGATGCAGGTTGAGATGGTCAATCGCACCCTCCCAGCTGGAAAGCGTGCTGGGGTCCTGACCATCTCGGCCTCGACCCTGACCGAGGATCATTTGCGAAAAGCACAGGTGCCCGAAGGAACGCCGATCGGAACGACGGAAGGGGGGCAGGAATTCACGCGCGCAATTCTGGAGAATGAGGAGTCTCTGAATGTCGAAAAGGCGCGCGCTGACAATGTCGAGGCGGCTTTGCGGCTGCAAAAAAACCACCCTGAGCTTGGCGCAATCGTTCTGGAATGCACCAATATGTGCCCCTATGCGGCCGATATTCAAAGTGCGACGGGGTTGCCTGTTTTCTCGATTGTCAGCTTTGTGACGTGGTTCCATTCCGGTCTTTTGCCGCCAAGGTTCTGAAAACGCGGTACGGCACTCGGTTGGGAAAATTAAATAATAACAATGCATAAGACAGAAATTTTCTGCCCTCGCGTCAATTACTAAAAATTTAGTTTGACAGATGCGCGGTAAATCGCTGATGTTGGTTGCCATCCGGTTCGCGCCGGAATCCATAGTTTTTGGGAGGAAACAGATGCGGAGACATCTACTTTCCGCAGTGGCGGCGGCTGCCGTCATTGCGGGGCACGGTCCCGTTTGGGCCGACGAAGCCGCAGCACAACGTTGGATCGACGACGAATTCCAGCCATCGACTCTGTCGAAAGACGAACAGATGGGCGAGATGAAGTGGTTCATCGAAGCTGCACAGCCTTATGCGGGCATGGAAATCAACGTTCTGTCAGAAGGTATTCCAACGCACTCGTATGAATCCGAGGTGCTGACCAAGGCGTTCGAAGAGATCACCGGGATCAAGGTCAACCACCAGATCCTCGGCGAGGGCGAAGTGGTTCAGGCGGTTCAGACCCAGCTGCAGACGGGCCGGAACCTCTATGACGGTTACGTCAATGACAGTGACCTGATCGGGACGCACTCTCGCCTGCAACTGGCCTATCCGCTGACCGACATGATGGCAGGCGACTGGGCGGCGACAACCTCGCCGACGCTGGATCTGGATGACTTCATGGGCATTCAGTTCACCACCGGTCCGGATGGCAAGCTGTATCAGCTGCCCGACCAGCAGTTCGCGAACCTCTACTGGTTCCGCAAAGACTGGTTCGATGACGAGGCCAACAAGGCCGCCTTCAAAGAGAAGTATGGCTATGACCTTGGCGTTCCGGTCAATTGGTCCGCTTACGAAGACATTGCCGAATTTTTCACCAACGACGTGAAAGAGATCGACGGTGTGACAATCTACGGTCACATGGACTACGGCAAACGCGCGCCTGACCTTGGCTGGCGAATGACCGACGCGTGGCTGTCGATGGCCGGTGCCGGTGACGTGGGTGAGCCGAACGGTATCCCCGTTGACGAGTGGGGCATCCGCATGGAAGCGGGCACCTGTAACCCTGTCGGGGCCTCCGTCTCGCGCGGTGGTGCGGCCAACGGTCCGGCTGCGGTCTACGCGATCCGCAAGTGGGATGAGTGGCTGCGGGCATACGCTCCTCCGGGTGCGGCGTCTTATGACTTCTACCAGTCGCTGCCAGCGCTTAGCCAAGGCAACGTGGCCCAGCAGATCTTCTGGTACACCGCCTTTACCGCTGACATGGTGAAGCCGAAGTCCGAAGGCAACAACACCGTGGACGACGAAGGCACGCCGCTGTGGCGGATGGCGCCCAGCCCGCACGGCCCCTATTGGGAAGAAGGCCAGAAGGTCGGCTACCAAGACGTGGGCTCCTGGACGTTCCTTAAATCGACCCCCGAGGATCGTGCCCAGGCGGCTTGGCTCTATGCTCAGTTCGTGACGTCGAAGACTGTTGACGTGAAGAAGTCCCATGTGGGTCTGACCTTCATCCGCGACAGCTCGGTCAACCACGAGTCGTTCACCGAACGCGCACCCAAGCTGGGTGGTCTGGTCGAGTTCTACCGCTCACCTGACCGTGTGGCATGGTCGCCGACCGGCATCAACGTTCCGGATTATCCGAAGCTGGCCCAAATCTGGTGGCAGCAGATCGGTGACGTGAACTCGGGCGCCTTCACCCCGCAAGAGGCGATGGATCGTCTGGCTGAGGAAATGGACATCACCATGGCCCGTATGCAGGCCGCGGATGAAAGTGCCGGTGTCTACGGTGGCTGCGGCCCACGTCTGAACGAGCCGCAGGATCCTGCCTTCTGGCTGGAGAAAGAGGGCTCGCCCAAGGCCAAGCTTGAGAACGAAAAGCCGCAAGGCCAGACCGTCAACTATGACGAACTGGTTCAGCGCTGGCAGTCTCAGTAAGCGATTGAAACCGGGGGTGCCGATTGCGGCATCCCCATCCCAAGACCAAGACAGCGCATCGCGCTGCGGGATCGGAATTCACGGACATGATCGAACTTAAAGACGCGACCAAACGGGTCGGGAACGTCATTCACATCAAACCCACATCCCTGACGCTGCAGACCGGCCATTTCAATGTGCTGCTGGGGGCGACGGGATCGGGCAAGACCTCTCTGATCAAGATGATGGCCGGGCTGGACCCGATCGCTTCGGGCAAGGTCTTCATGGATGGGCAGGATGTGACGAAGCTGAACACGCAGAAGCGTCAGATCAGCCTGGTCCACCAGTTCTTCGTGAACTACCCGCATATGACCGTTTTCGACAACATTGCCTCACCCTTGCGCGTGGCTGGTATGGCGAAGTCCGAAATCGAGGGCCGCGTGGAAGAGGCTGCCGACCTGCTGCAACTGCGCCCGATGCTGCATCGCCGCCCGCACGAACTGTCTGGTGGCCAGCAACAACGCACCGCCTTGGCCCGTGCGATTGCGAAAGAAAGCCGCGCCGTATTCCTGGATGAGCCGCTGGCCAACCTCGACTACAAGCTGCGCGAAGAGCTGCGTGAGCAGTTGCCCGATCTGTTCGCCGGGCGTGGCGCCGTGGTGGTCTATGCGACCTCGGAACCCGAAGAGGCGCTCTTGCTGGGTGGACATACCGCATTGATGGAAGACGGGTATGTGACGCAGTTCGGCCCGACGGCTGATATCTACCGCAATCCCGAAAATCTGGCTGCGGCACGCGTATTCTCGGACCCGCCGATCAACGTGGCGCGTATCACGGTATCCGGCGCACAAGCGCAGCTTGCCGGAGGCGGCGGCTGGGCGGTTCAGAATATGGCCGATGGCGAATACATGGTAGCCGTGCGTCCGCATCGCGTCACTCCAATCCGGACATCTGAGGCTGACGTTGAACTGACAGGCCGCGTGATTGTGACCGAACTGTCGGGATCGGATTCCAGCGCGCATTTCCGGCATGGCTCGGACGACTGGGTGTCTTTGGCGGCAGGGGTTCACCCTTATCAAGTCGGTGAGGATCACAGTTTCTACATGAACCCGGCGCATTGCCGGTATTTCGGCCAAGACGGCCAAAGGGTGGCCTGACATGGCACAGATCAAGCTTTCCAATCTGCGACACAGCTATATGCCCGCGCCGAAAGGCCCCGAGGACTATGCGCTGAAAGAAATCGATGTCACATGGCGCGACGGCGGGGCCTATGCGCTGCTGGGGCCCTCGGGCTGCGGCAAGTCCACTCTGCTGAATATTATCTCAGGTCTGCTGACACCGTCTGAGGGGCAGATTCTGTTTGACGGTCAGGATGTTACGGCCCTTCCACCCGATCAGCGCAACATTGCGCAGGTCTTCCAGTTTCCGGTGATCTACGACACGATGACCGTGGGCGAAAACCTGGCCTTTCCCCTGAAAAACCGAGGCGTCGACCCCGCCAAAATCAAGCGGCGCGTCGATGAGATCGCCGAGATGCTGGACGTCACGGATATGCTGAACACCCGTGCCAGCGGCCTCAGCCCGGACAATAAGCAGAAAATCTCGATGGGGCGGGGACTGGTGCGCGACGATGTGAACGCGGTGATGTTTGATGAGCCGCTGACCGTGATTGACCCGCATCTGAAATGGAAGCTGCGCTCGAAGCTGAAGGAACTGCACCAGAAAGTGCAGGCAACCATGATCTATGTGACCCACGACCAGACCGAGGCGCTGACCTTCGCGGATGAGGTGGTCGTGATGCAAGACGGCGAGGTCGTTCAGATCGGCACCCCTGTTGAGCTGTTCGAGCGCCCGCAGCACACTTTTGTTGGCCACTTTATCGGCTCCCCCGGCATGAATGTTCTGCCCTGCGACGCCAAAGGCGACCGGGCTGTGTTTGAGGGCCATGAAGTGATGCTGGAGGGTCCCACCCATGGCGACGGAGGACGCACCGATCTGGGCATCCGCCCGGAATACGTGGGCTTTGGCGACACCGGCATTCCGGCGCATGTCACCAAAGTGTCCGATATCGGCCGCCACTATGTGGTCAGCGCGATGGTCGGCAATACGGCCCTCAAGGCTGTAACCGAACACTCCGTGCCTGAACCGGGCTCACAGGTCTTCCTGCAATTCAAACCAGAACAATCTCGCGTTTACCGCGACGGCTGGATCGCAACCGAGGAGCGCAGCTGATGAGAACAGAAAACCAAAAAGCCTGGTTCTTTGTCCTGCCGGTTCTCGCACTGGTCGCGTTCAACGCGCTGGTTCCGATGATGACGGTGGTCAACTACTCGGTGCAGGAAACCTTCGGCAATAACCAGTTCTTCTGGGAGGGGCTTGGCTGGTTCGAGCAAATCCTGCGTTCGGACCGCTTTCAGGCCGCGCTGGGACGGCAGTTCCTGTTCACCTTCCTGATCCTTCTGATCGAGGTGCCCTTGGGCATCATCGTCGCCCTGTCGATGCCGCGCAAAGGGTTCTGGGTGCCGGTCTGTCTGGTCCTGATGGCCCTGCCGATGCTGATCCCTTGGAACGTGGTTGGCTCGATGTGGAACATCTTCACGCTGCCCAAGATCGGCCTGCTGGGCTACTTCCTGAATGACGTCCTGGGCATCAACTATGATATGACGCAACAGCCTCTGTCGGCATGGATCACGGTTGTTGTTATGGATGTCTGGCACTGGACTTCGCTGGTCGTGCTGCTGTGCTATGCAGGCCTCGTGTCGATCCCAGACGCTTACTACCAAGCGGCCAAGATTGACGGGGCTAGCCCGTGGTCGGTGTTCCGCTATATCCAACTGCCCAAGATGAAAACCGTCCTGACCATCGCCGTTCTGCTGCGCTTTATGGACAGTTTCAACATCTATACCGAGCCCTTCGTTCTGACCGGCGGTGGCCCCGGCAACTCAACAACCTTGCTATCGATCGACCTTGTGAAGATCGCGTTGGGACAGTTCGACCTTGGCCCTGCAGCCGCGATGAGCCTGATCTACTTCGCCATCACGCTGCTGGTCAGCTGGGTCTTCTACACTCTGATGACAAAGGATGACGCGCAATGAAGAAGCGGTCTCTTATCCCGATCCTCTATATCGCGTTTCTTATGCTGCCGATCTATTGGCTGGTGGCGATGTCCTTCAAGACCACGAACGAGATTCTGTCGGGCTTTTCCCTGTTTCCCCAGACCTTCACGCTGGAGAACTACACCACCATCCTCACCGATCCGACGTGGTACTGGGGCTATATCAACTCGATCATCTATGTGACGATCAACACGGTGCTGTCGGTCTGTGTGGCCCTGCCTGCGGCCTATGCGTTTTCACGCTATCGGTTTCTGGGCGATAAGCAGCTGTTCTTCTGGCTGCTGACCAACCGGATGGCCCCTGCAGCGGTGTTCGCGCTGCCGTTCTTCCAGCTCTACTCCTCGATCGGTCTGTTTGACACTCACCTGGCCGTGGCTTTGGCGCATACGCTGTTCAATGTGCCGCTGGCGGTATGGATTTTGGAAGGGTTCATGCGGGGTATCCCGAAAGAGCTGGATGAAACCGCCTATGTCGACGGCTATTCCTTCCCGCGATTCTTTGTGACGATCTTCCTGCCCAACATCAAAGCGGGTGTGGGTGTAGCGGCGTTCTTCTGCTTCATGTTCTCGTGGGTCGAGATGCTTCTGGCCAAGACGCTTACAGCGGTTGAGGCCAAGCCCATCGCCGCCGTGATGACTCGTACTGCATCCAGCGCGGGGTATGAATTGGGCCTGCTGGCAGCCGCCGGAACACTGACCATCATTCCCGGCGCCATTGTCATCTGGTTTGTCCGCAACTACATCGCGCGTGGTTTCGCGATGGGACGTGTATGAGGTTCGATATGCGCAAACTCCTTATCATCCTTCCCTTCCTGCCCTCTGCGGCATTTGCCCAGCAGGCGGGTTGGGGCAGCGTCGGCCAGCAAGAGGAAAAAGGCTTTTCATGGACCGATCCGCTGTGGCCTGATTTCTGGATGGCTTGGACGCCAGCCACGCTGGCTTTGTTCGTCGGCATCTTCTCGGCCATTGCACTTATCGGCGTGCTGGAAGGGTTCAAATTCCGCGATGGCATTGAACGCAAAGGCGTGCTGGGTCTGACCACAACGCTGGGCGACCGCCTGTTCATCACGCTGCTTGGCTCGGCCTATATCTTTCTGGCCTGGCTCGGTTTCGTGGGTCAACCGGTCTGGACACCGCTGTTTCTGTCCATCGGTTGGGGTTTCTTCGTTTTCTGGAAAGTTTAGGCTTTGACAAAACACGAAAGGATGCTTGTCTGACAGGCACACCAATCATGACGACACCAAGAGCAATGCGAAAGAAAAAGACGACAAATCTGCTGACCGAGGTTGAACTGGAGTTCATGAACGAACTTTGGGCCCTAGGGGAAGGCTCGGTGCGTGATGTATTGGACCGCCTGCCACCGGAACGGAATCTGGCCTATACTTCAGGTGCAACGATCCTGCGTATTCTCGACGAAAAAGGTTTTGTCGAAAGCCGCAAGGACGGAAAGACCCTGATCTATAGCCCGCTTCTGGACAAGGATCGGTACCAGGCCCGCTCGCTTCAGAACCTCTCGCGGACGTTGTTTGACAACACACCAGCCTCGCTGGTGGCGCGCTTGGTCGATGATGCGGGTCTGAGCGAGGCGGATCTTGAGGATATTCGGGCATTGGTAGAAAGGAGACTGCAAAATGACAGCGGTTAAGCCGGTTCTCGATGCCTATCTCGAACTGAATTTTGTTCTGATCCTATCGGTCGTGTTGTGGTTCTCAGCCCGATTTGTCCTGTCTCGAACCTCGATGCGACTGTCCTTTTCCGATCAGTTTCGCCTGCTTAGGGTGCTGGTGCTTTGCCTTATGCTCAGCCCCGTGCTGGCCTTTGGGGTGGCGCATTTGTTCGAATTCATCTGGCCAGGTCAGCCGATGGCCATCGGCGACGTCGCCGTTGCGGCCTATCTGAGGGGTGAGATCGCGCTGCCTGCAACCCAGTTTGAGACGCTGCTGAACACGCGCCAGCGCTGGGTTGAAGCTGCTTTGGATGGTAGCTCCGTCTGGGCGATCGCCGCTCTTGCGGCTTTGGCATTGGTCTCGGCCATGCTGGTCATCCGCGTGATCTGGGCTGCGCTGCAAATTCGTCAGACGGTCCTGGACAGTTTCCTATGGAAACGCTCAGCCAAAGTGGATGTCCGTCTGTCGGATCACATCAAAGTTCCCTTTGCCGTGCGGGGTCTGCGCCGTCGTCACGTAATCCTGCCCAGCAACCTGCTGAATGATCGCCACGAATTGCGGTTCGCGATTGCCCATGAGTTCCAGCATGTTCGCGGCGGTGACGTCGAATGGGAGCTGGTGCTGGAGTTTCTGCGCCCGCTGTTTTTCTGGAATCCGGCCTATCACATCCTGCGCTATCAGTTTGAGCGGCTGCGCGAGCTTGGTTGCGATCAGGCCATTGTTGCCAGACGCAGACTGGATACGGTGGACTATGCCAAATGCCTGCTGGACTATTGCGCCCGCACTGTCACCCGCGAGCGTCCGCAGGTTCTGAATGTTGCGCTGGTCAATGGGAACAAGGCGAAGCGGGTGCTGAGACAACGCATAATCGCTTTGGCGGACGGACCCAAAGGAGGGCATCCGCTGCATGCGATGGTCCTGACTTTCAGCCTGATCTTTGCGATTGTCCTGGCCTGGGGCTCGGCCAGTTTGCGCGAGACCGACGGGTGGAGCCAAGACCGGCTTATGCTTTCGACCGTGGTCAACCTTGAGCGGCTGGAACGTCGCAACAGCGGTAACTGACAAGCGACGTCTCGGTCAGACCGAGACGCCTTGAAGGACTTGATCCCGAGACACATCCTGCTTGCGGCCTTCGAGCAGGATTTCACCCCGACGCAGGACGACAAACCGGTCGGCGAGGTCGTAGGCAAAGTCAAAATACTGCTCGACCAGAAGGATCGCCATCTGGCCCTGATCGCGCAGGTGGCGGATCACTTCGCCGATCTGCTGGATGATGTTGGGCTGAATGCCCTCGGTAGGTTCATCCAACAGCAAGAGCCGAGGCTTCGTGATCAGTGCCCGGGCAATCGCCAACTGTTGTTGCTGGCCACCAGACAGATCTCCGCCGCGCCGATGCTGCATCTGGGCCAGAACCGGGAACAGGTCAAAGATCTCATCCGGTACGAAGTGTTCAGCCGCGGGAAGGCAGGCGAACCCGGTTTCGAGGTTCTCACGCACCGTCAGAAGCGGAAAAATCTCACGCCCTTGCGGGACATAGGCGACACCTTTCCAGGCCATCTGATGCGCAGACAGCGGGCCAAGGGCTTCGCCGTCCAGTGTCAGCGACCCGCCAGAGCGGGGATGGGTGCCCGAGATCGCCTTGATCAGGCTGGTCTTGCCGACACCATTGGTGCCCATCACGCATGTCACCTCACCCCTCTCTGCCTCCATGGAGATACCGTTGAGGATTTGTGAATGGCCGTAGTGCAGGGTTAAATCGTTCAGTTTCAGCATCGGTCAGCGCCCTAGATAGACGTCGATGACGTCCTGATTTGATGTCACGTGGTCCAGGGACCCCTCGGCCAGAACCGATCCTTCATGCAGGACGGTGACCTTGCAGTTCAGGCGGCGGACGAATTCCATATCATGTTCTACGACCACAACGGCGCGGGTCTTGGCGGCTTGAACCAGCAGATCAGTTGTGTGCTCGCGCTCCTGCGGGGTCATCCCGGCGGCAGGCTCGTCAACCAGCAGAAGGCGCGGTTCCTGCGCCAGCAGCATCCCGATCTCGAGCCATTGTTTCTGCCCGTGGCTCAGCTCACCCGACTTGCGATCAAGTTCGTCCTTCAGGCCGATCTCATCGGCCAGTTCCTCGACCTCCTCCAGATCGTCCGCTGAGGGCCGATAGAATAGGACACCCAACCAACCGCGTTTGTTTTTGAGGGCCATCAGCAGGTTTTCTCTAACGCTTTGGTCCTCGAACACGGTGGGTTTCTGGAATTTCCGGCCAACCCCGGCCTGCGCAATTTTCGCTTCGCTCATCCGCAGCAGTGAGACGGATTTTTCCCCCCAGATCACACGGCCTTCGTCTGGCCGCGTCTTGCCGGTGACGATGTCCATGAAGGTCGTCTTTCCAGCCCCGTTCGGGCCGATCACGGCGCGCAGTTCGGCCTCGCCGATCTGGAAGGACAGGTTGTTGATTGCGCGGAACCCGTCGAAGGTAACCGAAACGCCGCTAACCTCTAGCAGAGTGCTCATTCCGTTGCCTCCTTTTCGCGTAGGGCGCTGTCGTCGGGGCCAAGCGGCGCACCGTGGCGCTGCGGCGCACGGCGGTTGGTCCAGAGGTCGAACAGGCCACCGATACCCTTTGGTGCGAACAGAGTTACCAGTACGAAGGAGATGCCCAGCAGCACCTGCCACCAGTCGACCCATTTGATCGTGTAGAACCCAAGTGGGATATCAGGGGCCTGTCCGCCGGTGAACCATGTGCTGAGCAGGCTGACGAAAGCCGCCCCGATCACCGCACCATACAGGCGACCACGCCCACCAATGGCGACCCAAACGGCCAGATAGATCGAAGCGATGGGGGCCATCTCTTCGGGGTTGATGATCCCAGCTTGAGGGTAGTAGAGCGCGCCCGCGATGGCGGCGATACAGGCGGTCAGGGTGAACACGGCCAGTTTGTAGACCTCGACAGAATAGCCAAGGAATCGCACCCGCGCCTCATTATCTCGGATGCCACGGATGACCGACCCGAACTTGCCCGACACAACCCACGCCGCGAGTATATAGCCCAAGCCAAGGGCCAGCGCCGAGGCCCAAAGGAACCAGATCGACACCACGTCCTGCGAGGCGGTCACACCCGGCAGGTTCTGCAAGCCAGACAGGCCGTTATTGCCGCGCAATCCGCTGTCGTTCTGGAACAGGTAGAGGGCCAACGCCAGCGTCATGGCTTGGGTCAGGATCGACAGGTACACGCCCGTCACCCGGCTGCGGAAGGCCAGCCAGCCGAAGATCAGCGCCAGAAGTCCGGGCACCAAAACGACCAGTATCAGTTGCAGGGTCAGACTATGGGAAAAGGCCCAGATCAGCGGAAAATCCGATGATCCGACCACGCCAAAAATCTGTGTACCGATGGCGTCCACAACCTCGGACGGGGTAGGGGGGATTTCGGCTTGTGACAGAGACTCGACCACGATCAGGCGCGTGCGTTCGTACATCAGCCACATGCCGATCATGTAGCCTCCTAGCCCGAAGAAGGCGAAATGGCCCAGCGAGAGGATGCCGGTAAAGCCCCAGACCAGATCCATCGCCACGGCAATCAGGCACAGGCACAGGGTCTTGCCCAACGTCTTGACGAAACTGGTTGAGATCACGCCGATCCCGAACCCTTCGGACAGGACGGTCACGCCCAATGTGAACAGGGACAGGATGGCCAGAAAGACAAGTACGGAGGGGTTCTTGGCGACAAAGCTGCGTTCCATGGCTCAATCCCCCGCCGCGCGGCCTTTGAGGGCGATGATGCCCCGTGGCCGGAACTGGATGAAAATGATGATGAAGATGATCATGTAGGTCTGCGCCGCGAGGGTGTTCGACGGGTTCATCCACTCGATGCCCTTTTGCAGGAAGCCAATCATGCCTGCGCCCGCCAGCGCGCCCCAGATGTTGCCGACCCCGCCGACAACCACGGTCATGAAGCTTTGCACGATATAGTCGCTGCCCAGATCAGACGTGACCTTGGCGAACAGACCAATCGCAACCCCGGCGATCCCTGCGATGCCGGAACCAAGCCCGAAGGTCAGCATATTCACCCGCCCCGGATTGATCCCCATCGACCCCGCCATGCGTGGGTTCTGAGTCACCGCGCGCATTTCTAGCCCCAGCCGGGTGCGCTTCATGATGTAAAGGAAAAGTCCCAGAAAGATCAGCGCCAGAACGAAGATCGCGATACGGATATAGCTGATCGAGACCACATCGTTCAGCACCCACGCCCCGTCCAGCCAGCCGGGCGCGGTCAGCGGTCGGGCCTGCGTACCAAAGATGTTCTTGGCCAGCTGTTGGAGGGCAATCGAGATGCCGAACGTCGCCAGCAGCGTCTCCAACGGGCGCGAATAGAGCCAGCGGATCACCAACCGCTCCATCGCGACGCCCATGGCGAAGGTGACCGCGAAGGCCATGGGGATGGCGACGATGATTGAGAGCGTATGGTCGGGGATGAACTGCTGCACGACGTAGCCGGTGTAGGCGCCCATCATGATGAACTCACCGTGGGCCATGTTGATCACACCCATCACGCCAAAGGTGATAGCCAGACCGATGGCAGCGAGGAAATAGATCGACGCCAATGAGATTGCGTCCAGTGTCAGGTCGAGGGTCTGGTTCAAACCGACCTTCAGCTCGATCTGTTCCAGCGCCTTTTCGGCTGCGGTTGTGATTTCGGGTGAGGGTTCGGCATAGGTCTCAAAGAAGACATGCGTTTCCAACGCAGAATCGATGTCGGCCTCGGTGATCAAAGCAGGCACGAGGCCGGCTTCGGCTAAAACAGCGTAAGCCTGAGCACGCGTGGTGTCAGAGTTCAGCTGCGCGACAGGAATGCCCCCCACGCGGCCTCCGTCGATATTGGCGGCCAGTGCGGCGCGTATGTCGTCGGGCGATGTGCGCGGTGCGGCAAGTTCATTGGCAACCAACAGATCATATGCCTCGCCCCTCGTCAGGGCTTCTGATCCGGGATCTAGAATGGCGGCGATATTCGCATCAGAGGGCAGATCTGTGCCCGTATGTCGATTCGTCACGACCAAAGGGTTCAGAGCCGCGCGGACGTCCACCCCCAGATCGTCGGACATGTCTTCAATCGCAGCCACACGTGCTGCGGTATCTTCGTCGTAGCCGATGGTCAGCAACCGCTCGAGACGTTGCTTCTGCGCTTTCAGATCGGCATCGGGCTCGTCCTCAATCGAGGCGCGCAGCGGCACCAGCAGAGCGCCTTCGGGATCGCGTTGAATAGAAGTCAAAGCTGCCAGACGTTTTGCCCGGTCCGGGTCGGTCAGTTGGAACTGGACCAAAGCTGTTCCAATCATCGCGCGGATGCCGCTATTGGGTTTCAACTGCTTCAGGTCGGATTTCTCGAACGTTCCAACGACCTCTCCGGTGTCGAAATCGGTCAGCTCATACGAGCGGCCCTCGGCCTTTTTACCTGCAAAGAACAGGCCGTCCGACTTGCGCATCCACACGTCTTTGGCGGCCCATGTCTCAAGCATCACCTGCGCTTGCGGTAGACCGCTGCTGGCAATCGCATCAATCGCCGGTTTGATCGTCTTGCGCGAGCTTTTGGTGATGATTTCCTGATGCTCTTGCAGGATCGGTTGCAAACCGCTCTCTTGCGCATTGGCCGTTAGGCAGGCGCATAGGATTGCGAGACCCGCAAGGAATAGTCGTAACATGTGGTGAAACCCGAGGTGTCTTTAGGGCAAGGCGGGCGATGATACCCGCCTTGCGAGAAGGTTAGTAGTTCGACAGGGTCTGAACGCAGGTTTTGGTCTCGGTGTTGTACATACCGCAACCCAGGTCTTTCCAATCCGAGATCAGAACCGCCGATTCTGGCAGGAAGTCGGTCCATGCATCACCTGGAACGACGTCTGTTTCGCTGATGATATCGAACTGGCCATCTTCCTGAATCTCACCGATCAGAACCGGCTTGGCCAGGTGGTGGTTCGGCAGCATTACGGCAGTGCCACCTGTCAGATTCGGGAATTCCTGCCCGTACATGGCCGAGCGGACAGCGTCGACCTCGGTCGAGCCCGCCTCGGTCGCGGCGTTCACCCACATGTTGAAGCCGATGTAATGCGCCTCCATCGGGTCGTTGGTCACGCGGTCTTCACCCATGGTGGCTTTCCACGTCTCAACGAATTCGGCGTTCACGTCGGTATCTGCCGACTGGAAGTAGTTCCACGCGGCCAGGTGGCCGACCAGGTTGGTGGTATCCAGACCCGAGAGTTCTTCCTCACCGACTGAGAAGGCTACGACCGGGATGTCATCCGCCGAAACGCCCGCGGCCGCCAGCTCCTTGTAGAAGCCAATGTTTGCATCGCCATTGATGGTCGAGATCACGCCGACCTTCTTACCATCCGCACCCAGCGCAACAACGTCCGCCACGATCTTGGACCAGTCAGAGTGACCAAAGGGGGTGTAGTTGACGAAGATATCCTCGTCCGCGATGCCTTTACCCTTCAGATAGCTTTCCAGAATATTGTTGGTGGTCCTGGGGTAGACATAGTCTGTGCCGAGCAGAGCGAATTTCTCGACCCCCAGTTCCTCCAGAAAATAGTCGGTCGCAGGGATTGCCTGCTGGTTTGGTGCGGCACCGGTGTAGAATACGTTTTTCGAGGATTCTTCGCCCTCATACTGAACCGGATAGAACAGCAGGCCGTTCAGTTCTTCGATCACGGGCAGAACCGATTTCCGGCTGACCGAGGTCCAGTTGCCAAAGATCACATCCACCTCATGTACGGTCAGCAGCTCGCGCGCTTTTTCAGCAAATAGCGGCCAGTCCGAGGCCGGGTCGACTACGACCGCTTCAAGCTGCTTGCCCAGCAGGCCGCCCTTGGCGTTTTGCTGGTCGATCAGCATCAGCATCGTGTCTTTCAGCGTGGTTTCCGAGATTGCCATCGTGCCGGACAGCGAATGCAGCACGCCAACCTTGATCGTGTCTTCAGCCGACAGTGCAGCGGTGGCCATGGCAGCAAATACCAGTGATCCGGCGAGCGTGGATTTGAGCGATTTCATGTAATCCTCCTGGGCGGGGCCGGGAGAGAGGGCTTGCACAAAGGCGCGTTTCTCTTCTACCTGATCCCCGCAACTGTTGTTGCGTTATCGTGTGGCGGTTGTTTTCGAGGTCCAATTCGCGCAGCCGTCACACACCCTTCGAGATGTTTCCCCCGACGAGCACCCATACGGTTTCTGCATCGCGGCAATCTTGGCAAGCTGTCGGTCAGGCAAATGCAAAAATCAGCCGCATCTGATTAATTTTTAATCCATTGTCTTGGTGTGTGCCAAAAATTTGGTCATCTGCATCGGTTTTGTGTTCGATTACGACACCCGAGAATGGTTTTCCGCCATCCGAGACCCGAAACACAGGGCATGAACTGACGCCTCGGGGGTGACCAATTACGCAACTTGCCCATATAACGCCCATCACGGACAAAACCCCTCCCCGTGCCAAGGGGGCCGTGTCGATCAGCACCAAGCCTTTGGGAAAGCGGTCTGTTCTGGACGTTTTCCGCCAATCTGGTTCCTTTAAGTGCCTGTTCCCACGTGCTGAATCGCGCGCGTTGGATGCGGTTCTGCTGAACACAGCCGGCGGCGTCACCGGTGGGGATGCGTTACGGTTCTCCGGAACAGCTGGTGAAGGTACTACGCTGACGATGACGACGCAGGCCTGTGAGCGCGCCTACAAGGCGCAGCCCGGCCCCTATGGTCAGGTCGTCAATCACCTGACCGTCGCGCCCGGTGCTCGCATGAACTGGATGCCGCAAGAGACAATCCTGTTCAACGGCAGTGCTCTGGATCGTCGACTATTGGTCGAAATGGAGCCGGACGCGACTCTGCTGATGGTCGAGCCTTTAGTCTTTGGGCGCGCGGCGATGGGCGAAACCCTGACGGATATCCGTTTGCGGGACCGGATCGAAATTCGGCGCGGTGGAGCCCCTCTGTTCTTGGATACAATGCGATTTTCCGGCGACCTGCACGCCCATCTCGCGAAGCCCCATATCGCAGACGGGGCGGGTGCAATGGCGCTGGTCGTCTTTGCCTGCAGTTCGGCCGAAGGCCAGTTGGACACGGTGCGCCAGATGTTGCCAGAAACGGCAGGTGCAACGCTGATACATGGTGATCTGCTGGTGATCCGGATGTTGGCCGAAAACAGCTTTGCCCTGCGCCGTGAGCTGATGCCGGTTCTGCGGCAACTCAACAACAACACTCTTCCCCGATGCTGGATGATCTGAGATGAACCTGACCCCCCGCGAAAAAGACAAACTGATGGTCGCCATGGCCGCCGAAGTTGCCCGCAAACGCCTTGCCCGAGGGGTCAGGCTGAACCATCCCGAGGCCATCGCCCTGATCACCGACGCTGTGGTCGAAGGTGCGCGCGACGGTCGTTCTGTGGCTGACATGATGCAGGCCGGAGCCGAAGTGATCACCCGGGATCAATGCATGGAGGGCGTGCCCGAGATGATCCACGAGGTTCAAGTCGAAGCCACCTTTCCCGACGGCACCAAGCTTGTGACCGTCCACAACCCCATTCGCTAACAAAGGAACCAAGATATGACCCGTATGCTTTTCCCCGCCCTGATCGTTGCAGGCCCTGCCGCCGCCCACACCGATACGCATATCCATGCGCACGGCATGGACTACGCGACCCTTGGCGTTGGCCTGGCGGTTGTCGCACTGGCCGCAATCGCGCTGATGATAAAGTTGAACAAATGATACCCGGAGAGCTGTTCCCGGCCGAGGGTGAGATCACCCTGAATGCAAGTGCAAAGGCAATCACCCTGATGGTCGCCAATACCGGCGACCGCCCGGTTCAGGTCGGCTCGCACTATCATTTCGCCGAAACCAACCCGGCGCTCGACTTTGACCGTGCAGCGGCACACGGGCTGCGCCTGGACATCGCGCCGGGCACCGCCGTTCGGTTCGAGCCCGGTCAGGCGCGCGAGGTCTCACTGATCCCAATCGGCGGCGCGCGCAAAGTCTATGGGTTCAATCAAAAGGTCATGGGGTCGCTCTGATGCCGGCAACAATCAAACGTTCTGACTATGCCGCCATGTTCGGCCCGACCACCGGCGACAAGCTGCGGCTGGCCGATACCGATCTGGTGATCGAGGTCGAACGCGACCTGACCGCTGAACGTGCGGGCGCTGCCGCTACCGGTGGGACGGGCGATA
Source organism: Ruegeria sp. AL11 (assembly GCF_056540865.1). NCBI lineage: Bacteria > Pseudomonadati > Pseudomonadota > Alphaproteobacteria > Rhodobacterales > Roseobacteraceae > Ruegeria > Ruegeria sp. AL11. The sequence goes on from NZ_JBQFXO010000007.1 coordinate 97,228, forward strand.
ATGCGCGGCTCTACGGCGAAGAGGTCAAGTTCGGCGGCGGCAAGGTGATCCGCGATGGTATGGGGCAGTCTCAGGCCACGCGCGCCGAGGGGGCCGTGGATACGGTCATCACCAATGCTCTGATCGTCGACCACTCAGGTATCTACAAGGCGGATGTGGGTCTGAAAGACGGGCGCATCGCCAAAATCGGTAAGGCCGGGAACCCCGATACCCAGCCCGGCGTCGATATCATCATCGGCCCCGGCACCGAGGCCATTGCGGGCGAGGGGCGAATCCTGACTGCAGGGGGCTTCGACAGTCACATACACTTCATCTGCCCGCAACAGATTGAGGATGCGTTGCACTCCGGCCTGACCACTATGTTGGGAGGAGGGACGGGCCCTGCGCATGGCACTCTGGCCACCACCTGCACACCGGGCCCATGGCATATCGGGCGTATGTTGCAAGCCGCCGACGCGTTCCCGATGAACCTGGCCTTTGCGGGTAAAGGCAATGCCTCTCTGCCTGCGGCGCTGGAGGAGCAGGTCAACGCAGGCGCTTGCGCTCTGAAACTGCATGAGGATTGGGGCACGACCCCTGCCGCCATCGATTGCTGCCTTTCAGTGGCCGATGCGATGGACGTGCAGGTCATGATCCATACCGATACGCTGAACGAATCCGGCTTTGTCGAGAACACCGTGGGCGCCATGAAAGGCCGCACAATCCATGCCTTCCACACCGAAGGCGCTGGCGGCGGCCACGCCCCCGATATCATCAAGATCTGCGGCGAAAACCACGTTCTGCCATCCTCAACCAACCCCACGCGCCCCTTCACCGTGAACACGGTCGAAGAGCATCTTGATATGCTGATGGTGTGCCACCACCTCGACAAATCCATCCCCGAGGATGTGGCCTTTGCCGAAAGCCGCATCCGGCGTGAGACGATCGCGGCCGAGGACATTCTCCACGACATGGGCGCGTTCAGCATCATCGCTTCGGACAGTCAGGCTATGGGTCGAGTCGGAGAGGTCCTGATCCGTACATGGCAGACCGCTGACAAGATGAAGAAACAACGCGGCCGCCTGCCCGAGGAAACAGGTGACAACGACAACCTGCGGGTCCGTCGCTATATCGCGAAATACACCATCAACCCGGCGATTGCGCATGGCCTGAGTCATCAGATCGGCAGTATCGGGGAAGGCAAACGCGCCGATCTGGTCCTGTGGAACCCGGCTTTCTTCGGGGTGAAGCCCGAGATGGTCTTGTTGGGTGGCACCATTGCCTGTGCGCAGATGGGCGACCCGAATGCCTCGATCCCTACGCCGCAACCGGTCTATAGCCGCCCCATGTTCGGAGCATACGGCCGGTCGGTTGAAAACTCGGCGATCACATTTGTCTCGGAGGCCGCGCAAGCGGGCGGGATCGGTGATACACTGGGACTGGCGAAACAAACCGTCGCCGTGCGCAACACGCGCGATATCGGCAAGCAGGATTTGCTGCTGAATGATGCAACGCCCCAGATCGAGGTTGATCCGGAAACCTATGAGGTCCGAGCCGATGGGGAGTTGCTCACCTGTCAACCTGCCGAAGTGCTGCCGATGGCGCAGCGCTATTTCATGTTCTGATTTGAAAAGGAGGCCACGATGACCACTGCAATCAAAACCGCCCGAATCTATCACGATCACCACCACGATCCGGCGCATGCTCAGGTCTCGCTGGACTATGACGGGCGTTTCCTGCGCCGTAAAATGCTGGCCACAGATGATGGTGAGTCCTTTTTGGTCGATCTGGCGCACACGAAATCCCTCGACCATGGCGGCGTTCTGGTGCTGGAGGATGGGCGCGAGATTGAAATCATCGCTGCCCCGGAAGAGTTGCTGGAAATCAGCGGGGACAATCTGCTGCACCTTGCGTGGCATATTGGTAATCGCCACACCCCCTGTCAGATCGAAGCCGACCGGCTCCTGATACAACGCGATCATGTCATTCGAGATATGCTGCTGAAACTGGGGGCCGAAATCCAAGAGGTCGTTGAACCCTTCACCCCCGAAGGCGGCGCTTATGGTCATGGCAGGACACATGGCCACGCCCACTAACTCCGATATCCTGACCTTGGTGCAGTGGTTGTCCCCGGCCTATCCGGTCGGCGGCTTCGCCTATTCTCATGGGTTGGAGGCCGCGATTGAACTCGGTTCGGTTGCTGGCCCTGAGGACACGGGCGCCTGGGTGTCGGACGTGGTGGAACATGGCTCTGGCTGGAACGATGTGCTTTTTCTGGGGGCGGCTTACATGGCCGAAACCCCGGTCGACTTGACCGACATCGACGCCACAGCCCGCGCGTTCAGCGCCTCATCCGAGCGGTTGATGGAAACCAGTTTGCTCGGACAGGCGTTTGGAGCCGTGACCGGGGATGTCTGGGGCTTGGACTTGCAGCACCTGACCTATCCGGTGGCGGTAGGGCGTGCGGCACGATTGCAGAATTTGCCGTTGCCATTGGTTACTGAGATGTTCCTGCAGGCGTTCCTGAGCAATCTGGTCGCCTGCGCAACGCGCCTTGTGCCCTTGGGTCAAACCGATGCGCAGCGGCTGATACGGGATCTGACACCCCTCTGTGCAACGATTGCCGCAAAGGCGCAGGACGCGGGTCTGGAGGACCTCAGTTCGACGACCTTCCTCCCGGATATCGCGGCAATGAAGCATGAAACACAGTATTCAAGGATTTTCCGAACATGAGCAGTACGAACGGCCCCCTTCGTGTCGGCATCGGAGGCCCCGTCGGCGCGGGCAAAACCACCCTGACTGCCGCGCTTTCTGAGGCGCTACGCGATGTCTGTTCGGTGGGCGTGATCACTAACGACATCTACACGCAGGAGGACGCCGAGGCGCTGATGCGGATGCAGATCCTGCCTCAGGACAGGATCATCGGCGTTGAAACCGGCGGTTGCCCGCATACCGCGATCCGAGAGGACGCCTCGATCAACCTTGCGGCTGTGGCGGAAATGCAGTCGCGCCACCCGGAAATTGACATCGTGCTGATCGAAAGCGGCGGCGACAACCTGTCGGCGACGTTCAGCCCGGAATTGGCGGATGTGACGCTGTATGTGATTGATGTGGCTGCGGGCGAAGAAATCCCGCGCAAGGGTGGGCCCGCGATCACGAAATCGGATCTGTTGATCATCAATAAAACGGATCTCGCGCCACATGTAGGCGCGTCGCTAGAGGTGATGGAAGAAGACGCCACACGCATGCGCAAGGGTCGGCCGTTTTTGTTCGCCTCCTTGCGTCAACGGCAGGGCGTGCCCGAAATCGTCAGCGCACTGGCTGCGATTGGTGGGCTTGAAACGGCCTGAAGGAGAGCAGTCGCCGCAGATCGGTGTGGCGACTGTCATTTCTAATTCGGAGTGGGGCGCTAACTGGATGTTGGCCGGGGTAATCAGGCCCCGACATTTACCACCATCTTGCCGAAATTCTCACCGCGCAGCAGCTGGTTGAGTGCTTCGGGCGCGGCCTCTAGCCCCTCGACCATGTGCTCGCGATATTTGACCGATCCGTCCTGAATCCAACCGGTCATATCCCGGACGAACTCCTTGTAGAGCGACGCCGGGAAGCTGTCGAAGATGATGAAGCCCTGCGCCTTCACTTTCATCCGCAGCAGCGTACCCATGATCGCAGGCCCCATATCCGGACCGTCCGGCAAGCCAGGCAGGTTGTACCACGAGACCACGCCGCAGATCGGGATGCGCGCAAAAGCGTTCAGCAAAGGCAGGACACCGTAAAGCACCTTGCCGCCAACATTTTCGAAGTAGACGTTAATCCCATCCGGGCAGGCGGCCCGCAATTGATCAGCGAAATCGGCAGCTTTGTGGTCGATACAGGCGTCGAAGCCCAGATTTTCCACCACATGCGCACATTTTTCGGCTCCGCCCGCAACGCCCACGACCCTGCACCCTTTGATCTTAGCGATCTGCCCCACGGTTGCTCCGACCGGGCCGGATGCGGCGGCAACGACCACGGTTTCTCCGGGCTTGGGTTCGCCGATCTGTAGCAACCCGGCATAAGCGGTGTAGCCGGGCATACCCAGAATACCTAACGCCCAAGACGGGTTTTGCGGTGCTTTGCCCATGTTTATGACCTCGGTCCCGTCCGAGATCGCATAGTCCTGCCAACCGCTACCAGACAGCACATAGTCACCTGCTTCGAATCCGTCGAGGTTCGAGGTCACAACCTCTCCCACAACCTGTCCAGTCATGACCCCGCCAATCGCCACTGGCTCGGCGTAGGACTTCGCGTCATTCATCCGCCCGCGCATATACGGGTCCAGTGACAAGTAGCAGGTGCGGACCAGCATCTCTCCTGCACCCGCAGTAGGGATATCCCTTGTCTCAAGCCGCAGCGTATTGTCATCGGGTTCCCCTTTGGGGCGTTCGTTCAGAACGATGCGGCGGTTTGTGTCTGCGGTCTGGGGCATGGTCTTCTCTCTCTACTGAGGCTGGTTTGTCGCGCCGGCACGTCACAAGGATCGGGGCGTCGGATTTTGTGATACCGTTCTGTATTTCGGGCGGCGCGTCAATCTTTTCACACCTTTGTGCCGCAGGGTTTGCTCAGCAAAACAGCAGGGTTGAAGATTGCCGTAGGTTCTACATTTTCCGGCGCGTTTTCCGTTTGACTGCGACGCAAAACAATTTAAGCCTTCGCAAAGAGATAGCCCCCCAAAGCAGACCTTCGCATGCCATCCAGCTTAGAAATACCAGCGACGTTGGGCCGCCGACCCGGGCATCCCTACAGGAAGGCCTATGATTGGTGGCCGCCCCCATCCCCGCGCTGAGATTGAACCCGAATTTCAACTCAACGCGAAAGACTATCATGACAACTCAAACTCTCTCGAAACCGGTTCAGGTTGAACTGGCCGAAACACATGTGCGTATCACTTGGCCCGACCATATGACCGGGGATTTCCCATTCATCTGGCTACGCGAAAACGACCCCGCTGGGTTCCACCCACAGACGCAGGAGCGCCTGACCGACCTCACCGCCATTGCGCTCGATATCAAACCCGTGCAGGCCTTCCAGTCCGACAACAGCCTGCATGTTGTTTGGGCCAAAGATCAGGCGCCCACCGGTTTTGATCTGGACAGGCTGCGCGATCGCCGCCCGGGGCAACCTGCTTTCGATCCGGCCGATACCGGTTTTGTCACATGGCGGGCCGAACTTTCGCCCGCCGGTATTCCCCGCGCGAACGCCGATGGGGTGCTGACACAAGACAGTGCTTTGAAGGACTGGCTGATCGCCGCGCGTCAATACGGGCTGAGCATCGTGGACCATCTGGCCGACAGCACCGAGGCTGGCATGGATGTCGCGCGCCGGATCGGCTTTTTGCGCGAGACCAATTTTGGACTGACCTTCGAGGTCAAATCCAAACCCAACCCGAATAACCTAGCCTACACGCCAGTTGCGCTGCCGCTGCACACCGACCTGACCAATCAGGAACTGCCTCCGGGGTTCCAGTTCCTGCATTGTCTCGCCAATGAGGCTGAGGGCGGTGAGTCGCTGTTCTGTGATGGCTATGCGGTGGCAGAGGACCTGAAACTGGAAGATCCCGATGCCTTTGACGCCCTGTGCGACACCTCGATCCCGTTCCGGTTCCATGATGGAGAAACGGATATCCGCTCGCGCAAACGGGTCATCACCTGCGATGAAAACGGCGACGTGATAGAGATCTGCTTCAACGCGCATCTGGCGGATTTCCTTGATATCGAGCCCGCTCTGATGCCGCGCTACTACCGCGCCTATCAGAAGTTCATGGCGATGACGCGCGACCCCAAATACCTGCTTCAGCTCAAGCTGAAGGGGGGCGAAATGGTGGTCTTTGACAACCGTCGTGTACTGCATGGGCGGTCGTCCTTCGATCCCAATACAGGCCACCGTCACCTGCACGGCTGCTATGTGGACCGTGGTGAATTCGAAAGTCGCCTACGCGTTCTGTCGCGTTAAGCGACTGACATAAGAGCAGCGCCGTCTTGGGGCGGCGCTGTCCCTCTACACCCTGTTGCGGAAGGCCGTGGGGGTCTGCCCGAACTCGGCCTTGAAAGCACGGGTCATCGCGCTGGCGTTCTCGTAGCCCGACCGGCTGGCGATCTCGGCGATGGATTGCTCGGTCTCTTCAGTCAGCCTGCGCGCAAGGTTCAGACGCAACCGACGATAGAGCGATTGCGGTGTAGTTTTCAGGTCCGCCTGAACGCGCATTTCCAGCCGTTTCTGAGTGCAGCCCGCTTTGCGCGCGACCTGCGTGATCGACAGCGGTGTTTCAAGGTTTGCTTGCATGATGGCCAGGGCGCGATTCACCAGAGTGTCTTCGGTTTGCATCGGTAAGGCATAGTGGTCGCTCCGGCCACGGCTCATAAACAGATGGGCGACCTCCATCGACAACAGCGGGCCGTGATCCGTGCGGATAAGCGCCAGTGCAAGATCAAACGCCGCCATCGCCCCGGAACAGGTCAGACGAGCGCCATCAATGACATAACGCTCTTGTACGACGTCCACGGCTGGAAAGGCTTCTTCAAATCGGGAAAGCTCATCCCAGTGAATGGTCGCGCGCTGCCCATCCAACAACCCGGCCTGCGCCATCAACCAGCTGCCGGTATCCAGCCCGGCCACCTGTTCGTGCCTTTTTGCAGCCGCCAACAGGGCGCGTAGGGTACGGGGCGTGCCCAATTGCAAGAACCCGTAGGAGGGCATCACGACCAGAACATCCCCTTTGTGGTCGGTCAAGGCGACATCCGGCGTCACCGCAAGCCCGCTGGAGCTGTGGACGGGTTCTCCGTCAACGGAACAGAACCGCCACTCATACAAAGACTGCCGGGACAGAGTGTTGGCCGCCCGCAGAGGCTCGACCATGTTGGCGAGGCAGTGGTTCGAGAATCCATCGAACAGCAGAATGTTAAATCTGTGACTCAAAATTTTACCAACTTTGCATGATATATGGCGAAAACTGCATGCCGTGACCATGAGGAATCTCGTTTCCTGCGTCAATCACCTATCCAAGGATATCGCGCCATGCAGTTTGGTCTCACCGAAGAACAGGACATGATCGTCTCGACAGTCCGCAGCTTTGTCGAAAACGAAATCTACCCGCATGAAGCCGAGGTCGAACGCACCGGTCAGGTGCCCCATGAGCTGGGCCAAGAGATCAAACAGAAATGCATCGACCTAGGCTTTTATGCCTGCAACTTCCCCGAAGAGGTTGGCGGCGCAGGCCTTTCACATCTCGATTTTACGCTGGTCGAACGCGAGCTGGGTCGTGGATCGATGGCTCTGACTCATTTCTTTGGCCGCCCGCAAAACATCCTGATGGCTTGCAACGATGAACAGCGCGAACACTATCTACTGCCTGCAGTGCGCGGCGAAAGGATGGATGCGCTGGCGATGACCGAACCGGATGCGGGGTCGGACGTGCGCGGGATGAAGTGTCAGGCTGTGAAGGATGGGGGCGATTGGGTCATCAACGGCTCCAAACACTTCATTTCGGGCGCGGAACACGCGGATTTCTTCATCGTCTTCATTGCGACCGGCGTGGATGAAACACCAAAAGGGCCCAAAAAGCGGATCACAACCTTCCTGGTGGATCGCGGCACGCCCGGGTTTGAGGTGCGCGAGGGGTATAACTCGGTCAGTCACAAGGGCTACAAAAACTACATCCTCTACTTCGACAATTGTCGCCTGCCTGACGCGCAGGTTCTGGGCGAGGTCGATGGTGGTTTCGCTGTCATGAACGAGTGGCTCTACGCGACTCGTCTGACGGTTGCGGCCTTCTCGGTTGGTCGGGCGCGGCGCTGTTTCGACTATGCACTGAACTATGCTGCCGAGCGCAAGCAGTTCGGCCAGCCCATCGGTAAATTCCAGGGCATTGGGTTCCAGATCGCCGATATGATCACCGAGATTGATGCCGCAGACTGGCTGACGCTGTCGGCTGCCTGGCGCCTGGACAAAAACCTGCCTTCGAACCGCGAGATCGCCTCGGCCAAGCTTTATGCCTCGGAAATGCTGGCGCGTGTCACCGACGCGACGTTGCAAATCTATGGCGGTATGGGCCTGATGGACGACTTTCCGATCGAACGCTTCTGGCGTGACGCGCGGGTCGAGCGGATCTGGGATGGCACCAGCGAAATCCAGCGTCACATCATCAGCCGTGATCTTCTGCGTCCGTTGGGCGCCTGACGATGACCAAAGACCTCACCCGGCTTTTGCGCCCGAACTCCATCGCCGTGATCGGCGGTGGTGCTTGGTGTCAGCAGGTCATTCTGCAATCTGAACGAATGGGCTATGCGGGTCAGATCTGGCCTATTCATCCCAAAGCGACCGAGATCGCTGGCCATAGGGCCTATGCCAGTCTCGAAGACCTGCCAGCACCGCCAGATGCCGTTTTCATTGGCATCAACCGCCATGCCACGAATGAGGCGGTTCGCACCCTTTCTGCCACCGGCGCCGGCGGTGCTGTATGTTTTGCGTCAGGCTTTTCCGAGGCCGTGGCCGAGGATGACACAGGGGGCGATCTGCAAGCACAACTGGTCGCAGCTGCGGGCGACATGCCCATTCTGGGACCCAATTGCTATGGTTTCATCAACGCGTTGGATGCGGCTTTGCTGTGGCCCGACCAGCACGGGGCCAAGCCGGTCGAGTCCGGCGTTGCGATCCTAACGCAAAGCTCGAACATCTCGATCAACTTGACCATGCAGAAACGCGCGCTGCCCATCGCCTATATGGTGACCTGCGGGAACATGGCGCAGACCAGTCAGGCGCAGATTGCCTCGGCCTTGCTGGACGATCCGCGTGTGACTGCCGTTGGCCTGCACATCGAAGGCTTCAAGGATATCCGTGAATGGGAGGCGTTGGCAGCGAAGGCCTATTCTAAGAGTATCCCTCTGGTGGCGCTCAAGGTCGGTGCGTCCGAGCAGGCTCAGTCCGCAACCGTGTCGCATACCGCCTCTCTGGCCGGAAGCGACGCGGGTGCGCAGGCCCTTTTGGAGCGTCTCGGCATTCCACGCCTATCCGCCTTGCCCGATTTTCTGGAGACGCTGAAACTGCTGCATTGCTATGGCCCGCTTTCGGGCAGCAACATAGCCTCGATCAGCTGTTCCGGGGGGGAGGCGAGTCTGATCGCGGACATGGCTGTTGGAACCGGGCTATCCTTCCCGCGCCTAAGCGACGGTCAGAAAGCCCACCTGCGAGAGGCACTCGGACCGATGGTGGCGCTAAATAACCCACTGGACTACCACACTTATATTTGGCGGGATGAAGCGGCGATGGCGCGGGCCTGGACCGGGATGACGGGTGATGACATTGATCTGACGTTCTCGATCCTCGACTATCCAACCACGGATGCGAGCGACTGGGTCTATGCCTCGCGTGCGGCAATGAAAGTGCGTGCGGAGACCGGCGGGCGATTTGCCGTTGCCGCGACTTTGCCCGAGTTGATGCCCGAAGATGTAGCGCAAGAGCTTATGGACGGCGGCGTGGTGCCCTTCATGGGGCTGCGCGAAGCTCTTGCCGCAACCGAAGCGGCGGGCCAGATCACAGCTCCTTCAGACACACCGGTCACACTGCCCGGAACGGCCGAGGCCAATCGGACTCTCACCGAAGGCGAGTCCAAACGCGTTCTGGCCGAGCACGGATTGCGCATCCCGCAAAACCGCACAGTCGCAGGTGCCGACCAGGCTCGTGCTGCCGCTCAGGACATGGACGCACCCTTTGCGGTCAAGGGCGTGGGGCTGGCTCATAAGTCAGAACACGCGGCCGTGCGATTGGGTGTTCTTTCCGAAGATGTGCCCGATGTCGCCGCAGATATCGGAACCACTGAAATTCTGATCGAAGAGATGATCACCGGAACAGTGGTCGAGCTTCTTGTGGGCGTGGTGCGCGATCCGGCGCATGGGTTTGTCCTGACCCTGGGCGCAGGCGGTGTGCTGACCGAAGTGCTGCGCGATACCGCCTCCCTGCTGGTGCCCAGTTCTGCTGATGACATCCGCGGTGCTTTGGGCAAATTGAAGATTGCACCGCTTCTGGCAGGCTATCGCGGTCAACCGGCGGCTGATATGGATGCCATCGTGGCCGCTGTTGAGGCCGTTCAGGCCTATGTCATGCAAAACGCCGACACGCTTGGCGAGGTCGAAATCAACCCGCTCCTCTGCACGCCCGACAAGGCGGTGGCCGTGGATGCCCTCATCAGAAAGGCCTGAGATATGGACCCGATCAAAACCCGCCGTGATGGCGCGATTCTTGAGGTCACATTGGACCGGCCCAAAGCCAATGCCATTGATCTGGCGACCAGCCGCATCATGGGTGACGTCTTTGCCGAGTTCCGCGACGACCCGGACCTGCGCGTCGCGATCCTGACAGGTGCGGGAGAGAAGTTCTTTTGCCCCGGATGGGACCTGAAAGCCGCAGCCGATGGCGATGCGGTCGATGGGGACTATGGTGTTGGCGGTTTTGGCGGTCTGCAGGAATTGCGCGACATGAACAAACCCGTCATTGCAGCCGTGAACGGCATTGCCTGCGGCGGAGGTCTGGAGCTTGCGCTGTCCGCCGACATGATCTTGGCTGCGGACCATGCGAGTTTTGCGCTGCCGGAAATCCGCTCGGGTACCGTGGCGGATGCGGCCAGTGTCAAACTGCCTAAACGCATCCCGTATCACATCGCGATGGAGTTGCTGCTGACGGGCCGCTGGTTCGACGCGGAGGAAGCCAACCGCTGGGGTTTGGTGAATGAGATTGTGACCGCGGATCAGCTGATGGATCGTGCGTGGGAACTCGCCCGCCTGTTGGCCTCGGGCCCACCGCTGGTCTATGCCGCGATCAAAGAGGTCGTGCGCGATGCCGAAGACAGCAAATTCCAAGACGCCATGAACCGTATTACCAAACGGCAGCTGCGTACCGTCGATACTCTCTATGCCAGTGAGGACCAGCTGGAAGGCGCGCGCGCGTTTGCGGAAAAGCGTGATCCTGTGTGGAAAGGCAAGTAAGCAAATTTGGGGTCTGAACCCTCTCGGCGGCTCCTTCTTTCGATGGGGCCGTAACACTTTATCAGCTGTGCCCAAGGGTTCCTTGGGCGGCCTGCTAACGGATTGCATTCGCGTGTCATATTAAACTAGGACATGCCAGCCCAACGGGGCAACAGCACTTCAAACCTGCGCCACAACCCGAACGCAGCCAAACCGAAATCCATGCCACGCAATCCGTGAATTGTTCAGCGCGCGACAGAAACTGTTGCCTGAATCTGGCTGCATGTGAACAATTAGACTTGACTATGTGTCATTTATTTTTCCTAACTAATCAGTCAATCAAAAAAACAGGGAGGCTCCAGTGAAAGCCCTAACAACCATTTCAACCCTTGCCATTCTGGCATCTGCCGGGGCGGCATTGGCCAATTGCGACGAGGTCGTATTCTCGGATGTCGGCTGGACCGATATCACGGCGACCACTGCCGCAACGACAACGATTCTTGACGCTCTGGGGTATGATACCGAGATCAAGATCCTTTCCGTTCCAGTGACTTACACCTCCATGGCCGAAGGCGATATCGACGTGTTCCTGGGCAACTGGATGCCGACCATGGAAGGCGATATCGCACCGTATCGTGAGGCGGGAACGGTTGAAACCGTGCGCGCGAACCTTGAGGGTGCAAAGTACACGCTGGCCGTCAACGCTGCTGCTGCCGAGTTGGGCATCAAGGATTTCGCTGATATTTCAACACACTCCGATGCTCTGGATGGTAAGATCTTCGGAATCGAGCCGGGCAATGACGGCAACCGTCTGATTCAATCCATGATCGATGGCGATTCGTTTGGCCTCTCTGGTTTCGAAGTCGCTGAAAGCTCCGAGCAAGGCATGCTGGCGCAGGTGGACCGCGCCTCGCGCAAGGGCGATCCTATCGTGTTCCTGGGTTGGGAACCCCATCCAATGAACGCCAATTTCGAGATGTCCTACCTGACCGGTGGCGATGAGTTCTTTGGCCCCAACTTCGGCGGCGCGACCGTGTTCACCAACACCCGCAAAGGCTATGCAGAAGAATGCCCGAATGTTGGCGCGCTGCTGAACAACCTGGAATTCTCGCTGGCGATGGAAAACGAGATCATGGCCGCGATTCTGGATGGTGGCGAAGACCCGGCAGATGCAGCCAGCGCATGGCTGAAAGCCAACCCGGATGCCTATACACCATGGCTGGACGGTGTCACGACCCGTGACGGTGGTGACGCAGTCGCCGCAGTAAGCGCAGCACTGGGTCAATAACCTTAAACGCCCTTCGCCGCGTGTCTGTGGCGGAGGGCTTTTTTGTGGCCTGATCTCAGGCCCGGAATACTCTGAAAGGCAGACAGATGGATTGGCTGACCGACAACAAGATACCCGTCGGCAAGACGGCCCGAGCGGTTTTTGAATGGCTCCAAGAAATAGGGGAGCCATTTTTCGATTGGTTGTCCTGGGTTCTTGAGGCGCTGATTGATGGCATATTATGGGTGCTGCAAACCCCGCACCCTTTGATCGTTGTGGGCGTCTTCGTAGGCATCACGTGGCTGTTGCAGCGCAATTGGAAGGTTTGCCTGTTTGTGGCGCTGGGGTTCCTGTTCATTCTCAATCAAGGTTATTGGGAAGAAACGACGGAAAGCCTGACGCTGGTTCTATCTTCCTGTCTGGTCTGTATGGCGATTGGCGTGCCTATTGGCATCGCGGCGGCGCATAGGCCTAAGCTTTACGTGGCGATGCGGCCGGTGCTGGACCTGATGCAAACCCTGCCGACCTTCGTCTACCTGATCCCCGCGATCGTATTCTTTGGTATCGGCATGGTGCCGGGCCTGATCGCAACCGTGATCTTCGTGTTGCCCGCTCCGATCCGCCTGACCCATCTGGGTGTGTCCTCGACGCCGACCCCGCTGCTTGAGGCGGCAGAGGCCTTTGGCGCGACCAAATCCCAAACTCTGTGGAAGGTCGAGCTGCCTTACGCGCTGCCGCAGATTATGACCGGCCTGAACCAGACCATCATGCTGTCGCTGTCGATGGTTGTGATCGCCGCTCTGGTCGGTGCTGACGGCTTGGGTGTGCCGGTCGTGCGGGCGCTCAATCAGGTGAACACGGCCCTTGGTTTCGAATCCGGCTTTGTCATCGTTGTTGTTGCGATCATCCTCGATCGCGTCCTCAGAGTGGAGCATTGATCCATGACTGCAGTTGAATTTGACAATGTTTCAATCGCGTTCGGCAACGACCCCAAAAGCGCGTTGCCCTTCATGGACGAAGGCAAAGACCGAGCAACCGTGAAAGAAGCCTGTGGTCAGGTGCTGGGCGTCCACAATTGCTCGCTGACCGTGCATGAGGGCGAAACGCTGGTGCTGATGGGGCTGTCTGGTTCGGGCAAGTCCACGTTATTGCGGGCGGTGAACGGGTTGAACCCGGTGATCCGCGGCGCGGTTCGGGTCTCGGACGGATCGGAGATGGTAGATGTCACCAACGCCGACGCCCGTACCCTGCGCCGGATGCGCCAGAACCATATTGCGATGGTGTTCCAGCAATTCGGCCTATTGCCGTGGCGTACGGTTCGTGAAAACGTTTGGCTGGGGCTGGAGCTGTCGGGCATGTCCCGCACTGAGAGGTTGCAGCGCACCGATGAGCAACTTGCTCTGGTCGGTCTGTCCGACTGGGCGGATCGCAAGGTCGGAGAGCTGTCGGGCGGTATGCAACAACGCGTCGGTCTCGCCCGTGCCTTTTCCACTCAGGCGCCGATCCTGCTGATGGACGAGCCGTTCTCGGCCCTCGATCCGCTGATCCGGACCAAGCTGCAGGATGAACTGCTGCGCCTGCAGGAAAAGCTCAAACGTACGATCATCTTCGTGTCCCATGACCTTGATGAGGCCTTTAAGATCGGTAACCGTATCGCCATCATGGAGGGCGGTCGCATCGTACAATGCGGCACCCCGTCCGAGATCTACTCGAAGCCTGAGGACGAATACGTGGCCGACTTTGTTGCGCATATGAACCCTCTGGGCGTTTTGCGCGCGCGGGACGTGATGGAGCCTGCAACCGGTACGCCGGACCGCTCGATTGATGCGGATACGGATATTCGCGATGTCATTCAGGGCTTTGACCAGAACAACGCACCGGTTGGCGTGATCGAGAACGGGGCGATCATCGGTCAGGTCACAAAAGACCGTGTGTTGAACAAGCTGGTTGATCCGATGGGGCAGTAACCCTCTGACCTTAAACATGGGGCGGTCCGGCACTAGAACGCCGGACCGTTCGTTCTCAATTGTTTTCGTGCCATCCCATTCGAAACCTCCTAACCTGCCTCGAGAGGTGTTGAGCTAGGAGCAGGCCGTGACAGATACCTTCCAAAGAGTTGCTGATTTCACCCTTGGTATAACACCCGAGGATATCCCCGATGCGACGCTTGACGCCGCCGCGTTGATGCTGCTCGACACGCTGGGCATTACGATAGCGTCGGGTCCTATGGCGGCTGGGAGTATCGCCAGAGAAACGGCTTTTGCGCTCTACGGGGCAGGTGATCCGGCGCTCAGCGCGCGGATGCTGTTTGATGGCCGCCGGGTCAGCGCCGCAGGGTCTGCCTATGCTGCCGCAACGCAGACTGACAATCTGGATGGGCATGACGGCTACAACCCGACAAAAGGGCATATCGGTGTCGCTGTCGTACCGGCGCTTTGCGCGCTGGCGGAAACGGTTCCGGATTTCTCGGGCCCCGAAGCTCTGACCGCTGTCACCATCGGGTATGAGGTCGCTGGGCGCGCCGGGATTTCTCTGCATGATACAGTCAGCGACTATCACACGTCAGGGGCATGGAACGCCTTGGGCGTCGTGGCCGTCGCGGCTCGGTTGCGTGGGTTGGGAGTGGACCAATTGCGGCAGGCCATGGGCATCGCTGAATATCACGGCCCCCGCAGCCAGATGATGCGCGAGATCGCCAACCCCACAATGCTGCATGACGGATCGGGCTGGGGGGCTTTGGTCGGTGTGTCTGCGGCGGTTTTGGCCGAGAAAGGCTTTACCGGCGCGCCGGCGATCACAATCGAAGCCGAAGAGGTCACGATCCATTGGCAGGACCTTGGCCAGTTCTGGCAGATGCAGCATCAATATGTGAAACCTTACCCGATCTGCCGTTGGGCACACGCTGCGATCGACGCTGTCCGTCAGCTCATGCGCGACCATGACCTGAGCCATGAAGATATCGACTCGGTGCAGGTCAATACCTTCCGCGAGAGCGCCTGCTTGTTTCAGGGCATGCCCGACGACACCTCAAAGGCGCAGTATTCGCTGCCATTTGCGGTGGCAGTGATGATGGCCTATGGGCGGATCGGGGTTGAGCATATCTCGGGCGCGGGTCTGTCTGATCCTTTGGTGGCGTCTTTGTTGGAACGTATTTCCGTTGCCGAAGACGCGCGCCATTCGGCTCGGTTCCCCGAGTGTCGCATCGCCGATGTTACGATCCGCTTGCACGACGGGCGGGTGCTGGAAACTGGCGACGTCCATGCGCGCGGCGGCCCCGAGGCCCCGATGGATCAAGCCGAAGTGGTCGCAAAATTCATGGAGTTCGCGGTGCCGTCGCTCGGCGAAACAAGGGCCTCCGCCATACGTGACGCCGTCCTGGGATTGAAAGATTCGGTATCGGCTTTCTCGGATCTTGGCGCGGTGATCTATGACGCCCCGTCCGGGTCCTAGTCCCTCAAATACTGTTGAACAATCGCCCCGGGAGCCCCTTATGCTGTGGTAGCCCGAGCTCGCGCAGCAAGCAGAACATCATCGCCTGATTGGATGTGATAACGGGTTTGCCCAGCGCGGATTCAACCCGCTCGATGGCCTCGACGGACCGCATATCGGTGCAACTTAGAACGATCGCCTCGGCCTGCGGATCGTCGGCCTGGCAGGCGAGGTCAAAAACTTCGTTCGGGGTCAATTCTCCCTGACCGTAATTTCCCAGTTCCCGGCCCACATCGGCGCATTTAACCGTTTCAATCCCATTTTGGGCCATGAACGCGATGGCCTGCGTATTGATCTCGCCCAGATAGGGCGACGAAAAGCCGACTTTGCGGGCCCCAAACGCCTGAATGCCCGCGATCAGAGCACTAGCGGCTGTGACTGATTTGGCATTGGCACCGGATTTGATCTGCTCGGCCAGCTTGGCGTCAAAAGACGGTCCATGGGTCAGCGTTGCCGAGGTGCAGCCGTAAAGAACGATGTCGGGCCGCACGCCGGAGATCATCCGCAAATCATGGCTGATATCCGAAGCGCCCAAACCGGCCATCTGATCCGAGCCGGGGATTTCATCCACGTCATACCCGCCCATGCGCTGGAAATGCAGCGTGGTGTTGGGTGGACGCATCAATGCCAGATCCGGCTCCAGGTTTGTGTTGGTGAAAGGCACCAGAACGCCGATCTTGGCCGCGGTTCGGGTCTCAGTCATGTCAGCACTCCTTTCAGCACATCGCGGGCGCGGTTCATCACGTCTGGTGTGCAAATCGTGGCGCGGAGGCAATCGCCTAGGCAATAGCCGCGCATCCCCCGCATCAGCAGGTGTTCTGCACGCAATGCAACATCGGCCCGCTGCGCCTGATCGATTGACGAAAAACGCAACAAGACGAAATTTGTGTGGCTTTGCGGAACGGTTAACCCCATAGCGCGGCAGTTTTCGGTGAACGCGTCGCGGATGTGGGCAGTTTTTTCCACAACCTCTCGCATATGCGTCTGATCACGCATTGCAGCGGCGGCTGCTGCCTGCGAGGGGATCGAGACATTGTTTGGGTTCAAAAGCTTGCGCAGTTCTGCTCCAATCTCGGGCGGAGCATAGGCCCACCCAACCCGAGCGCCCGCCAGCCCATAGGCTTTGGAAAACGTTCGGGTGATGACCGTATCGCCGCGCTGAATCATAGCGAATACCTCTGCCGGATCATGTTCGGCATCCGAGAATTCGGCGTAGGCTTGATCGACGACCAGAAGAACTTTCTTGGGAAGGCTGGTCCGCAGGCGCACGATCTCAGCGTTTGGGATCACCGTTCCGGTCGGGTTGCCGGGATTGCAGACGAAGACGATGCGGGTTTCTGGAGTGACTGCGCTCAGAACATCATCCACCGAAACAGTCAGGTCGACCTCACGCGCCTTGACATAGTCCGCTTGCACCTGCGCAGTCGCCGAGGCGACAAAGGCGTAGCCGTAGTCTGTACCCAGCACGCGGTCCCCTTGCCCGGCATAGGCGCGGATCAGGCAACCGATCAGCTCCATCGATCCCGCGCCGCAAAGGATGTTGCTCGGGTCCAGCCCATGCACTTCGGCTATCGCTAAACGCAGGTCCGGCCATTCCGGATCAGGATAGAGTGGTATGTCGGCCATAGCGGCCTGTCCGGCGGCAATGGCGGTAGGGCTGGCGGCAAAGGCGCTTTCGTTCTGGGCCAGTGAAACTGTCTGAGGACCGCCAAGATCGGCCAGCGCATAGGCGGCCATGGCGCCAACATGAGGGACGGGCCGGATCATGCGGCACCTCCGTAGGATTTAGCACCCTCGGCGCTGATCAAACCGCGTTTGAGGTCCAGCGCAAGTGCGTCAGGGTCGCGATCCACGGGATCGCCGAAGCCTCCTCCTCCGGGGGTTTCAAAGATAAGGTAATCGCCGTCTTCAACCCTCAGCTCGCCCTTGCCGGGGATGTCAGCGTCGCTGTCGCGGAACCGAATACGCCCAGGTGCTCCGGGTTGGCCACCCATCCGACCAAGCGCGGGGAATTTCAGCCGTTCGACCGAAAGGAAGACGATGAAGGGCGCTCCGTTGGCCGAGGTCATCTCGATCCTTTGCCCCAACCCGCCGCGGTACTTGCCTGCACCGCCCGAGTCTGGCCGAAGCTC
Source organism: Ruegeria sp. AL11 (assembly GCF_056540865.1). Lineage (NCBI taxonomy): Bacteria > Pseudomonadati > Pseudomonadota > Alphaproteobacteria > Rhodobacterales > Roseobacteraceae > Ruegeria > Ruegeria sp. AL11. Next base: position 115,089 of record NZ_JBQFXO010000007.1, read on the forward strand.
GCGCCGCCAGATCGTGACGGGGGCGACGCTTTCGGTGATCTCCACCTGGCTGCCGAACACGCCCGAAGGGTAGGCCGTTGCCGACAACCCGTCCGCATGAGGCCGCGCGCCCGTGCCGCCGTTATGCACGGGCTCAACCGCGAATTCGCGGCCTCCGTCACGGGCCACCTCAGGAGCGTGGCGCAAGGGCAGATCGAACATGCAGGATGCGCCCTCTGCCGGGACCTGATCGGGCAGGGCCTGATGCAGGCAGCCCAGAACCAAGTCAGGGGTGACCTGACCCAGCGTATGACGCATCGCGACGGGCACAGGGCGCTGCGCGTTCAAGATGCAGCCTTTGGGGCCATCGACGGTGAACGGCTCCAGGGAGCCTGCATTGTTGGGAATGTCCGACCCGACAATGCATCGCAGGGCAAAAACGGTATAGGCAGTGGCATAGTTCAGGGGCACGTTGATGCCCTTGCGGGAACAGCCGGATGTCCCGGTGAAATCCACATGCATCCCGTCAGTGCTGACGGTCAGGGTGGCGTGCAGTTCCAGTTCATTCTCATAGCCATCCATCTTGAGGACGTTCTTATAGACGCCAGCAGGCACCTCGGCGATGGCGGCCAGAGTGCCCCGGCGCGAAGTGTCGATGATGTAGGCCCCCAGTGCGTCCAGATCTTCGATGCCGAATTCCTCCATCATCGACACCAATCGGTTCACCCCCGCCTCGCAGCAGGCGATCAGGGCATAGATGTCGCCCTCATTGGCCACGGGTTCGCGGCTATTGGCGCGGATGATGTCCAGCAGCAGGGCGTTCGGCGTGCCTTCCTCAACCAGTTTGCAGGGCGGGATCAGCAGGCCCTCGTCGTATATGTCCGAACCCTCAGGTCCCATGCCAAGCCCGCCCAGGTCAACCAGATGCGAGGTGCAGGAGGTGAAGCCGACGACCTTGCCATCCTTGAACGCAGGCATCATCAGCAGGAAGTCGTTCAAGTGACCCGAGGCGAGCCATGGATCGTTCGTCATATAGATGTCGCCGGGTTTCATCGTTTGAACCGGGAAGGCGGCGCGCAGGTGCTGAACGGCTTCGGCCATGGTGTTGATGTGGCCCGGCGTCCCGGTCACGGCTTGCGCCAGCATCCGGCCGTTCACGTCGAAAATCCCGGCAGAAATGTCGCCGCATTCGCGTACAATCGGGCTAAAGGCGGCGCGGATCAGGGTTTGGCCCTGTTCTTCGACAACTGCCAGCAGCCGGTTCCACATTACTTGTAGTCGGGCAGGGGTCATTTCGCGCCTCCTTTCTGGTTCCGGATCAGGACGAGGTTTCCGATGGCGTCCACATGGGCCGAGAAATCGGCTGAGACGAGTGTCGTCGTCTGTGGTTCATGGATCAGCGCAGGGCCGCAGACGCGGTCGCCGGGGTTGAGATTGGCGCGAGCCACAAAACCAGCCTGTTTCCTCTGCCCGTCTACGTCACAAATGATGGGTCGGGTTTCTGAAGGCGTCATCGTGGTCACCGCCGGGCTGGCAAGCAGTTCGGGAACGACAGCGTCCGGAGTCGCGACTTGCACGGCCCAGTTCAGTATCTCGATCTGCATGCCCGGAACGGGGCGCGAGAATTGCTTGCGGTACTCGGTTTCAAACGTTTCGGTCAGTGGGGCGAGGTCTTCGGGGGTAAGTGTACGGTCGGGCAGCGAAATCTCAATCTCATGCCCCTGACCGCTGTAGCGCATGAAGGCTGAGCGTCGGATTTCGGTCGATGCATCTCCGGCACCTTGGGTAACAACGGCGCTGGCCTCGGCGATCATATCGTCAAAAAGGCCGTTGATCGCCGTGAAATCCAACGTACCCAGTAGAGAATAGTACGAGCGCACGATCTCAAACGACACGGGCGCGAATAGAAAGCCCACGGCTGAGCCAACACCGGGATTTGGAGGCACCACGATGCGGTTAACGCCCGCAGATCGAGCCACGCGGCTGGCATGTAGCGGGCCGTTGCCGCCAAAAGCGATCATGGTGCGTGGCCCGAGGTCTTTGCCCGACTCCACCGCGTGCATCCGCCCTGCGCTGGCCATGCTTTCATCTACGATGCGGCTGACCCCGTCAGCAGCCCCTGTCGCGTCGGTTTCAAGCGCCGTGCCGATCACGCGTTGCAGCGTGTCGTTTGACGCCTCAGGGTCAATCTTGATGAACCCTTCGGCAAATGTGTCGGGCACGATGTAGCCCAGAGTGATATCGCTGTCGGTCACAGTCGGGTCGGTCCCGCCGCGCCCAAAAGCCACCGGGCCGGGTTCCGAGCCTGCCGATTTTGGCCCGACGGTCAGACGGCCCAGCCGGTCCACCCCGGCGATGGAACCTCCGCCGGCGCCGATTTCGATCATCTCTATCACAGGGATGCGTACCGGCATACCAGAGCCCTTGATGAAACGCGCGGCCCGCGCGATCTCGAACTGGCGCGAGGTTTGGGGTCGGGCATTGTCGATGAGGCAGAGCTTGGCGGTCGTGCCACCCATGTCAAACGACAAAACCTGATCCAACCCGGCCCGAGCAGCGATACGCGCGGCTAGAATAGCCCCTCCGGCAGGGCCACTTTCGACCAGCCGGATCGGGAAACGCATGGCCGTCTGGACGGTGCACATGCCTCCACCTGCGGTCATCATCAGGATCGGGCAGGTGACCCCTTCGGCTTCGAATTTTTCGACGAAGCGGGTCAGATATGTCTCCATCAGGGGTTGGATATAAGCGTTGGCAACCGTGGTGCAGAGCCGGTCAAACTCGCGCGCCTCGGGGCTGACATCGGATGAGATCGACACGGTCAGATCGGGGCGTCGTTCGGCAAGAGCATCGCGCAGCCGACGTTCATGCGTGGGGTTCGCGTAGGAATGCATGAGGCAGATCGCAACCGCATCCGCTCCGCTAGCGTCGATTTCAGCCACAAGCGCTTCAATAGCGCCGTCTTCCAGTTTGATCAGAACCTCACCGGTCGCTGACATTCGCTCGCGAACGGTCAGAGAGCGTTCACGCGGGACAAGCAGATCGGGTTTTTCCAGATTGATATCATACTGCGAATAGCGCCGTTCGTAGGCGATTTCGAGGATATCGCGGAAGCCTTCAGTGGCGATGGTCGCCACGGTGGCCCCGCGCTGCTCGATCAGAGCGTTCGTTGCGAGTGTGGTGCCGTGGATGAAGCCGGTCACCTCGGCCAGGGACCGTCCCGCGCTTTGCATAACGCGCAGCGCCCCTTCCATTGCGCCTTCGGCCGGATTTTGGTGAGTGGTCAGGGTTTTGGTCGAAGCCAGTATCGTCTCATTGCCTGAAACGAGGACGGTATCGGTAAACGTGCCGCCAATATCTATGGCGAGGCGCAGAGCAGTTGTCATGGAGGGGTCCGTTGTCGTCTGTAAAAGTTTGGGCATAGCGCCCGTTCGGCCTGTTACCGACGCGGTGCCACCAAGTTGCAGCCGGTGGCCCGGCGATCCATACGAGTTGGGAAGCACTGACAAGTCATAAGGAATTCTCGGGCGGTTTTTACGTCACTGCTAGCGCATTTGCGACATCGCGGCTTTTCAGCGACGTAAAAACCTGACCTGGGCTAGCAGGGCTTATCCTGACAACCGCGCCAAATCCGCGCTTAGTGCGCGGGCCTCGGAAATGCTGCGCTGTAGGGCCTGCAATTGTGCCTCGGCAGTGGTGCCTTGGGGCTTTGCATTCAGCACCCTGTCGATTCTGGCGGCTGTGGCGGGGTCTCCGCCGCCAATTGCATCGCGCTGTTGCAGGATTTTCAATTTCAGCTGCGATAGTTCCGATTCCGAGGACCTGATCTGCGCGGCCAATGCGTCGTTGCGGGCCTGAGCTGTCGCCACATCGCCCTCGGCGGCTTCGATCCGGTCATCATAGGCCCCGGTCGCGATGCCGGATACACCGGCGAAGAACCCTCCGTCCGCCGGGTCCGTGGTGGTTTGGCAGGCGGCCAACAGAAGACAAGGCAGAGCAATGCGCGTGATCATATTCGGCCCTGTCACAGCGACGACGCCAGATCGCTGGCGATTCCGCGCATCTGCGAAATCTGGTTGGACAGAGCCTGCAGATCACCGTCAATGGGCGAGGTGGTTTGGCGGCGCTTGATCGTCAGGCTGCGCGCCTCAGCAAATTCCGCCTGCCGTTTGGTTGCCCCGTCAATGGCCAGCTCCATCTGTTTCAGATTGCCATTGGCCTCGGTCAGTTCTCGTTGCAACTCGGCCTGATCAACGGTTCCCGCTGCGGCGCGAGCGTTCAGTGCGTCCAACTCAGCCTTTTGAGCCACCAGAACTTCGTTCATCACGTTCAACGTGGTCTGCATTTCGGCGGCGTTCCGGTCCAGATCGGATTTGATCTGACGCAACCGTCTTTCGCGCCCGGCATAGCTGCGCTGCACATAGGCCACATAGGTGCCTGCCAGAGCGCCAGCACCCAGTCCGAGGGCGACGCCTGTGCCTACGTCGTCAGAACCGCCCAGCCCAAAGCCGATCGCGCCACCCGCTACACCACCTGCAATCGCCCCTTGCAGGATTGTCTTTTGCAGGGCTGCCGCTTGTTTTGCCAGATCGGCCTCGGCCTGGCTTGAGCCAGCGCCTACGGATCTCAGCGTTTCCGGCTCGCTGCTGCCACCGCAGGCGGACAGAGCCAACGATGCCCCTAACACGGCGGCGATCAGCCGGGTGGAATTAGATCTGCCAGCCATTGATAACTCCCTTTTTTACTGTCTTCTGCCTGCGCCACATGGCGCAGAAACAATGCGGCATCCTCGCTCAGGCGCGCGTGTGCTTGCCCGAGGTTACGCGAAGTCGCCGCAGCGTCAAAGAAATCTGCGCCTGGCTCGGATGGAAAGAACACCACGGCGCGTGTCAAAAGTTCATCGTAATAACTGCGGCTTTGATCCAACCGCCTTAGAATGACACCGCGTGAGCGATAGATGTCGTAGATATCATTGCGGGCCTGTTGCAGTACTGGCAGCGCGGCAGGGTCCGAGCGGGCGATCTCTTCGATCTGGCCCAAGGCATTTTCGGCAACGGCCAAAGTGCGTTCGACACTGCGCAGTGCAACGATATCGGTACGCAGGCTCTGCAATGTCGTGGCGGCCAGAAAGACCGAGACTTCGGCGGCGTCTTCAAACAGACGCTCTGGCGTTGCGGTTTCCTGCAGCGGCAAGCGACGGCGATACTGATCGAGGGCCGGTTCCAGGTTGCGGCTTGGCCCATCTGGCATCAGCCCAAGGGTGGAAAGGGCCGCAGCCAGCTTATCGGGTTCCGCGGCAGCCAGCGTTGCACTGATCGGCGCGGCTGGGGCGGTTTCGGTGTTCCTCAACAGCTCAATCCGGTCACGCGCGAAAGCGGCGAACAGGCCATCGGGATAGGTTTGCAGATAGTCTTTGAAGTCTGCTTGATCGCTGCTTGCGGAAATGCTCCGCCAATGGGCCATATCGGCCTCAAAAGCGTCCGTGGGACTGGCCGAGGGCAAACCCGGCGCAAAACTATGCTCATCCAGAACGGATTCTTCGACCCATGGGATCTGACGACCTTCAGTGTCCAGAACCACTTGTTGACGCACCCGACCGAGCATCAGCCGCACATCCAGATCTGGCGTTGCAATATGATCCAGCAGGCTCGAGGTGAAGACACTGTTGTCGCCCAGCCCGTCATACGCCACGTTGCCGGGGTCAGTGGCATAGGCGATCAGTAGACCTGCACCGCCCCGGATGCGGACAAGACCCTGTTCGACCATCCCTCTCTCCGAGAACGGGTTGTTGCGGCAGGCGTCCAGCAGAAGGATGCCGACATCCGGCCCAGCCTTGGCAAGCACATCGCGCACGCGGTCGATGGTGATCGAACTTCGGCTGAGAGCGGTCAGGTCATTCCCTGAAAACTCGGTGCCGATCAGGTGGTTCTGACCGCCGATCTGAACCCCGTGACCAGCATAGAAGAAGACAGCCATTTCAGCGCCCTGCGCCGCCTGCCCAAAGGCGTGTACCGCACGATCCATCGAAGCTGCGTTCTGATCGGTGGCCTCGGTCACGGCAAAGCCAAGCTCGCGTAGCGCTGCGCCGAGGGCCTCAACATCGTTGACCGGGTTGCGCAAGGCCATATCCGGGGCGCGGTAGTCGGAATTGCCGATCAGCAAGGCCACACGATCAGCCGCCCGGGCCGAGCCTGTCGCCAGAACCAGACAGGACATTATGCAAACCAGCAAAAATCGGAACCGAGTCATACCGTCACCTTAGCGCATGGGTTTTGGACTGCACAGACAGATTGGAGTTCTATAGCCTGCCCAGTCGATCCTCGTCGTCCACAACAGTCAGCCGCGTATCCGGCCCGTTCCACCGCCAGAGGACGAGGTTGAGGTTCGCCGGTGTCGTCCCAGGTGCGAAGCTGCGTACCAGCAAACCGGCAAAACCGTCCTTGATCAATTGCGCGGCCAGGTCTTGCGTCGGGACAGCGCGTCGGTCCAGCATGGCCGATCGCCAACCGGGATCGGCTAGTCCGGGCGCGGTCATTCCGTATTGGGCCAAGGCGGCCTCGTCTCGGGTGTCGAAGATCGGGCCTAAATCAGCGTGGTAGGACACCAGTATCGTCGGCTGCAAATCCCCGACCTGATTGGCCTCGCGCAGGGCCGTGGCCGGGTCCAGTGCCGTGTAGAGCGCAGGTGTTCCCTTCGCGTTGAACCGACCACCATATTTCTCTGCCCCGCGACCCGAGAGGGGATCGCGCGCGTAGACCGGGTTTAATGCGCGAAAAAGCGGCCCACGATACCAGCCCTCGTCAAGCGGCATCAGGCATAGACACCGGCATCGACGGCATCAATGTACTCCAACACCTGCTGCGCCTTGCCCTCCTGGACCAGCTGCATGGCTGTTCGCCCGTCAAAGCCGGGCAGGGGTTCCGAGCGATACCAGGCATAGGCGATCAGATCCGAGCCAAAACGCGGTTGCACTTTGTTGAGGACTTCGACCAGTTCGCGCAGGCGGCGTTGGGTCTTGTCGGATTGAATGCGCGTGCGGCGTTGCAGGGCATCCTTGCCCAACCCCACTGTCAAGGCGACCTCTTCGGCGGATGTACGCAGAGCCGCCGCGATTTTCCGAGGCTCAAACAGCCCGCCTTCGGCGAATTGAGCAATCTGCATACCACCCTCCAATCCTGTTACTTTCACGGTATATAGCGTCAATATTACTGATTTTCAAGGCTTCATACCGTGTCACTGCCTCTCAAACCTCACCAAACCCCTTGGCAAACGACATGATCCTCACCAACTTGGGACCACCCGTTGATTGACGACAGCCCGAGCGGCCCTTTTACCTGTTCGCAGCCTCGGGTATGAGGTCTCAAATGGCAAGAAAACAGCAGGAGCCCATCCATGTCGTTTCATCGCACCGCTTTTGCGGCATTGTTCGCGGCCGTGTTGCCAGCCGTCAGTTGGGCGCAATCAGAAAGCGCACCGTCTGAGGCGCTGTCCGTCGAATTGAACACGGCGCAGAATGTGGGCAACGCCTGCCGACTGACCTTTCTGGTGCAGAACAGAACTGGAGTCTCAATCGACAAGGCCGTGTTCGAGACCGTGATTTTCGACTCTGAAGGCGGTGTGGTTAGCCTGTCCCTGTTCGATTTCCGAGATCTTCCGGCGGATCGACCGCGCGTGCGGCAGTTTGATCTGCCTGGAAGGGATTGCGCGCAGGTGGGCCGAGCCTTGATCAACGGTGCAAATACCTGCGTGGTCGACGGTGCGGATAGCACTATCTGTCGCGATAAGCTCAGCCTCAGCAGCCGGGTCAAAGTGGAGCTTTTGGGATGAACTTCTTGGGCACTTTGCGTGAAATTCTGGCGCTTGGCGGGCCGGTGGTTGGAATCTTGATTGTGATGTCGGTTCTGACGCTTTCGGTCACGCTGTATAAACTGTGGCAGTTCGCGGCTTGTGGTGTTGGTCGGCACAAGGTTCTGTCCGAAGCTCTGGATGCCTGGGATGCAGGGGATCGCGCCGCAGCGCGTACTCGGCTGAACGACAGTAGCAGCTACCTTGCGCCGATCGTTGGCGCGGCGATGGATGGGGTCGACGTGCCTGGCGTGGATGACCGTTTGGATGCCGAGGCTGGTCTGGCCTTGGCCGGGTTGGAGCGCGGCTTTCGACTGCTGGACACGGTGGCGCAGCTTGCCCCGCTGCTTGGCTTGTTTGGAACAGTGCTTGGCATGATCAACGCGTTCCAGAGCCTGCAAACCGCCGGTTCCTCGGTGGACCCGTCGCTGTTGGCCGGTGGTATCTGGGTCGCCCTTGTGACAACGGCCGTAGGACTGGCGGTGGCGATGCCGACCTCGATGGTTCTGTCCTGGTTGGAAAGCCGCACATCGCGTGAGCGGGTGTTTGCGGACAAAGCGCTTCGGACCATTCTGGTGCCCGGTCACGCGCTGCAGGCAACGGCCGGGGCGCGGACCCCGAGCGCCGCCCCCGAACATGCGTAACACGGCGCCCTTTGTCAGACGCCCTTTGTCGATGACGCCGCTGATCGACGTCATATTTCTGCTGCTGCTGTTCTTCATGCTCTCATCCACATTTTCGCGATTTGCTGAGATCGAATTAACGCAGGCCGCTGCTGGCAGTGGCGCGGGCACTGCGCCAGCAGACAGAGTGTTTTTGCAGCTTGGTCCGGATCGGTTGGTTCTGAACGGGGCCTCGATCACGTTGGATGATCTGCTGGCACAAGTTGAGACCGGGCAGGTTCTGATCAGCCTCGACGCTGATACCTCGGCGCAGCGTCTTGTCGATGTATTGGTTCCTCTACGAGGTCGCGACGGGTTGACCGTCACGGTGTTGGAGTAGGCCGATGATCCGCCAGACATCCCAACGCCGCAGACGCGACTCTACAATCCCGCTGATCAATGTGGTGTTTTTGATGCTGGTCTTCTTCCTGATCGCCGGCACCGTGGCCCCCCCTTTGGACCCCGATCTAGAGCTGGTCGACACCGCAGAACTTGAGGGGCGTGAGCCGCCCGATGCGCTGGTCCTGCATGCGGACGGATCGCTCAGCTTTCGCGGGCAGGCCACTGATGCGGAAACCTACATGGTAGATCATGAGGGCGAAGAGGTCCGCATCGTGCCAGACCGCGCGGCCTCGGGCCCGCGTCTGATCGAGGTGACGGGTGCGCTGCGGCGTGCAGGGGCAAAATCGGTCTTTCTGGTCACCCAGCAGGCGATCGAATGATCCGAACTTCGGCCATCATCGCCGCAGTGGCCGTTCTGGTTTCGCTCTTGGTGCATATTCTGGGGCTGAGCATGACCACTGCCAGCTTGACCCATTCGCCGAGCATTGTGGGCGATGACGAAGATGCGGTGACTCTCGGCACGGCCTTTGAGGATTTGGCCGAACGGGTACCCGAGCCGATCGTGCCAGAAGAAGCGGAGGTGCCCGAACCTCCGGTCGAAACCTCGCCTGAGCCTGAAGAAGCGGAGATTCCGACAAGCGAAGCTCTGGTTGCTTCGCCCGATCCGCAAGAGCAGACTTTCGCGCCCGACACCGGCGTTTCCAACGGCGGTCAGGCCGAGGTGCCAGAGCCGGAGGTGACCGAATCCGTTGACCAGTCGGAGACGCAAACGGCAGCAAGTGATGAGGTCGACGCAACGCCCTTGGCCGAGCCATCTGATGTCGTCGAAATCCCGCAAGCCAGTGCCGCAGAGCCGATTGAGCCGGTCGAAACGCCAGAGGCTGAGCAACTGGCCGCGTTGCCGCCCGTCGAGGTTGCGCCTGTGCCGCAGGAACAAGAGGCTGTTGAGCCAGAAATCGCGGTGGAGCCTTTACCGGAAGAAGCCGAACCTGTGGAGGACAGCGAAGGCACCGAGCAGGCGGTGGCAACTTCTCTTCGACCGCGTTTGCCCAATCGGACGCCCTCGGACGAGGTTCAACCTGCGCTGCCCGGCACGCGGAATTTCGATAACCTGAAATTCCCAGAACAAACCATTGAATCCCCACTGGCGGCCTATCAGCGCGAAGGGGTTGACGCGTTCACCCGCAATGACCGGGGCAACCAGTCCGGCGGGCGAGGGCCGGGCAATTCCACCACGACCAACTATGCCGGACAAGTTCTGGTGCATCTGAACCGCGCGCCTCAGGTTTACGCACCGGTTCGCGGCTATGCGCAGGTGTTCTTTCAGATCGACCCGGATGGCTCATTGGCCTGGGTCGAGGTCATCACCAGCTCGGGCTCGGACCAGGTGGATCGAGCTGCGAAGGAGCAAGTCAGGGGGGCCGCACCGTTCCCGCCGCCGCCCGGTGGTGTCAGCCGTAAACTGTCTTTCTACTACCAGAACGGCTGAGCCTAGCGTGGTCCGCGCCGTTGCTGCGCCCCGCCATCTTTGCGCATGGTCAGGCCAATCCGTTTGCGGGGGACGTCAACCTCGACAACGCGTACCTTCACGACCTGACCGGTTTTAACCACCTCATGCGAGTCTTTGACAAACCGATCCGCCAATTGACTGACATGGACCAACCCGTCCTGGTGAACGCCGATATCCACGAAGGCTCCGAAGGCGGCCACATTGGTCACCGTCCCCTCCAGCAGCATGCCAGGTTTGAGGTCGGTGATCTCCTCAATGCCGTCCCGGAACGACGCTGTGACAAAACTGGGTCGCGGGTCACGACCCGGTTTTTCAAGCTCGGCAAAGATATCGCGCACGGTGGGCAGGCCGAAGGTCTCATTGGCGAATTGTTCAGCCCTCAAGCCCTTCAGCGCCCCGTCATGTCCCATGATCTGCCGGATGTCCCGACCACAGGCAGCGACGACGCGGCGGGCGACGTCATAGGCTTCGGGGTGGACCGATGAGGCATCCAGCGGCTCCTCTCCTTCCCGGATGCGTAGAAATCCTGCGCATTGCTCAAAGGCACGTGGGCCAAGGCGGTCCACCTTCAGCAAGTCTTTGCGAGACTGGAACGCGCCATTGTGATCGCGGTGCTGTACGATGGCCTCGGCCAAACCGGGGCCAAGGCCCGACACATGCGACAGCAGCGGGGCAGAGGCGGTGTTCAGGTCGACGCCGACCGCGTTCACCACATCCTCGATCACTGACGCCAGCGACTGGGACAGGCGATGCTGGTCCACGTCATGCTGGTATTGCCCGACGCCGATGGATTTCGGTTCGATCTTCACCAACTCAGCCAACGGGTCTTGCAAACGGCGCGCGATTGAGACCGCGCCGCGCAGGGATACGTCCAGTTCCGGGAACTCTCGCGCGGCCAGTTCCGACGCGGAATAGACCGAGGCCCCGGCCTCAGATACGACTGTTTTGGTGGGGGTTTTGACCGACTTGGGCAGCATGCTGAGTGTGTCGGCGACCATTCGTTCGGTTTCACGGCTAGCAGTTCCGTTGCCGATGGCGATCAGCTCGATCTGATGGGCCGAGATCAGGTTCAGGATCGCCGCCTGCGCCCCACCCAGATCGTTTTTCGGCTGAAACGGATAGAGCGTGTCTGTCGCAACGACTTTCCCGGTTGCATCCACCACGGCGGCCTTGACGCCGGTTCGAATGCCGGGATCCAGACCCAACGTGGGACGTGCGCCCGCCGGGGCCGCAAACAGAACATCCTTGAGGTTGCGCGAGAACACCTGAATCGCCTCATCCTGCGCCCGGCTGCGCAGGTCGGCCATCAGCTCAACCATCATCGACAGGGACAGCTTGACCCTCCAGGTCCAGCCCGCAACCTTGCGCAACCAATTGTCGCCAAGGCCATCGCCGCGAGTTTGTAGATGCGAGGCAACAATCGCCTCAGCCCGCGCCGCGCCCGCCTCGGGCTCAGGGGCGATATCCAGCGTGACGATCCCCTCTTTCGAAGCCCGCAGCATGGCCAGCGCCCGGTGTGAGGGGGCAGTCGCCCAAAGCTCGGAATGGTCAAAGTAGTCGCTGAACTTCGCGCCTTCCTTTTCTTTGCCCTCAACGAGTTTCGAAGACAAAAGCGCCTCTTGCTGCATGAAATTGCGAAGCTCACCCAGCAGAAGGGCGTTTTCCGTCAGCCGCTCGGTCACGATGTCACGGGCGCCGTTCAACGCGTCCTTGGTCGTTTGAACAGCCTCTGACAGGTAGCTCTGCGCAAGCGCTTCCGGGTCGGCATTGCGGTCGGCCAGAATGGCGTCGGCCAGCGGCTCCAGCCCGTTTTCGCGGGCGATCATCGCCTTGGTACGTCGCTTGGGTTTGTAGGGCAGGTAGATATCTTCCAGCTGCGCCTTGGTCTCGGCCCTGGCGATGGATTTCGCCAGATCGTCCGACAGTTTGCCCTGATCCTTGATCGACGTCAGGATCGTTTGCCGTCGCGCCTCCAGCTCTCGCAGATAAGTCAACCGGTCCGAGAGGGTTCGTAGCTGCGTATCGTCCAGGCCGCCCGTCGCCTCTTTGCGATAGCGGGCCACGAAGGGCACGGTCGCGCCTTCGTCCAGCAACCGAACGGCGGCCGAGACCTGATCCGCGCGCGCGTTGATTTCGATGGCGATTGTGCGGGCGATACGGTCCAAGGGGGCCTCCTGATACTGGGTCGGAAGGACTTCTTAGACAGCGTTTTGACAGAGGGGAAGAGGGTCAGCGCATTGGGGCAAGATTTCCTGAAACGGTCTGCCCCTTTGCCTGTGTTCGAGGCCCCGCCGCTGAGCCGGCCGGGCGTTGGCGTGCCTTAGAGGCACTCAGCCAATGTGTTTGCCATATTGCGCAGAAGTTGGGGATAGAGCGCCGCGCCGGGTTCAAGTTCGGCGCCAAGCGGGTCGATCACGGCGGTGTTGGCCTCGGACCCTTCCATCACAGTTGCGATCAGGCCGGGGTTGAATTGCGGCTCTGACAGAACGCAATCAATCCCTTCTTCTTTGATGCGACCCTGAATTTCCGCAATGCGCGCAGGGCTAGGATCGGACGCATCGCTGATCGAGATCGCACCGGAGGCCGGGAAGTCGAAGTCATTTTCAAAATACTGATAGGCGTCGTGGAACACGATGAAGCTACCACCTTTTACCGGGGACAGCGTTTCTGCGATCTCGGCTGACAGCGCCTCCATTTCGGCGCGCGCAGCGGCTGCGTTTTCAAAGTACTTGCCCGCGTTTTCCGGGTCAGCAGCCGAGAGTTGAGCGGCAATCACGTTCAACCATGTTCCGGCGTTTGCAGGCGACAACCAGGCATGCGGATCGTGTTCGCCATGCGCGTGACCTTCGTGGTCGTCATGATCATCATGGTCTGCATGCTCTTCATGGCCATGGTCGTCATGCGCGTGGTCATCTTCCTTGTCATGGTCGTGATCATCGTGACCATGTTCATCCTTGTGATCGTCGTGATCATCATGGGCGTGTTCGTCTTTGTGGTCGTCGTGATCGTCATGCGCATGTTCGTCTTTGTGATCATCGCCATGATCTTCATGACCGTGATCGTCATGATCCTCGTCATCGCCGTGATCATGCGCTTCGAACAACGCGTCCTCGCGGAAGTCCAGCAGAGTGGTTCCGTCCGCGTCCAACAGCGTTGTTACAGCCGCGCCGCCAGCGAGCGTTTCCACGGCGTTTTCCATCCACGGTGTCAGATCTTCGCCGATCCAGAAGACCAGATCCGCCTCTTGCAGAGCTGCCGCCTCGGACGGGCGCAGGTTGTATTCATGAGGCGAGGCGCCCGGCTGAACGATCAGGCTGGGTTCGCCCACGCCGTCCATCACACGGGCCACAAGCGAATGCACCGGGGCAATATCAACGGCCACATTCGGGACGTCAGCCATGGCGGTTCCGCCCAGCAATGTAGCGGTGATCGAAATGGAAAGGAGGTTTCTGGACATTGGACCCTCTGTGTGATTTTATAACATTTAATCGCGGCATATATGATATAAGATAACATGACAAGTGAGAGGCAACAGAACTCGACCAGCAAAGCTGTGCCGGTGGGGTTCCATGATCATGACCACGTGTCCTGCGTGGAAACCGGCCTTGCGAAGGCTGAGGCGAAGTGCAGCGCCGAAGGGCTGCGCCTAACGCCCGTGCGCCACAAGGTGCTGGAAATGCTGTTGCAGGAACACAGGGCGCTTGGTGCCTATGCCATCCTTGATCGCCTGCGGGATGAGGGTTTCGGCTCGCAGCCGCCCGTGGCCTATCGCGCCTTGGATTTTCTGGTCGAAAACGGGTTTGTCCATAAGATCGAACGGCTGAACGCTTTTGTGGCCTGCGCCCACCCGGGGGCGACGCATTCACCTGTTTTCATGATCTGCCGCGGGTGCGACGCGGTGGCCGAGGCATCGTCGGCCGTTGATAGCGGGGCCCTTGGCGATGTCGCCCGCGCCGTGGGTTTTGAAATCGAACGTACTGTAGTAGAAGCCGAAGGTCTCTGCTCTGACTGCACCGAAAAGGCCTAGCAATGTCCCTTGTCATCGTTGAAGACCTGAGCGTGAGCTACGGGGCCAATACCGTGTTGCGCCATGTCCATATGACCATCGAACCCGGTGAGATCGTGACAATTGTCGGCCCGAACGGATCCGGCAAAACAAGCCTTCTGCGTGCCATTATCGGGGCCACCAAACCGGCCAAAGGGCGCATTACACGCAAACAAGGGCTACGGATCGGTTACGTGCCGCAGAAACTGCATATCGACCCGACCCTGCCCATTTCAGTCGAGCGTTTCATGCGCCTGACCAATCACGTCAGCCGCGCCCGCTGTGCCGAGGCGCTTGAGGAAGCAGGCGTGCCCGATCTGTTAAAGCGGCAGATGACACAATTGTCCGGCGGGCAGTTTCAGCGCGTGTTGCTGGCGCGGGCCTTGATCAACCACCCGGACATCCTTTTGCTGGACGAAGCGACGCAGGGGCTGGATCAACCGGGTTCTGCGGCCTTTTACCGGCAGATTGAAACCGTGCGTCGCGAGACCGGCTGCGCCATTTTGATGATTAGCCACGAGTTGCATGTGGTCATGAGTGCCTCGGACAGGGTGATCTGCCTAAACGGTCATGTCTGCTGCGAAGGCTCGCCCGCTGTTGTGGCCTCAGCCCCTGAATATCGCGCCTTGTTTGGGACAGGGACCGGAGGAGCGCTGGCGCTGTACCGACATGACCACGATCATCATCACGACCACGATCATAGCTCTCAGGACGCTGCAGAATAATGCTGGATGATTTTATGACCCGCGCGACACTTGCCGGGATTGGTGTGGCTTTTGCGGCGGCTCCGCTTGGATGTTTCGTGGTCTGGCGCCGAATGGCATATTTTGGCGACGCGACCGCGCATGCGGCCATTCTGGGCGTTGCGCTGTCACTAACCTTCCAGATGTCTATCTTCGCGGGCGCATTGGCCGTAGCTCTGCTGATGGCGTTGACGGTTACCTTACTTTCTGGTCGAGGATACGCGATGGACACGCTTTTGGGCGTTCTCGCCCATTCTGCGCTGGCTTTTGGCCTCGTCGCAGTGTCGTTTCTTTCAGGCGTCCGCATTGACCTGATGGCCTATCTTTTCGGCGATATTCTGGCGGTTTCGCGCACGGATCTTGCTGTGATTTGGGGCGGGGCGGCACTGGTTGTTGCCCTGATCGGCTGGCGTTGGTCGCAGCTATTGACCGCGACCCTGAACGAAGAGCTGGCCTATGCCAGCGGCTATGATCCAAAGCGCGAGCAATTGATCCTGACCTTGTCTCTGGCGGTAACCGTTGCGGTGGCAATCAAGGTCGTGGGCGTTCTTCTGATCGCAGCTTTGCTGATCATTCCTGCCGCTGCTGCGCGTAGCCTCGCCCGATCGCCCGAATCCATGGCCTTAATCGCAGCCGCCATCGGAGCGGTTTCCGCCGTAGCCGGTTTGCGAGCTGCTTACGTGTTCGACACACCTGCAGGGCCGTCAATTGTGTGCGTCGCTGCAATCCTGTTTGCCTGTTTCAGCCTGATGGGATGGAAAGGTCACAAGCGATAGAACGCTCTACCTTTCATTGAAGGCCCGCTCCAAAGTCAGTTGGACCGGTTTCAACAGATAGCTGAGAAGTGTCTGCTCACCCGTTGTCATCTCGGCCACAACGGTCATACCCGCCTGCAGCGGACGGTTGAACGCGCCGTTGCCGATAGTTGAGTCCGCCAGAACGAAGGAGGCCCGGAAATAGGTCTCGCCAGTTTGTTCGTCGGTCATGGGCAGGGGATGCACCGACTGCAACCGTGCCTCGACCTTACCAAAGCGGCGGGCATCGAACGTATCGACGCTGATCGCCACCGGGTGTTCCGGGGCCACGTGCCCCACCTCGGAATTGGGAATGCGGGCCTCGACCATGAGGTTCTGCCGGGTCGGAAGCAGTTCAAAGAGCGTTTCGCCGGGGGCAATCACCTCACCGGGATTGGGTGAGGCCACCGACTGGATCACGCCACGCACCGGAGCGATCAGGCGCAGGTCGGCGAGTCTGGCCTCTACGAGTTTCTGCGAGGTCTGCAACTGGTGATGTTCGTGTTCCAGCGCGTTTATGCGGGTAAGCACGTCCTCTCTCAGCGTCAGCGCCTCTTCTGCGACGGCCGCCTTTGCAAGGGTCAAAGTGTTTCGTGCCTCGGCGGCGCGGACACGGGCGTCCTCGGCAGCGGCGCGCATGGCGTCGACTTCGTCTTCTTCTTCCAGAAAATCACTGAGAGATTTCAGTCCCTGTGTCTGCAGCTTCGCGTAGCGATCCAGAACCTGCTCTTTCTTTGTGACCCTTTGGCGCGCGAACTCTGCGGCGTCTTCAAGAATTTGCAAGGTCTTGGTTTGCTGCTCAATCGAAACGCGCTGAACCTTCTGGCTTTCCAGGAATAGCTCAATACGGGCCGCCGCCGTCGTCAGACCTGCATTTCTGAGCGTTTGTATCTGGGTAGACCTCTGCGGAGCTTCACCTTCAAGCATGGCCAGCACGGCCTGTGCATTTTCTAGATCCCGCGCGACAGAGGAGGCTTGCGCGGACAGGACCTCCATCTCTTGTGTTAGCTCGGGGTGGTGCAACTCGACCAGGACATCACCGATTTCCACAGTTTGACCGTCCTGAACATGGACTGAACGGACAATCCCGCCTTCCATGGTTTCGATCTGAACATAGTGGCCCATCGGAACGATAGTGCCCGACGCGCGTGTGATCTGTGGAACATCGGTCCGCCATGACAAAGCGATCAGACTGGCAAGAAAACCGGTGATAGCAAGCGCGAGAAACGCCGCGAACCGAGGCGCGCGGGCACGCTTTCGTCGTGCGCTGCGGTCCAGCGGTCCTTCTCGGTTTGCGGACTTTGTTCGGAAAACCATCGTCAAGCTCCAAGCGTTTTCAGGGCGGCCAACATCTTCTTTCGCCCGACATCTCCGGTGTCGTTCACAGCAATCTGACCTGCGTTGAGATAGATGAAGCGATCAGCGATGTTCAGAAACGATCGATCTGCTGCCGCGATGATCACCGTGCGATTTCCGGCCTGCTCTTTGACCCAGGTTTTGAATGCTTGACGGCGCGTGTCGCTCAATCCGTTTGTCGGTTCCGAGAACAGGTAGACCGAGGCTGGTCGCGCCATGCTGCGTGCAAGGGTAAGAGATTTCAAAATCTCATCTGGCATTTGTGAAAGGGCTTCGTCGGAAAGACGCGTCCGCACACCGTCTGGCAGAATGCTGTGCCCTTGTCGTAAGCCCATCCGATCCAGCGAGGCTTGAATTTCGATGTCGGAAAGAGACGGCGCGGCCAAACGGAAATTCTGTGCAACTGTGCCATAGAACAGTGATTTCTCGTAGGTGGCGTAGGTGACCGACTTGCGCAGCTCGTCCCGCGCTATCTGGCGGATGTCGATCTCATCATGTTCGATCGTTCCCCCAATCGGGGATGCCAGACCATCGATCAGATCCAGAACAGCAGTCCGAGCGGCCGTGTCGCTGCTGAGCATGACCACGAGTTCACCAGGATTAAACGCCATACTGATTTGCGACAGGATCGGTGGGCGAAGTGGGTCCGGGCGATATGTCACCGAGGAAAAAGAGATGGACCCGTTCAGCGCTTTTTGGTGGGACCGGCCGAGCCCAAGCTCCATCTCTTGCGGCAGGGACAGCACCCGGTCTGCCTGCTCGCGGCTGGCCTGGAAAGACAAAAGCTGCGGAAATCCGGAATACAGCGCCTGTAGTGGGCCAAAGATCTTTGACACCAACGCGATTGAGGCGATCAGAGCGCCAAAACTCAATGACCCGGACATGGCGGCATGGGCGCACAAAATAATTGCACCGGTTGTGGCCAAGGCCGCAAGCGTTTGCCCCAATGACTGCGCAAGTGCTTGGAATTGCCGAGCGCGCTTTGTGCTTTCCTCACCGGTTTCGATCAAGGGCATGCAGCGCTGGAGCCACCGCGTTTGCATTCCGAGGCTTGCGAAGGCGCCTTGATGGACGATTGCGTCTTGTACCGCCAGATGGCCGTGCGCGGCGTCCTGTGCCGCTTTCTTATCAAGTTGTTTCTGGCGCGGGATCGTGATCAATCCCAAGATGGCCAAAGCCACTGCCAGCGCAAGTGTCCAAAGCCCAACGCTTGGCGCAAGATGGAGCAGAATGGCAACGAACAGTAGGGCAAAGGGCAGGTCCAGAAGCGTGGTGATCATCTGCCCGGTAAACATCTCTCGCAGGGCCTCGAACTGGCGGAACCGGGACAGGTGTTGGTTCACGTCCGAGCTTTGCATTTGGCCCATCGGCAGAGCCATCAGTTTCCGGAATAAGGCTGTCATTAGCTTTTGCTCGCCGCGCCATCCAATATACGCCAGCGCACGCGTGCGCATGTGGCGAAAACCCATGTCTGTTGCCGCGATGACGGCGACCCCAACGGCCAGTGACAGCAGCATATCGACTGATCCCGACGGGATGATCCGATCGTATACGGCCATGATGAGCAGCGGGGCGAAAAGGCCCAAGATGTTGCTGAGCATGGAGACAAACAAAAGACCCGGCAGGATCGGGCGCAGGTCACGAAAGGCCTGTGTTACGGTGATCTGCGCTTTCGCGCTGCGGTCAAAGGCAAAACGGTCCATCCGAAACAGGGTGCACCGGTGACGGGGAAGCTTTTGAAATCGTGGATTTTCCGCCTTTGCGTCATCAACCAGCACATGCGCGCCTTTGCTGTCCAGCGCGAGAAAGGCTGGCCCATAATCGGGTACGACCAAAGCCGGGCAGTCCGAGGCCGCGATCTCGTGCATCCGACACCTGACTTGCGCGAACGGTATTTCGAGGTTTTCCAGGGTTTGTTTAATATCCCCCGGCTGCAAGCGCTGGGAAAAGTGTGGAAAGGCTTCGATCAGACTGTCTCGGTCATGTTTCCAACCACTTGCTTGTAGTAGCGACTGGAAAAGTTGAGTAGTGTTTTCAATCGTTATGGCGGTCATGCGGCACCTCTCTTGATGCGGCACGCCTCATCTGTTTCCCGATGGGCATACTCTTGCCATTGAAGCAGATCGGAGGTCTGGGGATTGCCCAGCTGGGCGGATTGATCTGTCAGCTGCCGCAACCGGGGGTCGGGGCTTGCGATCACCAGAGTGGGGCGCGGCGAAAGCGTTTTCAAACAGGTTGCCAAGGTCTGACGCTCAGGTGCGTCCAGAACAGACGACGGTTCATTTATCAGTAACATCCGAGGGCGCAAAGCAAGGGCTCGGGTCAGCGCGATCAGCTGTCGGTTGACCGGATCGCTTTCAAAACTGGACCCCTTGCCCAGCTGGGTATTGTAGCCTTCTGGCAGCCGGTGAACACGCTGCTCCAAGCCAAGCGTCGCAGCAATCTGTTTGGCATGCTCAGCCATTTCGGCGCCGCCAAAAGCGGTTAAATTATCCAGCAAGGTTGCTGACAGGATCGCAGGGTCGCGCTCCAGCGCTACTATCCCGCCATGCCCGACAAGGACAGGCCGATCCGTTGTTGCAGCCTCATCTATCAGGCATGAGCCAGCGTTGGGCTTTTGGTTGCCCAGAATGGTCGCAAAGAGGGCATCGACCATCCAGCTTTCTTCCGCCTCTATCAGTATTCCAGTGCCAGCTGGCACGTGAAAACTCAGGGGGCGACTGGCGATCTCTTTGGTTTTTGGGTGCGACAGGCATAGCCCTTCGACCCGCAGATCACCCTTGAGTCTCTTGTGCCCAATCCAGTTTGGCGGTTGCTGAGAGATACTGTCCATCTCGCGCAGTTTCCGCCGGGACAAAGCGACACTTTCTGACTGAACCCAGATCGCCATGAT
This sequence comes from Ruegeria sp. AL11, assembly GCF_056540865.1. Lineage (NCBI taxonomy): Bacteria > Pseudomonadati > Pseudomonadota > Alphaproteobacteria > Rhodobacterales > Roseobacteraceae > Ruegeria > Ruegeria sp. AL11. The sequence goes on from NZ_JBQFXO010000007.1 coordinate 135,258, forward strand.
TTTGGTCAAAGGCTGAATGATACGACCATTCAGAAGCATACAGGCCGCCAATTCGGCGATTCCGATCATGTTCTGAATGACCAGATACGCACCCAGCAAGCCGATTGCAGCAACCATGATCTGCCCGAAAACAGCGCCAAAACTCTGCGCAAAACCCGAGAACAGGATCAACTTGCGGCTGACGTCTACGGTCTGGTCCTCCAGCAACTCAAACCTTCGGGCCATCTGAGGTTCCATTCGGTTGGCTTTGACCGTGGACAGGCTGGACAGCAGGGCCGATAGGAACGCATATCGACGGGTATCCAGCGCCTTGCGACGCTCAAACATGGACCATTGAAGGTGCTTCATCACCCCCGCAAAAACCAAAACGATGCAGAACGCAGCGGCCGGGACCAGAACCAACCACCCTCCGATCAAGCCGATCATGAGGGCAAACAGGATCGTAAAGGGCAGATCAATGGCGAGCGTCTGGCTCTGACCTGATTGGTGTCCTCGCAGTTGGTTGATCGCCACGTATCGGTCGAAATAGGTGCTGGCGGTGTCCTGAGCGAAATGGATCGGATTTGCGTTCAAAACCTGTTCAAGGAACCGGCGCTGGCGGGCGACGGCACTCTCCTCGGCTGCGGTTGTCAACAGAACAGAACGCGCCCAACGCAACGCAAACTCAAGTCCTGCACCGATCACCAGTGCCCAGGTCAGGATGCGTAACGTCTCGGTCGACTTAAAGGGGATGATGCGGTCGAAGATCAGCAGAATGGTGATTGGCATGAGAAGGGACAAGATGTTAAGCGACAGCGACGCCGCCAGCAGAGGAATACCCATCCGCAGCCTTGTTCTGCGCTTGACCGACCTGTTCGCTTTCATGTGTTAACGCCCGTTCATTTGTACCCTAGGTCTGGGGTCGCGGCGTTTAAGAACGAGTAAACATCAGGTCACAGGATGCGCTGAGTTTAGAAAAAATTGCATGTATTTCAGTAACTTTTGAGAAATCTCCACATGCTACTGGTTTTTGGGAATCGTCAGTAGGTAAATCGGGGTTTTGCGATGAATAAGCCGGACATCAATCTGAATTTTCAAGCGAATTCCGCGAAGTCTGAGCAAAGCGAAATGCAGGATATTGCAGAAAATCTTTCACGGGCACCTGCAATTTCGGCTGAGGACCCGACCAGGAGTACTCTGCATACCGGCGAACAGGCGCAAGGGGTGCTGGATGAAGCTCAGACCAGTGGCGGAGCACCTTCGGCGGGCGTCAATTTCGCTGAGAGAACGGTGGTTGAAGAAGGTGTTGAAACAGGCATAGCAAGCGTACCGCAAAGCGTTGTCGCACGGGCTGGGTCGCCCTTAAATACAAGCCCATCTGGCGAAAGTGGGCAATTGGATCACCAAGAGAGGGTCTCCTCTGCTGAAACAACTGTCGGACCGCTTCCTACTGCCGATATATCGGCTGAATTTCCGGACGTTACGCCTGAGGTCGAGCCGAACGCGCCCACCCTTCCGACAATTCCTGCGGTCTCGCCCCCTCAACAACAGGAAGAACAAAACCAAGCCCCCAAGGATGTCATGCTCGACGGCTCAAGCCTATCAGAGGACGATGAAGGCGCGGTGGTCGGGACCCTTACGGTGTTTGATCCGGATTCGGATGGGCCGCATCAGTTTGAGGTGTCTGATCCTCGGTTCGAAATCCTCGACGGTCAGTTGCGATTGAAACCCGGCGTTGCGCTCGACCATGAAGACGCAGGCAGTGTTGAGGTGGATGTCACCGTCACGGATGAGGGCGGTTTAAGCTCGACTGAACGTTTCACAATCGACGTTGCGGATGTGAACGAAGGCCCGGAAACAGTGTCGTTGGACGGTACGACAGTGGCTGAAAACGCGATAGGAGCAGCGGTGGGAAACATTTCCGTCGTGGATCCTGATCTGAATGACACCCACCGTTTTGACATCTCGGATGAACGCTTTGAAATCTCGGACGGGCAATTGCGCTTGCGGCCTGGGATCTGGTTGGACCACGAGGGTGAAAATCACATTGAAATCAGTATCAAAGCGACCGACGCCGGAGGCTTGAGCGTCACCGAAACATTCTCGATATCGGTTCAGGATATCAACGAAGCGCCGATTGATCTGACTGTTCAAAACGGAACAGAAAACCTGATCCGGAACGGCAGCTTTGAGGAATTCGACCTTGCACAGGGCCGGTGGAGGGGGTTTGACGATGATCAATCCGGTGCCTGGACCGATGCCAACGGGATCGAGATATGGGACCGACTAGGAAGGCTGCAGGCCTCGGACGGGGATCAGGTAATGGAGATGGACCATGGCTGGGGCATGGATAGCATCTCTCAGGTTGTGCAGACGCAGGAGGGGCAGCTCTATGATCTGGGCCTCGACCTGCGCGAACGCATTGCGAATGGGACCGATACGGTTGAGGTGTTTTGGAACGACACTCTGGTTGCAGAACTGGATCCAAAATCGTCGGATTGGGAGACGTTCCAACTGCAGGTTGTTGGTACTGGCCAGGACAAGCTGGAACTGCGTGAGGCCGAAGGCCAGAACGACTCCTATGGCGCTTTGGTCGACAACATCACTCTGACCGAAAGGCAGCTCGCCGTGGCTGAACATGTCGCAGGCGCCGTGGTTGGTCAGATTCGGTTCGATGATAAAGATGATGGTGATACGCACCGTATCGAAGTTTCGGATGAAAGGTTCGAAGTGATCGGCGGGCAGTTGCGTCTGAAACCAAATGTTGCGCTTGATCGCAGTGAGGCTGAGGCCTTGACCATTGACGTGACTGTCATCGACGAAGGCGGGTTAAGCACGACCGAGACACTTTCGATCTCTATTGCAGACAGGCCCGATATGTCGATTGGCACCGGGTTTCACGCCAAACATTTCGATGCCGACCACAGCGTGACGCGACTTGAGGATGTGAATTGGGACGCCCCTGCAACGCATCAGGAGGTCACGACGGAGGTTAACTACGAAATCAGCCGCGGGTCCTTTTGGGAAGGCGGGTCGCGAAACACGTTCGGCGTTGAGGTCACCGGAACGGTACAGGTTTCCGAGGGTGGGACGTTCGCTTTCCATCTCGGAGCAGACGAAGGCGTTATGCTGATTGTTGATGGAGTGCCGGTCATCCATAAGGACGATTCACATGGAAATCAAACACGTTCTGGCCAGATTGACCTCGAACCTGGAGCGCATGCTATCGAAGTTCGGTATTTTGAAGGTTCGGGCCAAGCAGGCCTGAAGCTGGAATGGGATGGCCCCGGCCTTGACGGTCGACAGCTTGTTTCGGCCCCGGATGTTGCACAGGCGCAGGTTGCAGCGGGGACTCCGCTGGCCTTCGATATCGACACAGCAGCTTTGGGAATTGGCCAAGATACCCTGTTTTCCTTGGATGGATTGCCGCCCGGAACGCAGGTCGAAGTGCACGGTCAGACCTATGTTGCCGAGCTTGACGGGACCGTGGAACTGGGCGGCTGGCAGGGGGACTTGCTGATCATACAGCCTCCATTCGATTTCTCGGGCCCTATTGATGTGGCGGTACGTTCCTCTACACCAACCGAATTCGGTGGTAGCCAAGACGCTGTCCAGACAGTGTCGTTCGAGGTTCATCCGGCGCAGGTTTTTGCCCCGACTGCCCAAGTGAGTGGTGGATTTCAGGCCAGCTTTTTCGATTTGGAACATAGGCTTTCGAAATTGGACGACATTGATTGGAACGCCGACCCGACACATCAGGAAATCGTGTCAGAAATTCACTACAAAAACAGCGCTGACTCGTTCTGGGAAGGGGGGTCAAAAGACACCTTCGGTGCCCGCTTGGAGGGGCGTATTTCGGTCGAAGAAGGCGGCACATACACCTTCTTTGCCGGAGGGGATGATGGAGTCGTATTGTTGGTCAATGGTGTCGAGGTGATCGAGAATGATGGGCTGCACGCCTACAAGACCCGAGCCGGTCAGATCGAACTCGACCCCGGCACCCACGATATTGAGGTCAGGTATTTCGAGAACTACGGGCATGCAGGGCTAAAACTGGAATGGGAAGGCCCTGATACCAAGGGTCGCGCTTTGGTGCAGGCGGACCCGGAACTGGCGATTGAAGAAAACGGGACGTTGGCGGTTGGAATTGACCTGATGGGTGCCAGCGATCAGGCGGATGTGGCAATTGCGGGGTTGCCAGCCAACAGCCTAATCGTCGGTGCTGAGGCGGCGGTGATGTCGGATGGAGGGCCGGTTGATGTGAGCGGCTGGGATATCGGCTATCTTGAAATCTCGCCGCCCCCGGGGTTTGAGGGCGCAATTGATGGCCAGATCGTGATCTCGGATACCGGCTTTAACGGCGCGCCGGTGACAACGACAACCGCGTTTTCGATGGATGTTGGTGATGTTGATGCGCTTACGAAACTCGATGCGCCGGATGAATTCGCGTTCTTCGCGAGTGCCTCGCACAACGGGGATGTAGTATCTTGGGATGCAGATTCTTCGGAAGCCGCGCATGACGAAGCTGACGATGTTCTAAATGAAGACGTGATCTCGCCATCACACTCCGAGATCACGAGCATTGAGACGGAGGCCTATGAAAGAGTCGATTGGTAGTCCGTGGCTGGCCTATTCGGACGTGGTTATGAAAAAATAGACCCACTCGCCCTTGAATTCCGGGTCGTTGGCGCGGGCGCCGGCGACTCGATCTTTGAGGAACTCAAGGTAAGGTCCTGCCGGTTCGATCAAGGGTCTTTCCTCGTCAAAGAGGGGGGTCGACGCCGCGAAGGCCACCGCGATTTCTTGTCCGTATGGAGGGCCGATGGTGATAAAAAGGCCGGGGTCGCCTTGTTTCTCAGCGCCAATTTTGAATGCAGATTTGGCGGGTGTTCTGGCAAGCGGGACCGATGCGTTTGGGCTGAGATGTATGACCTGACCGTCGGCGTCGAAATAGTCGACATAGATATAGGCGTCGTAGTCGGCTCCGGTCAGATCAAGGACCAGTTGCTGACCTGAAGCGTAGCGAAACTCCCGCGTGTGAATATCATCGCCTACTAGCAAGGGGTTGGTGATCTGGTCGGTGGATTGTGGCAAGCCCACATCGACAATCCCGCTGAGCGCGCCGCATTGGGGTCGGGGAAGGATGAGCAGATTGTCAGTGACCTGAATATTGGCCCCCATCTGCGCCTGAAGCTCCGACATGACAGGCCCGCGAAGGCCGTTTTCCGGGATATGACCGATCAGCTCGAGGGTGTTTGTTTCTGGGCGGAACTGCACCTGAAGGCGTGAACACGGTACCTGGGCCAGCAGGCCGTCTATGCCATCACGCAGGTCCTCAGCCGCTTGACCCGCATCTTCGGGGCGCGTGAAACTTTGAAAGGCGGTGAGGCTTACGGGATCAATCGGGGAATCGCCGGTTGCCGAAAACACATCGGCCGCCTTTGCCTTTGGGACGTCCGGTTGGGTTTGGGTCAAAGCGACGGGCCGCGCCTGCACGGCCTGAGCGGCATCAAAAGAAGGTTGGGTCAACGCCACCGAGTCCGTCGGGGCACGGTTAGAAGTCAACGTGGTTGCCGGCAACTCGGCCGAGGCCAGAGTCACCGGAACCGCCTGTTCGGCAACCACGGATTGCGGTTTGTCCTGAACGGCTGCCAGAGCCTGCGTTTGGTTGGCCACCTGATCGCTGGCCGCGAGGCTTAGAGCGTTCGCGGCAATCTCTGGGGCCGAGGATTGAGGTATAGCGCCCTGCGCCAATCGCGCGCCGCTTGTTTCTTCGGTTGAGGTCGCCTCTGCATCCGGTTGCGCTTGCGCGGCGGTGCTTTGTTTCACCTGATGGGCCGAAAGCTGCATCCGTGTTTCCGGTACGGGCTGCTCGATCACGGGTTCAGGCTCCGTAGACCAAAGCAGAACGACCGCAGCCATAGTGTGAATAGCGACAGAGCAGAATAGCGCAACACCCCATATCAACGGAGTGCGCGTCATCGGACCGGACCCGGAGGTGTAACGACCAACACCACATCCCGTGCGCCCATCGCCTCGAACGCGGCGATTAAGGGCAAGACCTCTCGTAGGGCGGCATCCTGATGGGCGTTGATGCGGAGCAGCAGGTCGGGCTGTTCGGACAGCGCCTCCTCGACCGATAGCGCGATCTGATCCGCCGAAAGTTCTGTTCCGTCCAGGGCCAATTGGCCATCAGCGCTGACCGACAGGGTCAATCCACCCGCTGGCATATCCTCTCCGGATTTCGACACCGGCGGGGTCACGTCGAATGGCGCGGTGGCGTCCATGCGTCCGATGAGCATGAAGAAGACCAGTAGGAAAAATACGACATCTATCAGGGCGATGATGGTTTCGGGGTGATGGCGCGGGGCAGGGCGGGTGATCTTCACGGGCGCGCCTCCAGCCGGACAACGCGCATGTTTGTTACGCCTGCGCGGGTGACGACGTCCATGACAGTAACCAGCGCCTGCATGCGGGCGCCGCCGGTGGGTAGAACGATCACCGGAGTTGCAGGTGCCTGGGCAATTCTGTCGGACAACAGTGCCTCAAGGTCTGCAGAGGTCAGTGATTGCCCGCGGAAATAGGGCGCTCCGTCGCTTCCGATACGGATCACCACGGCGCTGGCGGGTTCACCCGAGGTGCCGGAGGATGCTGGGCGGTCCGATTGAGACAAGGCCGGGATCATGTCGAGGTTCAGATAGGTCGAGGTCACCATGAAGAACACCAGCAGGATAAGCATCACGTCGATCATCGGCACCAGTGAGATCAGGGGCCGTGTCGGTCTGCGTCTGTTCAGGCTAAGCTCGGCGGACATGTGTGAACCCTTACTGCGTGCCGCGTTCCTCGATCACCATCAACTGCCCGACCGCGTTCTCAATCGCCTGAGCGCCCGCTTCTGCGCGGCCCGATAGCAGCGATGCCCCGACAGCGGCGGGGATGGCAACCAACAGGCCGGCGGCGGTGGTCAGCAATGCCTGCCAGATTCCGCCCGCAAGGACCGAGGCATTGGCCGCGCCTTGCGCCAGCTCCAGCTCCTGAAACGACTGGATCATACCGGTCACAGTTCCCAACAGGCCAAGCAGGGGCGAGATCATTGCGATCAGCTCCAGCACGCGAATCCATGTGTTCATGGCAGCGAATTCCTGATTGCCGCGACGTGTAAGTTCGGCCATCAAGGCGGGTCCCTTGAACCCGTCGTTCAGCGCCTGCATGGCATAGGCGCAGACGCGATCAGCCGGAGATTTCCCCGCAGCGATGGCGGCCTGTGCCGCCTGCTTGTCGCCCTTGGACCACTGCACTAGTGCTGTGTCCCTCGCGCCTCCGCCGGACCGAACCGGTGCCAGTTGCATCGCTTTGATGACGATCAAAGTGACAGAGAGCAGCGACAACGCGCCAAGAATTGCGATGATTGGGCCTCCTGCGCCCAGTGTCTCAAGCCCGAACATGATCTATTGCGCCAGATTGGCTGAGGTTTTGCTGCCTAGCGCCAGCAGTGGGAAGCAATCCAGAGGCTCGGCGTTCTGGGGCTTGCAGGCCGGCAGGTCATGCAGCAGCACCTCCGAGATATTGGAGCATTCAATCTCGGGGATTTCGAACAGTTTCAGAACGGTGCGTTGAACGGGCAGGGGGGCCGCGTCGATGGACAGCAGCCGGTCGATCACGCCATCGCTGTCGAGTATGGCCAGCGACATCTCGAATTCTTCGAAACTGTTGTCGGTCTGGTTGCGAAACAGGAAGAACGCGCGGCATCCGCCGTTTTCGGCGGGTTCGAATTTGTTCAGCTCGATTCCAAGGCGGCCCTCATCGGCCTGCGCGGTTGCGGCCATCAGTGTCAATGCAACTGCGCCGAAAAGCGATTTTCTCATCTTCCTACCTCTGCTGCCGGTCGTTGAACCCACATCCGATGTCTTGCGTCGCGGGTCTTAGCACTGAACATTGCAGAAACAGGGCGCATGCGGGAAGATATTTCTGCAATGGGTCACGTTCGCGATGGAATGATGAACTTGCCCTAGCGTAAACAAACGGTACGGAGGGTCGGGAAAATGTGTATATTGATCTCGACCTGGTCTGCGCATTGCGACCGATTAACCACACAAACCGCAGAGGAAACTGGAAGTGTTTGCGAGTTTCGCCATCATGTGAACTAATTCATACACAAGATTGCAGGCGCTGCTGTAAGCGATTCAACAAGAACAACAAGCTGCGATCGAACAGGACGGTATTGGGAACAAAATGGACCTTTCATCTTATCTGGAGCCCAGAGACGACGAACCCCCCAGCGGAGAAAATCTGGAATACGATCCGGCCTTTACGGACCTTGAGATCGCGGCCCAGCCGGGCGAAGAGCGTCAGATGGGCGATGAGGTCGTTGCGGCCGAAGAACAGGACTGGCGCGATGTCGAGGAAAAGGCCCTCGCCGTCATGGAAAAAAGCCATGACATTCGCGCCGCGATCTATCTGGCCGAGGCTGTTTTGCACACAAAGGGCCTTCCCGCCTTTGCCTCAGCCGTGGGCTATGTGAAATCTCTGCTGGAAGACAATTGGGATACCTGCCACCCCGAGCTGGATGAAGATGACGGCGATGCCACCATGCGTATCAATGCGGTGCGCGGTCTGGCCTCGTCAGATCGGATGGTACGCGCCTTGCGTCGGACCGCTTTGACGGACAGCCGCATGTTCGGTCGGATGACCCTGCGCCATCTGGATGTCGCCGAAGGTCGCATCAACATGCCCGCAGATCTGGACGACGCTCCGGATGCAACCGGGGTTGCCGCGGCGTTCAAGGACACCGATGACGAGGTGTTGGAGGCCAATGCCGATGCGGCGTCCACGGCTCTGGACGATGTCGAGGCAATCGATGCTGTTTTCAGTGACAAAACTCCCGGCGAAGGTCCGGATCTGACGCCTCTGTCTGATGCGCTGAAAAGCATTAAGCAGGCGTTGGCCAGCTATGCCGATGTCGGTGAGGCCGAAGAAGTCGACTCCGGCGACGATGACAGCCCAAGCAGCCCATCGGGTGCCCCGGCCGCGCCGATGGCGTCGGGTGGTGGCGGCGGTGGGGCGATCAACACGCCCGAGGATGTCACGCGGATGCTGGAACGCATCATGGACTACTATGCCCGGTGCGAGCCCTCCAGCCCGCTGCCAATTTTGCTTGAGCGTGCCAAGCGCCTTGTGAATGCCGATTTTCTGACAATTATCGAAGATATGGCAAAAGAAGGTCTGGATGAGGTGCGCCAGATTGGCGGCATAAAAGAAGACGACGATGACGATTATTGATCCGTTTGGGCGCAAGCCGAACAGCGGATTGAAAAGAAACACTGATGGATGAATCGAGGAGCATCAGATGGCTGACAGTTCACAAAAATTTATAGCCCGGAACAGGGCTCCGAGGGTTCAGATCGAATATGATGTTGAACTCTATGGGGCCGAGAAAAAGGTCCAGCTGCCCTTTGTCATGGGTGTCATGAGCGACCTTGCCGGGAAATCCGAGGTCGAGCAGCCCGCCGTGGCCGACCGCAAGTTCCTGGAAATTGACGTCGACAATTTCGACGACCGGATGAAGTCGATGGCGCCGCGCGCGGCCTTTACCGTGCCGAACACCCTGACGGGTGAGGGCAATCTGGCCGTCGATATCACGTTCGAGAGCATGGATGATTTCAGCCCCGCCGCGATTGCCGCGAAGGTTGAGCCTCTCAAGGAGCTGCTGGATGCGCGCACCCAGCTGTCTAACCTGATGACATATATGGATGGTAAAACCGGGGCCGAGGATCTGATTTCGAAGATCATGCAGGACCCGTCGCTGCTGAAGACACTGGCGGCCCAGCCCAAACCCGGCGCTGACGCCGCCGAGGAGGAGTAAAAGATGGCCGAAGAAGAAGCCAAGGTAGAAGCCGCCGAAGGCGCAACCGCGTTTGGATCCTCGGAATTCGAGGCTCTGCTGACGAAAGAGTTCCGCCCCAAGTCGGATCAGGCGAAAACCGCTGTTGAAAGCGCAGTCAAGACGCTGGCCGAACAGGCGCTGGCCAATACCGGCCTGATCTCGGACGACGCTTTGCGGTCGATCGAGGGTATCATCGCCGAGATCGACAAGAAGCTGACCGAACAGGTCAACCTGATCCTGCATCACGAAGATTTCCAGCAGATGGAAAGCGCGTGGCGTGGTCTGCATTATCTAGTGAACAACACCGAAACCGACGAGATGTTGAAAATCCGCGTGATGAACATCTCGAAGAAGGACATGCACAAGACCCTGCGCAAGTTCAAAGGAACTGCATGGGATCAGTCGCCCATTTTCAAAAAGCTCTATGAAGAAGAGTTCGGCCAGTTTGGTGGTGAACCCTATGGCTCGCTGGTAGCGGACTATCACTTCGACCACAGCCCGCAGGATATCGAGCTACTCGGCGAGATGTCCAAGATCGCCGCAGCCGCGCATGCGCCTTTGATCACCGGGGCCAAGCCCAGCCTGTTCCAGATGGACAGCTGGTCGGAACTGGCCAACCCGCGTGATCTGACCAAAATCTTCCAGACTCCGGAATATGCCGCATGGCGGTCGTTGCGCGACAGTGAAGATGCGAAATATGTCGGTCTGGCAATGCCCCGCTTCTTGGGTCGTCTGCCTTATGGCTCCAAAACCGAACCGGTTGAGGAATTCGCGTTCGAAGAAGACACCAGCGGTGCAACCAGTGACAAATATAACTGGGTCAACGCGGCCTATGGTATGGCGGTGAACATCAACCGGTCCTTCAAGGAATATGGCTGGTGCTCGCGTATTCGCGGCGTGGAAAGCGGTGGCACGGTCGAGGGCCTGCCCGCGCATACCTTCCCAACCGACGATGGCGGCGTGGACATGAAGTGCCCGACCGAGATCGCGATTTCGGACCGTCGCGAGGCGGAACTGGCCAAGAACGGCATGATGCCTCTGATCCACCGCAAGAATAGCGATTCGGCGACCTTCATCGGCGCGCAATCGCTGCACAAGCCGGCGGAATATGATGATGCGGATGCAACCGCGAACGCCAACCTGGCTGCGCGCTTGCCCTATCTGTTCGCGACCTGCCGATTCGCGCATTACCTGAAATGCATGGTGCGTGACAAAGTTGGCTCGTTCAAAAGCCGTCAGGATATGGAGTCTTGGCTGCAGGGCTGGATCAACCAATACGTGGACTTCAACGCCGATATCTCGGCCGAAGCGGAAAAAGCACGTAAGCCTTTGGCCTCGGCCGAGGTGGTTGTGGAAGATGTCGAAGGCAATCCAGGCTACTACACGTCCAAATTCTTCCTGCGCCCGCACTATCAGCTGGAAGGCCTGTCGGTCTCTCTGCGTCTCGTATCGAAACTTCCGTCCGAAAAAGCTGGATAAAGGTCAAAAAAATTGGCGGCATGTGATGTGTTTCACTGCCGCCGTCACGACCCTCCGGTAAACCGGGTTTAGAAACTAGAAAAGAGGAAGGCTAAAATGGAAAACGTATTTGTACAGATGGACTTCCCGGGCGAAGCACGGGAAAAGCAGCACAAAGATTGGATCGCGGTTAAGTCGATCTCGTGGGAGGTTGAGCGGACGCTGGACATGTCCGACATGGGTACCACACAGCGCGGCTATGCCAACGCGAATTTCGGCAAAGTGACCCTGAACACCGAGCTCAGCAAAGCGTCTGCCAAGATTATGACCTATGTTGCATCGGGCAAATCGAACTCGGAAATGCTCATCCACATGTGCCGGTCCGGCGATGACGAAAAGAAAGGCATGGAGCCTTATCTGATCATCAAGCTGCGTGACGCAATCGTGGACAGCTACTCGGTAGATGGCGGCGAAGATTCGATCCCGTCGGAAACCTGGACCGTCGCGTATCGTGGCATCTCGGTTAAGTACAAGATCGCCGACTTCAAAACCGGCAAGCTCAGCGACTGCAACGAGTTCCTGTGGAACCTGGAAACCGGCGACGTCAGCTAAGGTTTCAAACGACTACAGGTCCCGGTGGCATTTGCCGCCGGGGCTTTTGCACTTTTTCCATCCTGACTGCGCGAGGGTTACATGACGCCGGAAGAGCATCTTAAATCAGGCGATCTGGCGGCCACATTGGCCACTCTGCAAGATAAAGTCCGTGCCAATCCCGCAGACGCCAAGCTGCGGATTTTTCTGTTTCAGCTGCTCTGTGTAATGGGCGACTGGAAACGCGCCATCACCCAGTTAAAACTGAGCGCGGAGATGGATGAATCGGCCACGATGATGGCCAAAACCTATCGCGAGGCCATCATTTGTGAGGTCTATCGCGAAAAGGTCTTTGCCGGGGAAAAGACCCCGATGATTTTTGGTGAGCCAGAAGAGTGGCTGGCCCATCTGATCGAAGCGCAGAAGCTAACAGCTGGCGGTCATTTCGGCCAGGCCGCCGAGCTACGCTCAAAAGCGTTCGATGCTGCACCGACCACATCCGGCACGGTTAATGGCGAAGCGTTCGAATGGATCGCAGATGCCGATATGCGGCTGGGGCCAGTCCTCGAAGTGATCGTGAACGGCCGCTATTTCTGGCTGCCGTTTTCTCAGATCGTTCGGATCGATATCGAACCGCCCAGCGACCTGCGTGACGCGGTCTGGACGGCCTGCACGCTGACGGTTGCCAGCGGAGGGGAACTCGCTGCCCTGATCCCAACACGCTATGCCGGATCAACCGAACAGGGTGATGATGCTGCGCGTCTGGCGCGGGCGACCAATTGGGTCGATGCCGGCGGTGAAACCTATGTCGGGCTGGGCCAGCGTTTGCTGACAACGGACAAGTCCGACATCGCGCTGCTGGACATTCGCGAACTGGTTCTGGACGTGGCGACCGGTGCCGGGGAAACGGCGGGAGATGGCTGAGAAGACCCTTGCCGAACGCCTGCAACCCTCGCTTCTTGATCGGTTGACGGATGACGCGCCGGATCAGTTGAAAGAGGGACGGGATTCCCGCGTGATCGACGTTGGGCGCCTGCGCGAGATCATTCAGCGCGATCTGTCCATGTTGCTCAACACCACCGATCAATCCGATTTGATTGACGAGGATGTCTATCCTTATGCCTCCAAGTCCGTCCTGAACTATGGTATCCGCCAGACTTCGGGCTCGTTCTCAACCTTGCGTCAGGCCCAGCGCATTCAAAAGTCCATTGCCGATTCCATTGAGGTGTTTGAACCTCGGATCGTGAAAGGCTCGGTCGCGGTCGAATTGCGCTCGGAAAAGCAATCGGGCGAGATGCATGTGGATTACGACATCCGCGCCGTGATGTGGGCACAACCCATGCCTTTGGAATTGTATCTGCGCAGCCGGGTCGACGTGACCACCGGCGAAGTCTCGATCGAGCGGAGCTAGGCGCGATGGATACACGTCTGCTGAAACACTACGAAACCGAACTGGCCTTCCTGCGTGAAATGGGGGCAGAGTTTGCCAATGCCTACCCCAAGATCGCCTCGCGCCTAGGGATGGAGGGGATCGAGGTTGTCGATCCCTATGTCGAACGCCTGCTGGAAGGTAGCGCGTTTCTGGCGGCTCGGGTTCAGCTGGAACTGGACATGCAGTTCCCGACCTTCACCTCGAACCTGCTCGAGATTGTCTATCCGCATTACCTGGCCCCGACACCGTCGATGATGGTGGCGCAGATGGAGCCCGACATCGGCAACGCGGCGCTGAAAGAAGGCTACCCAATCCCGCGCGGCACCACTTTGCGTGCGCGCCTGGCCGAGGGCGAACAAACTGCGTGTGAGTTCACCACCTCTTCTGACCTGACCCTCTGGCCGATTGAAATCACCGAAGCCGAGTACATTGACGGCCGGGGAGAGCTGGTGGCTGCCGGGGTGGCGCGCGACACCGACGCGCGCGCCGGTATTCGCCTGCGTTTAAACCGCACCGACGGTGAGCCCATGGCCGAGCTGGGAATGGACAGCCTTGTGATGCATCTGGACACCCAGAGCGGCAAGGCCTGGGCCCTGCATGAGTTGCTGGCCACCCAATGTGTTGGGCTGACGGGGCGTTCGACTGACCGCCGCGCGGACTGGACCACCCGGCTGACGACTGCGGATGTCGTGCCCAAAGGGTTTGACGCGGATGAGGCCCTGTTGCCAACCCCGCGCCAGTCGTTCGACGGTTATCGCCTACTGCAGGAATATTTTGCGATGCCGGAACGGTTCCTCTTTGTGGAACTGACAGGCTTGCGGCCCGCGCTTGAGAAATCGGCGGGCACGGATGTGGATATCTACATCCTGTTGCAGGATGGGATGCGCGATGTCGCCCCCGCCGTGACACCTGCGGCCTTTGCCCTGAACGCGGTGCCTGCGGTGAACCTGTTCCACCGCCGTTGCGACCGGGTGCATATCACCCAGATGGACACGCAGCATCACGTGGTGCCGAACCGCACTGCGGGTCTCGACTATGAAATATTTGGGATTGAACGCGTCACCGGTATTCAATCGGATGAAGAGGGGGATATTCCTTTCCGCCCTTTCTATAGCGACACTGACCTGACGGCTGCGGGTGACAATCACTCGGCTTATTACACGATCAAACGCCGGATGCGGCAGCGCAACGAAAAGGAACGGCTGCGGGGCGTGCGGACCTCGTATCTGGGGTCTGAGGTTTACCTGACTTTGGTTGACCGGGCGCAGGCGCCTTATCCCGGATCGTTGGAGCAATTGGCGGTTGAGGCGCTGTGCTCCAACCGCGATTTGCCCCTCTTGCTGGCCGCAGGCGGAGATGACGTCTTTCATCTTCCGGACGGTGGTCCGGTCAAGACAATCCGGACGCCGGTGACACCCACGCGCCCACATGCGACCTTGGCTCAGGGTGATGCTGCGTGGAAGCTGATCAGCCATCTCAGCCTCAATTATCTGTCCATTGCGGGCGACGGGAAAGAAGGCGGGGCGGGCGCTTTACGCGAACTGCTCGGTATCTATGCCCCGCTCGGCAACCGCGTGACCGAGAAACAGCTTGAGGGCGTCGTCTCGGTCTCCAGCCGCCCCATCGTGCGCCGGATGAGCGACGAGGTCCTCAGCACGGCGGTGCGCGGGTTAGAGATCACGCTGGGCTTCGACGAAAGTTTCTACGAAGGCACCAGCGTCTATGTGCTGGGCGCGGTGCTCGAGCGGTTCTTCCGCAAATACACCACGATCAACAGCTTCACGGAAACCGTGCTGAAAACTGAACGACGAGGAGAGATTGCCAGATGGCGACCAGCGGCCGGACTGGGCAGGATCATCTGAGCCTGCTTGCCGCGCTGGCGGCTGATCCTGAAAGGCATCATGTCTTTCAGGCGTTACGGGTGATCGAAGCGCACTATGCGGATGCGCCGCGCCTGGGTGAATCGCGTCGCCCGCGCGAGGATCGCGTGCGTTTGGGGCAGGATGTCTCACTGGCCTTTCCGCCCAACACGCTGACGCGGTTTGAACCGGCGACCGACGGCGCGCCGGGCAAGCTCAACAATCTGTTCTTTGGCTTTTTTGGTCCGCAAGGCCCTCTGCCTCTTCACCTGACTGAGTTCGCCCGCGACCGACAGCGCAACCACCGTGACCCGACCTTTGTGGCCTTTGCCGATATGCTGACTCACCGGATGATGAGCCTGCTCTATCGCGCCTGGGCCGCGGCAGAGCCTGCCCCCAGTTTTGACCGGGGCGATGATCCGTTTGAACAGCGCGTGGCGGCGCTGGCTGGATTCAAGGGTGCGGACTATAGCGACCGCGATGCGATGCCAGACATGCTGCGCCGTTTCTTTGCGGGGCATCTCGGGTCAGGGACGAAAACAGTCGAAGGCCTGATCGCGATCCTGTCAGACTATTTCGGGGTCGAATCTCATGTGCAGCAATTCGTCGGCTCGTGGTTGGAGTTGGAGCCGGACGACACTTGGCAGCTCGGCTCTCCAGCGCGATTGGGGCAATCCACTAGCATCGGCAACCGCGTCTGGTCGCGCGCGGCCAAGTTCCGCATTCGCATCGGGCCACTGTCGCTTGAAGACTACAAACGCCTGCTGCCCGGCGGCGTTTCTCAGGAACGAATGGAGGCGATCATCCGCACCTATGCCGGTGACACCTTGGATTGGGAGGTCAATCTGGTGCTGGCCGGTGATGAGGTGCCGCGCGCCTCGCTGGGTGGAACGACGCAGCTGGGTCATACCAGCTGGATAAGAACCCGCGATGATCCTGACCAGAACCGCCCGGATGCGGACGATCTGATCCTGTATCCCGGATATGTATCACAAGAATTCGAGGCCGAAGAACTGGCCCATAACGAGAGGTATTGAAGATGACGGAAATCAGCCGTGTGTCGCTGTTCGGCAAGCTGAACAAGCTGGGCTATCAGGCCATCGAAGGGGCCACCGTGTTCTGCAAGATGCGGGGCAATCCGTATGTCGAAATCCAACACTGGCTGCATCAGATCCTGAACGGCCAGGACAGCGACATTCACCGCATCATCCAGCATTACGATCTGGATCCGGGCAAGATTGCATCGGAACTGACGCGCAGCCTGGACATGCTGCCGCGCGGTGCGTCCTCGATCTCGGATCTATCCGATCACTTGATGGACGCGATGGAGCGCGGTTGGGTCTGGGGCTCGTTGCTGTATTCCGACAGCAAGGTGCGGACTGGGTATCTTATCCTCGGCATGCTCAAGACGCCTGCGCTGCGAAACATTCTGGCCAGCATGTCGCCGGAGCTGGCACAGATTGGCGCGGATGATCTGGCCGACAGTTTTTCTGAGGCCACCGACGGCTCACCCGAGGACACGCTCGGCGCGCAGGATGGCTCGAACGTGGGTGGTGGCGCCGAGCCGGGCGAGGCCAGCGGCGCAATGGCCCCCGGCGCGATGGGCAAGGGCGAAGCGTTGGAGCAGTTTTGCACCGACCTGACCGAACAGGCCCGCAATGGTGAGATTGACCCAATCGTGGGTCGTGACGAAGAAATCCGCCAGATCGTCGACGTATTGATGCGCCGTCGTCAGAACAACCCGATCCTGACGGGTGAGGCTGGCGTTGGTAAAACAGCAGTGGTCGAAGGGTTTGCTTTGCGGATCGCGCGAGGGGACGTGCCGCCCGCGCTGAAAGATGTGCGTTTGCTGGTTTTGGATGTGGGCCTGCTGCAAGCGGGTGCGTCCATGAAGGGCGAGTTCGAAAACCGTCTGCGTCAGGTGATTGATGAGGTTCAGGCGAGCCCGACTCCAATTGTGATGTTTGTCGATGAGACTCATACGTTGGTCGGGGCTGGGGGCGCTGCCGGAACGGGCGACGCGGCCAACCTGCTGAAACCGGCGCTGGCGCGTGGCACGCTGCGCACCATCGGCGCGACCACATGGGCGGAGTACAAGAAATACATCGAGAAGGACCCGGCTCTGACCCGTCGTTTCCAAGTTGTGCACGTGGAAGAGCCCGATATTCCAAAAGCGGTTCTGATGATGCGCGGCATCGCCTCGATGCTGGAAAAACACCACCGCGTGCAGGTGCTGGACGAAGGGATCGAGGCGGCAGTGACGCTGTCCGCGCGCTATATCCCAGCGCGGCAACTGCCGGACAAATCGGTCAGCCTGCTGGATACGGCCTGTGCGCGGGTCGCGGTGTCTCAGCACGCGGTTCCGGCTGAGGTGGATGACAGCCAGCGCCGGATTGAGGCTCTGACCACCGAGCTGGAAATCATCGAACGCGATGAGACTGCAGGCTATGACGTTGCCGACCGGCGCGAGGCGGTGAATGCCGCGAAAGAGGCTGAAGAGGCGCGGCTGGCCGAACTCAACGGGCGTTGGGAGGCCGAGAAGAAGGTGGTCGAAGAAATCCTCGACCTGCGGGCCAAGCTGCGCGCTGGCGGGCAGGAGGTCGAAGGCACTGGCACCGCCGAAGGCGAAGCCGCGACCGAAGAGGCTCCGGACGCACAGCCCATCGACCGTGAGGCACTATTGGCCGAACTAAAAGCCAAGAACGCTGAGTTGGAAGAAGTGCAGGGCGATAGCCCGCTGATCCTGCCCATCGTGGATCATCAGGCGGTGGCCAGCGTGGTTGGTGACTGGACCGGTATCCCCGTGGGCCGCATGGTCAAGGATGAGATCGAAACGATCCTAAATCTGGAAACCCGTCTGGCCCAACGTGTGATCGGTCAGGACCACGCGATGAAGATGATCGCCAAGCGCGTTCAGACCAGCCGCGCGGGGTTGGACAACCCGAACAAACCCATCGGTGTCTTCATGTTGGCAGGCACCAGCGGCGTCGGCAAAACCGAAACCGCTCTGGCGCTGGCCGAAGTTCTCTATGGCGGCGAACAGAACGTCATCACCATCAACATGTCCGAATACCAGGAGGCGCATACCGTCAGCAGCCTGAAAGGTGCGCCTCCGGGCTATGTCGGCTATGGCGAAGGTGGCGTTTTGACCGAAGCGGTGCGGCGCAAGCCATACTCGGTCGTGCTGCTGGACGAGGTCGAAAAGGCCCACCCGGATGTGCATGAGATCTTTTTCCAGGTCTTCGATAAAGGCGTCATGGAGGATGGCGAGGGCCGCGTGATCGACTTTAAGAACACGCTGATTCTGCTGACTTCGAATGTCGGCACCGAGATGATCATGGACATGTGTGCGGACCCGGACCTGATGCCTGATCCCGAAGGCATGGCCAAGGCGCTGCGCGATCCGCTTTTGAAGGTGTTCCCGCCAGCGCTGTTGGGACGTCTGGTGACGATTCCCTACTATCCGCTCAGCCCCGAAATGCTGGGCGAGATTACAAAGCTACAACTTGGCCGAATCAAAAAGCGCGTCGAATCTGCTCATGGTGTACCATTCGAATACACCGACGCCGTGGTGGACGAGATCGTCAATCGTTGTCAGGAGCTGGACAGCGGTGGTCGTATGATCGACGCGATCGTGACCAATACAATGCTGCCGGATATCTCGGCAGAATTCCTAAAAAGAATGATGGAGGGTGAAGAAGTTTCCAAAGTCGTGATCGACGTCACAGACGGGGACTTCACTTACGGGTTTGATTGAGCGCAACGCATGATGCGTCTGACCGAGAAAGGGGACACTTTATGAAGGCGACTATGACACCGGAACTGGATCAGAAATGGTGGTCCAAGAACAAACCGAAGCTGATGAAGAAGACCGGCCTGGGCGATGCTTTGAAAGCATACCAGGTCGCCGAAGATCAGATGGATTGGGACAAGACTTTGAAAGCCTTGTCCAACGTCAAGCGCAAGGTGGCCGAGGCTGTGAAGCTCGCGGGCAGCAAGCACTCGGATACTGTGACGGTCCTGAAAAAGTACCCCAAGATCATCGACAAGAAAGAAAAGGAAATCGAGGAAAAGAAAAAGGACGCAGCGGCTCGGGCCAAGTCGGCCTCGACCGATGCGCCCAAGCAGAAACTGGGTAAGTCGGTTGTTATCTGGAAAAAGGACCTGGGCACCGAGATTACCAAGAAATACAAGCCCGACTGGCTGAAAGAGCTGAAGGGCTATGCGTTCCAGTTGAAGCTGAACGATGATCTTCTGGATGTCCTGGAAGATGAAGGCGACTATGTCACGCCGCAGCAAATGGTCGATGACGCCAATGCGGTGACCGACAAACTGGTTGCCTTAATCGCCAAAGAGCTGATGGCGACGGATGCGGCGATCAAGAAGGCCAGCGACGCAAAGAAACGCGCGGCGTTGATCAAGGGGTTCGACGACAAGCTGGCGACCATCATGAACGGCGCCAAAAAGCACTATGAGTCGATCCCGGCCAAGCGCTGGCAGGCCTTTGTGAAGCGCAAGCAGCAGTACAAGGACTATAAGGTCAAAACCGGCTTTGACATCACGCTTGGCGTGTTGGGTGTCGTCGGTGGGGCCGCAGGTGTGGCAGGTGCGGCCGCAACAGGCGGCGCGTCGCTGGCCTTGGGGATCGTCTCGCTGGTGCGGGGCGTTGCGCAACTGGCTGATAAGATCAAGGACGCTGCGCAAGAGGCCGAGAAGGTCGAAAAGAACCTCAAAAGCGATCTGGACACGCTCCTCAAGCGGTATCGCACCGCGGAAGGCGAGGCCAAAAAGCAGGTTCAGGGCGGTGCCGAGGTTGGTGCCTCAGTCCTAAAGGGTATTTTGGGCACCGATACGCCGTTCCTGGCCACTCTGCCGAAATGCGACAAGAACTATGGTCTGTGGCAAAACAAAGTCGCCGGGCTTGAAGTTGGTGGGCGCAAACTGTCTCAGGCGATCATGAAGGGCCTGCAGGAATGCGACAAGCTTGAGAAAGCCATGAAACAGGCTGACGCGAAGAAGGCCGGCAAGTATCTGGACAAGCTCAAGAAAGCCCGTACCTCGTTGCAGAAGGGTTTGGATGGGTGTTCGGATATGATGAAGCGGGTCTCGGACGCGGATAAGAACGCGCCGAACCTCAAGAAGATGCTGGATGCGCTGAACTCGAGCAATCCGAAATACGCGCAGATCTTCGACAAGGTATTCCCGGTTGTCGTCAACCTGACGCTTGCGGGTGCAAATGCTGGGGTTGGCTTCAAGGAAGCGTCGAGCACGCTCGACACAGTCAACACGGCGCTTGGGCTGTTCAACGACATTGCCTCGGAAGGCAAGGATCAGCTGGAAGAAGCGATCGGCTAAGCGACGGGGCGGCGCCCGTGGCCCAAAGCCACGTGGCGCCGACCTCATCCGGCAGGAACGAAACGGAATATAGGCGCGAAAAAATGGCAAAGCAGACAGTTACACCTCACAAGTTTTACGTGGTCGATCTCATCCGGTCGAAGCCCAAGCTTCAGTATATCGAGATCCCCAGCTACCGCGTTGACGTCAAATTCGAAGTCACGGCCAAGGGTCCGGTGCCGTCGACTACGCTGAAACGTCTTGAAGCGGCCGGCATGAAGGAGCTGGAGCGCTATGAGACGGTGATCAGCCAAGAGGCGGTCAAGCTCGACAAGAAAGTCGCCGAGCTGATGAAGACGCCGGGTCAGAAATCTCAGGCTGAAGCTGAGAAGATGATCCAGGCCACCAACCAGATGATCAAGAACGCCCTGCGGTCCGCGGAAGGGGCGGCCCAGGTGGCGATCGAAAAGCAGATCAAGGTTGAAGCGAACAAGGACAAGCTGCTGAAAGAAGCGCGGGTCAAGACCACGCTGAAGGTGACAGCTGGTGTGATCAAGATCGGCACGGCTGTCACGCGGCTGGTTGCGACCTCGGGCGCGGATGTTATGGCCTACAAGACCATTGTCAAACAGGTCTACGATCTGGGCAAAGAGGTGCAGCAGCAGTTGAAGGGCGAAGAAAAGCTGCGCAAGGATTTGGAAGGCGCCATCCAGAAATACATCAAGCTACGCGGCACCTCGATCATGCAGGCGGCTGAACGGCAGGGGATTACCGATACATCCGGTATCTCAGTCAAGAAACCGATGGAAGCAATCAAGAAATTGACCGCCAAGGCCCTCGCCATGGGGGATGAGGTCACCAAGGGCCGCGATGCAAAGAAGATCGCAAAGGAAATCGCGGATTTCGCGATCAAGGGCTATCAAGTCTACCAGAAGGATTCAAACAAGAAGCGCGCGCTCTATCGCGAGCATACGACGAAGACGCGCCACAAGGTCGATGATCTGGGCAAGGCCGCTG
Source organism: Ruegeria sp. AL11 (assembly GCF_056540865.1). Lineage (NCBI taxonomy): Bacteria > Pseudomonadati > Pseudomonadota > Alphaproteobacteria > Rhodobacterales > Roseobacteraceae > Ruegeria > Ruegeria sp. AL11. The sequence goes on from NZ_JBQFXO010000007.1 coordinate 156,811, forward strand.
ACAAGCTGATGAAGGCTGCGAAGTCGCAGAAAACCCTGAAAGAGGGAGTCAAGCTGGGGGCCGAATGCATGGCCGTCAAGCGAGAAGCCAGCGCCATGGCCGCCAAGCTCGAGGAACGTCAGAAGTTCCTGGCCGAGATGGAGGCTCTGATGGAAGGCAACGGTCTGAAAGTGGATGACACCACGATCATGGACAAGCTGAAGAAGCTGGACAAGATGACGGTTCTGAAAGAGACCAAGACAATGTTTACCTCGGTCAAAGGGGTCTACAAACTGGTGGACGGAATCAGCGACGTCGTTGGTTAAACACGTAAATCTTCGGGTGCGGTTCGCCGTGCCCGACACCCAAAGCAACAGGAGGTGTTGGTGGAACCCGGTATCGAGAAGAGCGAAACGCTCCGCGACACCGTGCGCGAGTTTGTCGAGCGTAAGGCTGTAACCAACACCATTCTTGGTGTGATCATTTTCAACGCGATCACGCTGGGGCTATCAACCTCTCCTTCGGTTCAATCGAGTATTGGCCCGACCCTGGTTGTGATCGACAAGATCGTGCTGGGCGTTTTCGTGGCCGAGCTGTTGATGAAATTCTATGCTTACCGGTTCAGCTTCTTCAACAACGCCTGGAACATCTTTGACCTTGTTGTTGTTACGCTGGGATTGCTGCCCAACCGCGACGGGCTGTCCGCGCTGCGTGGGTTGCGCGTCATCCGGGCGATGCGTTTGCTATCGGTCATCCCGCAGATGCGGGCTGTGGTCCAGGCCTTACTGGACGCGCTGCCGGGGATGGGCGCGGTGATCATCATGATCTCGATCGTGTTCTACGTTTTCGCCGTCATGGCGACGCTGATGTACGGCCCGGATTTCCCGGAATGGTTCGGTTCTTTGGGTAAATCGCTCTATTCGCTGTTCCAGATCATGACGCTGGAAAGCTGGTCAATGGGCATCGTCCGTCCAGTGATGGAGGTTCATCCCACCGCCTGGATTTTCTTCGTACCGTTCATCGTCATCACTGCCTTTTCAGTTCTGAACCTGTTCATCGGTCTGCTGGTCAACACTATGCAATCCGCTGTGGAGGACGAGTCGGTTGAGGAGTTCTCGCATCTGCGAGAACTGGTGCGCAGCGAGACTGATATCGTAGACGATCGCGTCAAGGAACTGCTGGTCGAAGTTCGCGCCCTGCGGCGTGAAGTGTCCGAGTTGAAAGGTCAAACCGATGGCTGACAGCTCTCAGAAATTCATTGCCCGCAATCGTGCTCCGCGCGTTCAGATTGAATATGATGTTGAGCTTTACGGGGCCGAGAAAAAGGTTCAACTGCCCTTTGTCATGGGCGTGATGAGTGATCTCTCCGGCAAGTCCTCGGTTGAAACGCCCGCAGTTTCGGATCGTAAATTCCTTGAAATTGATGTCGACAATTTCGACGACCGTATGAAGGCCATGGCCCCGCGCGTTGAATTTGCCGTGCCCAATACACTGACGGGTGAGGGCAATCTGTCCGTCGATTTGACATTCGAGAAGATGGCTGATTTCACCCCGGCCCAGATCGCGTCAAAAATCGAGCCTCTGCGTAAACTGCTTGAGGCCCGCACGCAATTGTCGACCTTGATGGCCTATATGGATGGGAAGACCGGGGCCGAGACGCTGATCGAAAAAGTGCTGGCCGATCCGGCCCTTCTGGGCGCGCTTGCGGGCAGTACGCTCCCCGAGCAGGACAATGAGGCCACGTTGGACGCCTTGCGGGATATGATGCCCGAGGATGCCCCAGCCGACAATTCGGTGGAGGATGCGCTTGCGACTTTACCCGAGGTTGAGACCGCCGAGGCGCAGGATCAATCGGCTGACGTCTTTTCCGAGCTGGCGGCTGACGCTCCGGAGGATGCGCCGGAAGATACAACCGTTGCAGATGCTTTGTCCTATCTGCCTGACTCGATTGAACCCGAAGAACCTGTAGATGACAGCGCGGATGTCCTGTCCAATCTGGAAGCTTCCGCGCCCGAGGAAACGGCTCAGGACACCTCTCTCTCGGACGCTTTGTCTTCGCTGCCGGAAACCGAGGTTGTCGAAGAGGCCGACACATCAGGTGATATTCTGGCGGAATTGGCCGAAGCTGCGCCGGCGGATGAGGTTGAAGACACCGCCGCAGATGACATCCTATCCAGCCTGCCAGATGTCGAGACTACGGCGGAAGAGGACGCGTCGGATGATATCTTGTCCGATCTGGCCAGTTCTGAGCCTGATGATGAGCCCGAGGATACGTCGGTCGCGGATGCTCTATCTTCTGTTCCAGAGGTTGAGCTGCCTGATGTTTCGGATGCCTCGGCGGATGTTCTTGCCGACCTGGCCGATGCTGCGCCCGACATGGCCGAGGTTGAGGATGTGACCTCCGATATTCTATCTGACCTCAGCGATCTGGACACGGAAGAGGTCGAAGACAGCTCTGTGTCCGATGCCCTCGCGTCTTTGCCGGAAACTGATGTCGCGGATGATGTTGATGGGTCCGATGACATCCTGTCAGACCTTGCAGATTCTGCGTTGGATATTGAGGTCGAAGAGGACACGCTCGGCGATGTTCTCGCCTCAGTGCCCGAGGTTGAAGCCGCATCTGAGACGGATCAGAGCGATGATATCCTGTCGGAACTGGCCGAACTGGAACTGGAGGAGGCGGAAGAGGACGGCGCACTGGATGCGGCGCTTTCATCGCTTCCGGATGCCGCTGAAGAGGCCGAAGAAGATCATTCGGACATTTTGTCCGACCTCGCCGAAACTGCCCCAGATGAGGTGGCGTACGACGTTGATCTGGACGGCCTGTTGGATGATCTGGCGGAGAAGGCTCCCGATGAGGCTGATGAGCCTGCTGCGGGTGATATACTTGCCTCGGTGCCCGAACTGGACCGCACGGATGAGGCGGATCCGTTGGAGGACATCCTTGGTGATCTGGCCAGTGACGATCAACCTGATCCAGAGGCAGATACGTCCGACCTAGATGATTTGCTTGCCGATCTGGCGGATTCAGCTGATGAGGCACAGCCGGAGGAGGATGTTCTGGATGACATCCTCGGGGATTTGGTGGAAGCCGAAGCTGATGAGGTTGACGAAGCCGACGTAGAAAATGTTCTTGCGGATTTGGCCGAAGAGCCTGACAGCGATCTGGATGATCTTTTGAATGACCTTGGGTCGGATGAGGATCCATTTGCATCAGGTGATGAAGCGAGCGATGATCTGGACGATCTGCTGGGCGATCTCGAAGAGACGTCAGATGATGCGTCTGACGATCTGGATGCGCTTCTGGGTGATTTGGAATCCGAGCCGGACAGCGACGCTGCTGCAGACGATTTGGACTCCTTGCTGGGTGATCTTGAAGGCGATGATGAGACAGAAGATGCGGATACAGATGATCTGGATGCGCTGCTGGCGGACCTTGGCGATGATTTAGAGGATGAAGATACTGGCGCGGACGATCTTGACGCCTTTCTGGGCGATCTTGACGGCGGTGATGAGACCGAAGACGTGGATACAGATGATGTCGATGCGCTTCTGGCAGACCTTGGCGACGATGTTGAGGATGAAGATGCAGGCGGGGATGATCTGGATACCTTGCTGAACGACCTGGGGTCGGATGAGGACAGTTCGTCTGAGGAGGGTTCAGAAGATGATCTGGACGCTCTGTTGGCGGATCTTGGCGACGATGAAATTGGTTCAGACGACCTTGATGATCTGTTGAACGATTTGGGCGCAGATGAGGATAGCGAGGCATCCTCTGACGAAGCGACAGATGACTTGGATGCTTTGCTGGGCGATCTAGATCTGGACGACGAGGGCGAATCTGATGATCTGGATGCTCTGCTGGGTGACCTCGACGCCGATGACACCTTAGGCGACACAGCGGAATTGGAGGACGAGCCGCAATTGGCATTCGGCCGCATGAGCGCGGATCGACCTGACCCAGAACGGCTGAAGCGCACCCGATTCCGGATCGCGATCTTCGGCGATTTCTCTGGCCGAGCGGCGCGTGGGCAAATCGAGACCGGCGACGCCTTGGCCGCACGTAAGCCGATCATTCTGGACCCCGATACGGTCGAAGAGGTGATCGAGGGGTTCGCAACCGATCTCGTGCTGCCGATTGGCAAGGACGGGGCCGGGATAGAAGTGAAGCTGAAAGAGCTGGACGATCTGCATCCCGACGAGCTTTATGAAAAGGTTGAACTGTTCGATGGCCTCTCGGGTCTGAAAAGCCAGCTGAGCGCGGGTGGGACTGCAGATCACGCCGCCAAACAGCTGATTGGTTGGGGGGAAGAGTTCGGGCAGGCGGTTGTGCCGCCACGCAAATCCTCGGGCGGTAACACTGTTCGTGCTGACCTGAAGCTCAGCGATTTTCAGAAGCTGATTGGTGATACGTCGGGAGAGCTGGCGCAGGCCTCACCAGTTGATGACTTGCTGAAACGCGTGGTCGGCCCGCATATTCGCAAACTGCCCAGCCCCGATGTGCAGGCGATGCAAAAGGCCGTGGATGAGGCGCTGAGCGCGGCCATGCGGATGGTCCTGCATCACCCGGAGTTCCAATCCGTCGAAGCGCAGTGGCGAAGCCTCGATCTGATTGCACGCAGTGTTGAGGATGACGATACGCTCGACGTGGTTCTGTATGACGTCTCGGCCGAAGAGATCGCGGCAGATTTGGCCGCCGAGGAAGATTTGGCAAAAACCGGTCTGGTTCGGTTGCTGACCGAAGAGCCGTTGGACGAAGAAAACGGGCGCGGCGGGTATTCGGCGTTGATCGGACTTTATACTTTTGAGGAAACACCGCCTCATGCGGAATTGCTGGGCCGTATTGGCCGCGTCGCGGCCCATGTGGATGCGCCGTTCATCAGCGCAATCACCCCGGCCTATCTGGATGTGAAGCCCGAGGATCGCCACCCGCTGGTAGTCGAAGCCTGGGATACCCTGCGGGCGATGCCCGAAGCCGGGCATGTCGGCCTGGCCTCTCCCCGGTTCCTGCTGCGGCGGCCTTACGGCGCCAAGTCCGAGCCGATCTATGAGTTCGATTTTGAGGAATTCACCGAGTCTGAAGGCCTGCGCGGCATGCTTTGGGCCAATCCGGCGGTTCTGGTGACGATCTTGTTGGCGCGGTCCTTCAAGCAAAATGGCAAGGCGATGAATTTGGGCTCGGTCATGAGCTTGGGTGGCATACCTTACCATTTCGTTAATGACCGCTATGGCGATCAGGTGGCGCTGCCCTGTACGGAACGCAATATCACGTTGGCCAAGCACGAACACTCGGTCCAGCGCGGCTATATGCCGGTACTGTCTGTCAAAGGCCGCGATGAAATCCGGCTGGGCTCGTTCAACTCGGTTGCTGGGCAAGAGATTCTGGGCCCGTGGGCCGGTATGCCCGCTCCTGCGCCATCACCGGATGTACCAGCTGCGCCCGAGGCCGATGAGGATGACGATCTGGACTTGGATCTGGATCTCGATACAGGCGACGACGATGATTTCGACCTCGATCTGGATCTTGGAGATGACGACAGCGGCGATCTTGACGATCTGCTGGCGTCATTCGGGGACGATGATGACGGTGACGATAGTGATGAAGAAGATATGGACCCCGAACTTGCTGCACTGCTGAAAGATTTGTGACGGCGCGGTGAACGAGAATTGGAAGGAACGGTAAATGGCTGAGAGTCTGCAAAGTAAAGAGTGGCCGCTTCGGATAACGGGGTCGTATAGCTATGGTGAGGATGATCTTGTCATCAGGCGGGCCGTCGTCTCGGAAGAGCTGGGAAAACTGACCGAAATTCAGGTCGAATTCCTGTCGGAAAAGACGACGATTGCGTTGGACAAGCTACTGGGCAAGGTGATGACCATCCATTTGGCTGCTGACGGGGCCGAGCGTAAATTCACTGGCACGATCGTGAGGGTGGAGCGGCTGGCGCTGCGCGATGGCTATGTGCAGTTTCTGGCCGAATTGCGCCCGTGGTTTTGGTTGCTGACGCAGACCACTGACAGTCGCATCTTTCAGGAGATGACTGCCGTGCAGATTATCGAAAAGATTTTCGGTGAATACGGGCTCACGGATTTCAGAAAAAGCCTCCGCGCCACTTACCAGCAGCGCGAATATTGCGTGCAATATCGCGAAACAGATTTCGACTTTATCTCGCGCCTGATGCAGGAAGAGGGCATTTACTACTATTTCGATTACACGAATGCCAAAGACAAGAATGAGACGCTGGTCATGTGCGACGGACCAAACGCGCATACGCCGATTGCCGGGGACGCAAAGGTCGAATTCCGGGGCGGGGATGATTACAGCCAACGTCTTGGTGACTCGGTCACCGAATGGGCCGCGTCCGAGTCGATCCGGCCCGGAGTTGTCTCGCTAGGCGATTTTGATTTCGAAAAACCCAAGGCATCGCTGGATGCGCGGGCCAAAACACCGACCGGGGCAAAGCACGGGTTCAAGGACAAGCTAGAGCTTTACGATATTCCAGGTCACTACAAGGAAACCGGGCCGGGCAATACGTTGGCCAAGGTGCGGATGACGGCGGAGGATGCTCTGTTCGACCGGCGGCGCGGGCGGGCTTCGGTCCGGGCGCTGGAAACCGGGCGCAAGTTCACGCTGAAGGATCATCCCGACAAGGCGGAGAACGCGGAATACCTGATCACCAAGGCGCGGTATTTTCTTCAGACCACCGAAGGTTATGGATTTGCCAAGAACGACAAGGATCTGGACACCGGTGCGCTGGAGTTTCCAGAGGACAGCAATGAGATGTTCATGGTCGAGTTTGAGGCCCAGCCCGGCAAAACCGAATTCAAATCGCTGCGCACGATCCCATGGCCAGAAATCTCGGGTCTGCATACGGCCATCGTGACCGGCAAGGCTGGTGAGGAAATCTGGACTGACAAATACGGTCGCATCAAGGTTCAGTTCCATTGGGACCGCGAAGGCAAGAAGGACGAAAAGACTACCTGCTGGGTGCGGGTTGTCACCCCTTGGTCGGGTAAGAACTGGGGTATGGTCAGCATCCCTCGGATTGGGCAGGAAGTTGTCATCCAGTTTGAAGAGGGTGATCCGGATCGGCCGATCTGCACGGGCATGCTCTACAATGCCGACACCATGCCACCCTATGCCTTGCCTGCAAACCAGACGCAAACTGGGATCAAGACGCGGTCCTCGAAACAGGGCAGCGCCGAGACGTTCAACGAGCTGATGTTCGAGGACAAGAAAGACGCCGAACTCGTGCGCTTTCAGGCGCAGAAGGATCACGAGAAGCTGGTCAAGAATATGTCCACGATTACCATTGGCTATGACAAGCTGGACAAGGGTGGCAATGGCGGTGACGGCTGCCTCAGCCAAGTGGTCAAGAAGAACGTGGATGAGACGATCAAGGAAGGTGACCATACCTTCACCATCGAGAAGGGTAACCAGACGGTCAGCATCAAGACTGACCAGACCGAGACTATCGAGGGCAAGTCCACCCGCACCGTCACCGGCAATCACGCCGAAACGATCAAGGAAGGCGACAAATCCACGACGGTAAAGATGGGTGACATTCAGGTCGATGCCAAAATGGGCAAGATCACAATGACCGCAATGAAGTCGATCGAATTGAAGGTTGGTGGCTCATCGATCAAACTGGACCCGACAAGCATTACGATCAAGAGCACGATGATCAAAGTCCAGGCCAATGCCAAGCTGGATGCAAAAAGCCCGATGACGACGGTCAACGGTGACGCCATGCTGACCCTCAAGGGCGGCCTGACAATGATCAACTAAGGGGGCAACGCGATGACAGACCGTTTTTCCGGAATGACCAAAACGCCCCAGATGCCCGCTGCGCGCATGCTGGCCGATGCCAATGCCCGCCTGAGCGTCAAGCTAGAGGCCCCGGCCAGTGCGCCTTTGGATGTGGTGTTGACTGAATTGGAAGAGAAAGGCGCAGTGATCGATATCCTACGCCTTCTGGGGGTGGCCTTGCCTGCCCGAGAGCGCGTGTGGTGGTCTTGTCTGGCCGCGCGCGACTATATCGGTGAGGCCCCGGACAACAACACGCCCGCACTGGCGGCGTCTGAGGAATGGGTGTTTCGCCCTACGCCTGAAAACCGCGACAAGGCGGGCGCGACGATTGATCTCGCCGAACCAGACGATGAGACGGTAAATTGCGCCATGGGCGTGTTATACTCGGACGGAACCTTGGGTTCGGGTGATCTGGCCAACGTTCCGGCCCCTCTCGGTGCGGCCGAAGTTGTGGCCTTTGCGATGAATGTTGTTGCAATGGACAAACATGAAGAGGATTTTGACTCCTACGTGCAGTTGCTGATTGACCGTGGGGTCGATATTGCTCGGGGTGGAAATGGTAAGCTGGACCGCGAGAACGCCAGCGCTGAGAAAGAGGAGTAAGCATGGGATTCCCGCAAGCACGAATCTTGGATTTGCATGCGTGTACGCTGCCTGCTCCTCCGCCAGCCCCGCCACCGCCAGCTCCGGTGCCGATGCCGATCATGCCGCCCTGCTGTACGACGGTTCTGGTGGGTAAACTGCCCGCGGCGCGTCTGTCAGATATGGCGACACCGGCATTTCCGCACCCGATCATCAAGGGTTCGGCCACCGTCCTGATCGGCAAGCTGCCTGCCGCCCGTGTAACGGATACCTGCGCTTGTGGTGGTCCGATCATCAAGGGCGAGTTTACCGTACTGGTCGGAGGATGAAGACAAACGAATGACGGTCACTTTGAAATTCCAATCCACCGGCGTGGTGCCGGGCGACGGGCGCCCGGTCTCGATGCAGGGGGGCTCTTTGACCGTGGGGCGTGGGCCGGCCAATGACTTGGTTCTGCCTGACCCTGAAAAGACGCTTAGCAAAAGCCATTTCGTGATTGAAGATCACAATGGAAACGTGGTGATTGTTGATCTGTCGACGAACGGAACTTTTCTGAACTACTCGAAAATACCTCTAGGCCGGACACCGACGCCGCTCAACAATGGCGACGTGCTGGTTGCGGGTGGGTACGAGATGGTTGTCGAAATTGGGGCGGACCTGCCCAGTTTCGAAGAATCGATCCCCCAGCCTGCGCAACAGGCGGGGGTGTCTCCGGGTATGTCCCAGAACGCGCCGGATCCGATGGCGTTGCTGGACGATGCCGCTCCAGGCGGGGATTTTCTTGATGATCTTTTGGGCGGTGAAGCCAAAGGGCCCGGGCAGATTTCCACGCCCGACCCGATGGATGAACTGCTGCCGCCCTTGGAGGATGACGATCCGTTCTTTGCAAAGCCCAAGGATGTGCATGCGGATATGGGCGCAAGCGATGCGATGCATAACCCCTCGGCCAGCGACGCGTTTACCGCACCCTCCGCAGGCGGAGCGAACCTGATCCCTGATGACTGGGACGATGATCTGCTTTCGCCCTCGGGCGGCTCTGCCTCGGACCCATTTGCCGCGCCTGAACCGGCGCGTCCGGAACCCACCGCGCCGCCTCCGATCAAGCCAAAGCCGGGCGGGCAGGCCGAGGTAGCTCCGCCCCCCGAACCGGTTGAGGCAGAGAATCCCGTTCCGACCAGCGGTGGCGATCAATCCGCTGCCCGTGCCTTGCTGGAGGCGTTGGAGGTCGACGATCTGCGCATCGACGACGCTGATCTGCCTGCCACAATGGGCCGTATGGGCCGTGTGTTGCGGGTGATGATCACTGGTTTGCGGGAAATCCTGATGACCCGCACATCGATCAAGTCCGAGTTCCGTATCGAACAGACCATGATCAATGCTGGCGGCAACAACCCGTTGAAGTTCTCGATCAGCCCCGAACAGGCGATTGAGGCATTGGTCAAGCCGCGTGTTAAAGGCTACCTAGCCTCGGAAGAGGCGACCGAACAGGCGCTGAACGACATCAAGGCGCATGAGGTCGCGATGGTCACGGGCATGGAGGCCGCTCTCAAGGGCGTTCTGGCCCGGCTTGACCCCGAGGTGCTGGCAGGAAAAATTGAAGGTTCCGGCAAACTTGGGTCACTTTTTAAAGGTAAAAAAGCCCAATACTGGGAAGTTTACGAGAAGATGTATGCCGATATCTCGGATCAGGCAGAGAATGACTTTCACGATCTCTTCAGCCGGGAATTCGCGCGCGCGTATAAAGAACAGCTGGAAAAGCTGAAGTAACGCCCCGTCGCGGGCGGCAAGAACAAGGGAGGGCAGCCATTGTCCTGGGACAGCAAGGTGCTTTGGACCGAAGGGTTGTTTCTGCAGCCCCATCACTTCCAGCAGGCGGATCGGTATACCGAGGCGCTGGTGGCCGGTCTCGCACGCAGGGTTACGCCTTATGGTTGGGGTGTCAGTGCCTTAGAGATCGATGATGAAGTGCTCAAGGTCGGTCAGTTTGCCTTGAAATCCTGCTCGGGGCTGACACCTGACGGGCAGGTGTTTCGCGTGCCGCAGGCTGAAGATCACCCTCCTGCGCTGGAAGTGCCCGAGACGATCAAGGATTGCGTTGTTTACCTGACGGTTCCTCAACGGCGGCAGGGCGCATCCGAGGTGGATCTGAGCGGGGCCGAGCAATCGGTCAGCCGACTGCGTCCGGCCGAGCAGGAAATCACCGATGTGATGAGCCAGCAGAAAAAGCCCGTTACTTTGGGTGTGGGCAAACTTCGCTTGCAGTTCGCGCTGGAAGTGGATGATTTGGCGGATAAATTAGCGATCCCGATTGCCAAGATCATCGAAGTGCGCCCGGACAAAGAGATCATTCTGGATCGGGGCTTCATCCCATCGGTGCTGGACGTGCGCGCCGCCGCTGCACTGGCCGGTTTCATGAATGAACTTGAGGGGATGCTTTCGCACCGCATGCAGGCCTTAGCAGGGCGTCTTTCGGATGGCGGGCCAGCCAAAGGGGCGGCCGAGATTTCGGACTTCCTGCTGCTGATGACCATCAACCGCAACCTGCCCTTGGTGCGCCATTTCGCCAATATCGAAAACGTGCATCCCGAACATGTCTACCGTGTCTGCGCCGCGCTCGCCGGTGAGCTGGCGACCTTCATGAGCACTGAGAAAGAGGCCGTGCAATTCCCGGCCTACCAGCATGACGACCTGACCGCCTCGTTCGCGCCGGTCATTCGGACCCTGCGGCAATATTTGAGTTCCGTGTTGGAGCAGACAGCGGTCTCGATTCCGCTGGAGGCGAGGAAATACGGCATCAGTGTGGGCGTGATTGCCGACCGCAAGCTTATCGGCAACGCCGGTTTCGTGCTGGCCGTGAACGCAGATATCCCGGCCGAGGACGTGCGCCGCCATTTCGCCGGGCAAGCCAAAACCGGACCAGTTGAGGAGATCCGTCAGTTGGTGAACTCGGCGCTTCCCGGTATCACGCTGCGCCCGTTGCCGGTCGCTCCGCGGCAGATTCCATATCACTCCGGCGTCGTCTATTTCGAACTGGATGCCGCCAGCCCATACTGGGGCAAGATGACCACCTCGGGTGGGATCGCGGTTCATGTATCGGGGCAATATCCGGGACTTGAGATGGAGCTGTGGGCGATCCGCAACCAATAAGAGTGAACGTGATCACTGGCGGTGCCAAAACAATTTGATAGGGCTTGATATGTGGGTCACACTCGTGACGCGGAAGCCTTAGGGGAACAGGTCAAAGAATGTCCGACAAAGATCCATTTGCCGAACCGGACGACACCGACAAGACGGTCATTCGCCCCAATCCCGGTGGGCGACGTCAGGCGGGTGGAATGCCGCAACAACCGGCTCCGCAGCAACCGGCCGGATACCCGGATCCGATGCAAGCGCCACAGCCCGAGCCCGTGGGGCAACCTGCGCCGGGCGGCGCCGGCTATGGTGTGCCTCAATCCCAGACGCCCCAATCCCGGCCTGCGTCGGGCGGAGAAGAGGTTGCGACCACAGGTATGAACCGGCTGAATGCCTGCGCCGCGTCGCTGTTTTCGTTGATCAGCCGTATTCGCAACCGTGCGCAGCATATGGATCCGGACAAGCTGCGCCAAAGCGTTGTGGCCGAGGTGCGCGCGTTTGAAAATGCCGCTTTGCAGGCAGGCATTGCGGCGCAGACCGTTAAGATCGCACGCTATGCTTTGTGCGCGACTTTGGACGACGTTGTTTTGAATACACCGTGGGGTGGCCAATCCAGTTGGGCGACCCAGTCGCTGGTGGGCACCTTCCACCGAGAGACCGTCGGTGGTGATCGCTTCTATGACCTGCTGGCGCGTCTTGAACAGGACCCGGCCAACAATATTGAGCTGCTGGAATTCGTCTACATGTGCCTTTCGCTCGGGTTCGAGGGGCGTTTGCGCGTCGAACAGGGCGGCGCGGACAAGCATATGCAGATCCGTCAGGGTCTGGCGCGGATCATTCGCGCACAGCGTGGTGACGTGGAGCGGGATCTCGCCCCGCATTGGGAAGGGGTCGACAAGCCATACCGCGCTCTCAGCCTGTGGAAGCCGGTCTGGATTGCTGTTGGCGTGACCGCTCTGCTGCTGCTGATCGAATTTGGTGGCCTGTCTTATCTGCTGTCCAACAAGACGGAAAACCTTGTAGGACAGATGTCGGTGATTGATGCTGGTCGAGTGACAGAGCTGCAGCGCCGCGCCCCGCCGCCTCCTCCGCCACCGCCGCAAGTGCAGCCGCAGGTCGAAAAGGTCGTTGCTTTCCTGCAGCCTGAGATCGACGAAGGGTTGGTTGAGGTCTTTGAGAAGGGCAACACGCTGATTATCCGGATCAAGGGATCGGGCATGTTCGGGTCGGGTTCGGATCACCTGCAGGACAAATTCAAGGAGCCGGTGCGCCGCGTGGCTGTTGCGTTGGACGGCGAACCCGGAGGGGTCATCGTGACCGGGCACTCAGACAATGTGCCGATCCGCTCATCGCGCTTTCCGTCCAACCTCGCTCTGTCTCTGGCACGGGCCAAATCGGTGATGAACCAGATGGCGGGTGAGATTTCCGATCCAGACCGCCTCAGCGCTGAAGGCCGCGCCGATAGCGAACCGATTGCCGACAACTCGACCCGCGAAGGCCGGGCCACGAACCGCAGGATCGAAGTCCTGCTGGTTCAGGAGGAGAACTGATGATCCGCCGCGTTTTAAGATATGTTTTCATGTCGATCTACACCGTGCTGTTCTTCACGGCGACGGTACTGGCTGGGTGTCTGTACTATTTCGGCCCGTGGATCGGCTCGGATGAGTGGCGGCCACTGGACGGGGTCGGAACTCGCCTAATCTGGTGCGGGGTGATCTATCTGGTCTTCTTCCTGATCGGTCTAACCATTTTCTTGCTGCGTCGACGTCGCGAAAAGAAACTGACGGAAGAGATCACTGAATCCGTCGCCGATGGCGGCGATATGATCGACAGCGAGATTTCCGAGCTGCGTGGCAAACTGAAAACCGCGATGGCGGCTTTGCGCAAGTCCAAGAACGGGCGGCGCCATCTGAATGAGCTGCCCTGGTACGTCATGATCGGCCCTCCGGGGGCTGGTAAAACGACAGCGATTGTGAACTCGGGCCTGAACTTCCCGCTGGCCGATGAGCTAGGCAAGACTGCGATTGGCGGTGTCGGCGGTACGCGGAACTGTGACTGGTGGTTCACCGAGAACGCCGTTTTGATAGACACAGCCGGGCGCTACACCACGCAGGAAAGCGACGCCGAGGTCGACAATGCGGCCTGGATCGGGTTCCTGAACCTGCTCAAGAAATACCGCAAAAGGCAGCCGATCAATGGTGCGATGATTGCGATTTCGCTGTCTGACCTGTCTTTGCAGGATGAGGTCACGCAAAAGGAACACGCCAAAGCCGTCCGTCGCAGGCTGGAAGAGTTGCGCGAAAAATTGGGCGTGCGGTTCCCGGTTTATATTCTGTTCACCAAGGCCGACCTAATCGCAGGTTTTGCCGAATTCCACGACAATCTGGGCAAAGAAGACCGCGAGCAGGTCTGGGGCTTTACTCTGCCACTGGACAAATCGCGCAGCGAGCAATCTCCGGTTGCGGCTTTTGATGAGGAGTTCGCCCTACTTCTGGGTCGTCTGAATTCGCAGTCCTTGGAGCGGATGCAGACCGAGACAGACCCGCAGCGTCGGGCGCTAATTGCGGGTTTCCCGATGCAGGTCGCCTCGGTACGCAAAGTCGCACACGAGTTTCTGACCGAGGTGTTTCAGGACAGCCGCTATCAGCATCGCCACATGCTGCGCGGGGTGTATTTCACCTCCGGCACGCAGGAAGGCACGCCGATTGACCGTTTGATGCTGGGCATGGCGCGGACCTTTGGGATCGGTCGTCAGGCGATCGGCTCAGGGCAGGGGTCGGGTCGCTCCTATTTCCTGACGCGCCTGTTCGATCAGGTGATCTTCCGCGAGGCTGGTCTGGTCAGCGCCGATGACAAGGTGGAAAAGCGCTACAAGATCACCAAATGGGCCTCGATTGCCGCGACTGTCATTGCCGCCGTCACGGTCGGGGCTTTGCTGGTGCGCAGCTTCATGGGCAATACCGACCTGATAGCCGAGGCGCAGGAGGGTGTCTCGGCCTATCAGGCCGCCGCCGCCACCTTGCCGCCCAGCCCCGTTGGCGACACCGATCTGGTTCCGGTCGTGCAAGCGTTGAACACGCTGCGCGACCTGCCGGCCAACCCGACGCTGTCGGATCCTGAACCTGAAACACGTCTTACCTACGGTCTCTATCAGGGCGACGTTATCGGCACACAGGCGGCGCAAACCTATCGCGCGGCGTTGAACCAGCGCCTGTTGCCGCGTCTTCTGCTGCGTCTGGAAGAGCAGATGAGCGCCAACATCAATAACCCTGATGTGCTCTATGAGGCGCTGAAGGTCTATCTGATGCTGGGTCTGCAGGGGCCGATGAACCAGGATTTGGTCAAGGAATGGATGAACATTGATTGGAGCGTGTCCTTCCCCGGCCCATCGCGTGAGGAATTCCGTGCGGATCTGAACGATCACCTCGACGCCATGCTGAGCCAACCGATGCAAGAGATCGCCCTGAATGGTCCGATGGTGGATCAGATTCAGGGTATCCTGTCGGAACTCCCACTGGCGCAGCGTGTCTATAACGGCATCGTCTCCAGCCCCGCGGCCACAGCGCTGCCGGAGTGGCGCATCACCGAAGTGGGCGGCCCCGCTGTTGGTCGCGTTCTGGTGCGGTCCTCCGGGAAACCTCTGAACGACGGGATTGAAGGTATTTTCACCTATAATGGCTTCAATAACGTCTTCCTTGGTGAGGCGATTGGCGTCGCCAAACGCGTGCAGAAGGAAAGCTGGGTTCTGGGACCCCGAGGTGAGGCTGAACAGACCGAGCAGGCTCTTGCTGCCCTCAGCCGTGATGTTCTTGACCTCTACTACAACGACTACATCGCCCGCTATGATGCGATGCTGGGCGATATCGACATCGTGCCGATGGAAAGCCTCAGCCACGCGGTTGAGGTCACCAATGTGCTGTCAGGTCCGACTTCGCCTATCGTGAATGTCCTGAATTCGATCTCGGATGAGACGAAATTGACCGAAAACCGGTCAATTCTCTCGGGCAACGATGCGATCAGCGAAGGCGTTTCCGGGGCCGCCGCGATTGAGTTGCAGTCGGCCACCTCAGCGCAGACACAGATCCTGTTGGAAGCCTTGGCCAAAACCAGTGGTGTCAATGCCGGCGAACCCGTGCAAGCGCCGGGGCAGTATGTCGAGGACCGCTTCGATTGGTTGCATCAATTGGTTGAGCGGCAAGAGGGGCAACCTTCGCAACTGGACATGCTGATGGGGTCGCTGACAAGCGTATATCAGGAGCTGAACAAAATGTCGTTCAGCGGAGTCTCGGGTGGCGAAACCGGGCAGGCTCTGCAGCAGTTCCAGCAAGAGGCCGCCCGTATTCCCGGCCCGATGGAACGCTGGGCCCTGCAGATCATCGACGGCTCGTCCGGGATCACCTCGGATAGCACCCGCTCGTCCATCAACGCGCGGTGGCAATCGACGGTTCTGCCGTTCTGCGAGCAGGTCGTCGGGGATCGCTATCCGTTCAACCGCCGCTCGGGCGCGGATGTCGCGATGGGTGACTTTGGCAAGTTGTTCGGCCCGCAAGGTCTGATCGACTCGTTCTTCAATGAAAACCTCGCCAAACATGTTGATATGCGCACGCGTCCATGGTCGTGGAAGTCCGGGGTCAATGCGACCGATCTGGGCATCAGTCAGGCGGTTCTGACCCAGTTCCAGAACGCAGCCGAGATCAAGGAGGCTTTCTTTGCTGCAGGTCCGCAGCCGCAAATCCAGTTCCAGATCATGCCCGAGGCGCTGGATCCCAAGGCCAAAGGCGTCAAGCTTGAGATTGATGGCCAAGTGCTGGAGTTCAAACATCGCGGCGGTTTGCCCTCACCCCTTGCGGTGACATGGCCGGGATCGGTTGGGCTGGCGCGCGTCAGTTTTGAGCCGGAAAAGCGCAATATCGAAAGCGTTCTGTCCAAGGACGGCCCCTGGGCCTGGTTCCGTCTACTGGACGCGGCCGAGGTACGGCGCACCAATGTGTCTGACCGCAAGAAGGTGATCTTCAATGTCGGTGGTCGCATCGCAATCTTCCAGTTGCAGTCAGGGTCGGTCATCAACCCCTTCGCCCTGCCAGCGCTGCAGAAATTCAGCTGCCCCAAGTCGTTCTGATGCAAACAGGCGGGTTTGGTGCATTCGGCAAGATGCCCTCGGTCGGAGATTTCTTCCGCCTCGGGGTGTCTCAGGCGTTTGTGCAGCCGTGGGATGAGTGGATACAGCGCTGCATGTTGGCTGCGTCAGAAACCTTGGCTAAGGCATGGGATTCCCATTACATGTCCGCTCCGATTTGGCGGTTTTGCCTGTCTCCCGGGCTGGCCGGGCCGCAAAAGATGCTGGGGGTTTTGATGCCTTCGGTGGATCGGGTCGGACGTCGGTTTCCTTTGACCTTGGTCGCTGGCGTGTCGAACGAAGGGTCTGCCGCGCTGGCGCATTTCCGGGCGGCTGAGGTTTACCGACAGCTTGAAGATCTGGCGCTTGCCGCGCTCGAAGATGACATGACCCGCGACAAGCTGGCCGAAGGTCTGGCCGCTTTGCCAGCCCCAACGCAGCAACCGACGGCTCCTGTGCGCGCGCATGGGAACACGATGGTGCTGACCCGCGGGGAAGTCTCCGACAGCTTGTTGCCTGATCTGGCGGCGGGCTTGATGTCGCAAAGATATCGCACCCCAAGCGTTTGGAGCACTGAAATCGGCGGCGTCCCCCGAATGATGATCTGCGAAGGTTTACCGGATGGGGCAAACATGCAAGGCTTGTTCAACTTACACGCCGCATTGTGGACCGAGGCACGACCAATATGAATTCAAGTCACCGCGTTCGGTACAGTGCACGCAGCCATGTGGGCCTAAGGCGTAAGGTCAACGAAGACGCGGTGCTAGCGCTGCCCGAGGAAAGCCTCTGGTTGGTGGCTGACGGGATGGGCGGGCATGACGCGGGGGACTATGCCAGCCGATTGGTCGCAGACATGGTTGCCGCAATCCCGCCCGGTTTGGCCCCAGCAGATAGGTTGACCGCATTGAGGGACGCGATCCAGCGCGCACATGCCGTGATCCGACAAGAGGCAGATGCCCGAGGTGGCGGCACGATTGGCACGACGGTTGCGTGCATGATGCTGGCCAATGGGCATTTCGTCGGGCTTTGGGCTGGGGACAGCCGTATTTATCTGCTGCGTGAGGGCAAGATCCAGATGCTTAGCACCGATCACTCGGTCGTGGCAGATCTGGTACTGGCAGGACAGATGAGCTGGGACGAGGCCGAGCAACACCCTCAGTCCAACGCGATCACACGGGCTGTGGGCGTTGGGGATGTTCTTGAACTGGACAAGGTCCGTGGTGAGGTTCAATCAGGCGACCGTTTTCTGATCTGCTCAGACGGTCTTAGTAAATACGCGACGTTCCCGATGTTGGAGAAAGCGCTATCGGATATGCCGATCGAGACCGTCTCGGATCAGTTGATACAGGTCGCGCTGGATGGAGGCGGGGCCGACAACATTACCGTGATTGTCGTCGACATCCTTTAACTTCACATTTGGACGCAGGAACGCCGCCGGAACCTATTGCTCCAGCGTTGTCAGAATGCGGCTGTCCAGAGACAGAATTTGCGTTTCAACATTGCGGTCCTGCTCGCGCAGAGCCTCGGCATAACCTGCAGCGGATTCCGCCGTTGGGCGTATGGTGCTGAACAGCTGGTTGTCAGTGTGCAGAACGATCACCTTGCTTTTCCCCAGCGCGGTGTCATCGACCTGAAAGGCGATGCCGCCATTGTCTTGGCTTTCATCAATCGAATAGGCCACGCGGACGGAAATCGGTCCGGACTCTCCGTCGCGTAGAGAGGCGATATCGTTGTCTTGGCGGGTGACGTTGGGCAGCAAGTGGAACACATTGCCTGACACATCCAAGACTGAGACGGACAGGTACCCGTCCTGAACATCATCGGGCAGGTCGACATCAATGACCGGGTTTTGCCCGACAATGAAGTCGCCGGTCGGATTGGGGGCGTTGCCTTGTTCTCCGTTGAAGAACGCGATGGAGATATCGCTGGTAGGTGCCGAGGGCAGGAAGTTCTCGATCAAACACAAGGTCGGGTTCAGCAGCGTGACCTGTTCAAGATCGATAGGGCGTGAACCAGCGAGGGCTGTCAGCGCGGTGTCCAACCCAACCAAACTGTCCCTTGAGGCCAACGTTCCGCCAACCTTGATCGGTGTTTCGGGGCCGTAGCCCGTGCTCGGTGCGTCGATCAGTTTCAACGCGCCGCAATCGGCCAGACCGGACAGGATGGGTCGGACCTCATCTGCGGACAGGAACAGCGACTCCAACTCGATATCTGCGGTGCCTTGTAGCCCGGCGGGCAGACCGGCGGAGTAGAGCTGCTCTAGCTCGGCATGCAGGGCCTGATCGGTGGTTTGTCCGGTCAACCGAGCCTCATTGCCTTCGACCACGAAACGCCACTCGTCCAGATCCATGGCGGCGTCGATGACGCCAGTCACCGCTGTTCCCCAGGTGTCGGAAATGTCGCCCGAGGCCAATGTGAGATCAACATCTCCCCCTTCGGATGTGATCTCGCCGGTCATGGCGTCCCGCACGGTCTCGGACGGAACAAAGCCTACAGCACGAGGGGCCTGACCGGGTCGTTTATCAGCCACCAGAGTATAGGGTGAGACGGTCGGATATTGCGGTGCAAGGAAGCTGTCAAACAGTCCGGCGAAATAGCCACCGGCACCAATGCCAACAACCGCAAGCGCGCCGACTGCAGCCACCACGCCTCCACGCGAGGACTTGGCAGGCTCAGCCTTGGCAGGAGTTGCTTTGGGTTTCGGGTCCGGCTGCGTAACCGGGGCGACGGATGGCGCAGCAGTAGGGGCCGCGCGCGGGGCGATCACGGTCGCATCGTCCAGATCGTCTTGAGGCGCGGCCGATCCGTTCCGGGCCGCCGCAAGTGCGCGCAGGACATCTCCGGCGCTCTGGTACCGATCATCCGGGTTCGGGGCCGTCATTTTGTCGAGGATCGACTTCAGCGGTTCCGGTACGTCCTGAGTATTCAGCGGCTCTTTCTTGTTTTCGACGACTTCCAGCAAGTTGCGACCGGCGTCGGCTTTTTGCCCCCGGAAATTGGCCAGCAACAAGGCGCCCAGAGAATAGATATCGGTGCGCTGGTCGGTTTTGCCGGAAAGCTGCTCGGGCGCGGCGTAGGCGTATTTCCCGGCAAACTCACCGCCCACAATAGTTTCGGCCCCGGGGTTTGTGTCCTTGGCGATGCCGAAATCAATGATCACGGCCTGCGCCGGATCGCCATCGCGCAGAATGATATTGTCGGGGCTCAGATCGCGGTGCACGATATTGCGGGCATGGGCGGCCTCAAGCCCCTCGCAGACCCGTTTACAAACGGTCAGCACATCGCTTGCCGACATGGGGCCAGCCTTGAGTTTCTGGTCCAGACCCGGCCCGTCGACATAGTCCATCACCAGATAGACATGCCCGTCGGCGGTTCGGTTGTTTTCAGAATAGCGGACAACCGCGTCGTGGCGGATGTCGCGGATTTCTTCCTCGCGGGTCAGCAGGACCAGATAGTCATCATTGCTGGAAAACTCCGCTTTCAGAACCTTCAAAGCGGCAAGCCGCCCCGAAATCTCGGAGCGGGCTCGATAGACGTCAGAAGTACCGCCCCGCCCAAGTATCGCTTCGATCCGATAAGTATTGTTCACCAGATCGCCCGGCTGAAACAGGTCGCCTGCGCGGGAGTCCGTCATGCTGTCCTCGGTTTAGTTAGAGTGGTGGTGTAGTCAGCCGAGGGCCTGGAATTCAACGCGACGGTTTTCGTCGGCGCGCGGATTGTCCTTGTTCAGAGGTTCAGCCTCGCCCACGCCCAGCACCTCAAGCCGCTGTTCCGAGATGCCGCAATCGCCGACGAGGAAGCGCTTGACCTCTTTGGCGCGCAGCAGCGACAGGTTCTGGTTGTATTCGGCAGAACCTGCACTGTCGGTATGGCCGATGATCTGGAAAACGTTCACATCCACGTTCTTCATCGCCTGACACAGCGACGAAAGCTTGGGCTTTTCATCCTCACGCAGCGCGGCAGAGGCGAAATCGAAACGGATCTGGATATTGACCTGATCCTCGCTTGCGACCGGCTGGTATTCCGTCGGTGCAGCGGCGACGGTGGTTTCAGCTTCGGCCTCAGCCGTTTCGCCGGAATTCGACGGCACGATGACAAGGCCGCGCGTCTTTTGCTTGTTGAACGCGTCGGTGATTTCGTCTGCCGTCAACTCGCCTGACTGCGCCAAAGCGAACTGAGCGGTACACAGGACGGCAAATGCCGAGGCCCCGATGAACTTCCATGATGCAAATGCGGACATAACCCTAACCTTTCCGTGTTTGAGGGGAAGACTAGCCCCCCACCCGACGACCGACAATGAAGAATGTCACACAAGCGCTGGACATTTTTAGGTCAATAGCGTGACATCATGCGCCCAGCCTTTTAAGTTTATCTTATAAGGTGGCAGAATACAGGAAACATCAGGCAAATGCGCATCGTTCCGGCGATCATTCTGGGAGTGGCCATCATACTGGCTCCGATCATCTGGTACGTCTTTCCTTTGGTCGTCCCACTTGACGAGAATTTCGAAGGTCCCGCCATCGATTCAGGCGCCCGGATCGAGATCGAGATGCTCAGCCAACAGCTGGATGATATGCGCGAACAGGTTGAACGACTTTCGCTTGAGGTGTCGCGCACCCAAAATGGTGCCGGGATCGTGCCGCAAGACAACTCGGCGGCGGATGACTATGGGTTTGACCGCTCGTCGCCTAATGAGATCATTGACGCTTATGCGCAGGTCGTCCTGATCGCCAACCGCAACAAGGTGAACCGAGAGCTGGACTTGGCCGGCTCGTCCTTCTTGCGCGAAACTTTCGGCCTGCCGCGCGAGGATCTGACGGATGAATGCCAGTCGATGACCAACCCACGCCTTGAGGAGCTTCTGGTGTTGGAAGAGGTCGGGCCGGTTCGGGTGCGGATGTTGAAACCTGCGGTTGATTCCTTGCGGGCTGTATTCGAGAATATCCAACGCACCGATCCCGATCTTTATGCGCGTATCAACACGGCCGGTTCTTTGTGTGTGCGCCGTATTCGCGGGGCGACGTCTTCGGCTTCGGCCCATGCTTACGGTCTTGCGGTCGATCTGAATATCGACGGTGTTCTGGATACGCTGGGCGACGGAAAAACTCAGTTGGGTCTGACCATTCTGGCCGATTTCTTCCGCGAGGAAGGCTGGGTCTGGGGTGCTGCCTGGGGCCGTGAGGACTCGATGCATTTCGAGGTCAGCCGTAACAAGATCGAAGAGTGGCTTGAGGCCGGGATGCTCTGACTGCGCTTCTCTTGCGGTTTGTGAAGTCTGTCACAGACGCTTTGGGGTGCAAAGTAAATAAAGCGTTATCTATTCCAAAGGGGGCTGCGGAATGTTGAGAACGACCTTGCCATGGTCCCTTCGATGGGATTTCGTTGATACGTTTCTGGCTCATTGGTTCGGGCCGGTACGGGTAAGGGGTGTTCATCTGACATGACGCGGATCTGTCGTTTTCTGGTTTTGGCTTCCTGCGTCGTGATCGCGTCGACTGTATTTTCCACGGTGGCGCAGGCGCAAAGCGCGTCGAACCTTGCTCCGTCCACCTTTCAGCCTCAGAACCAACGCAGCACCGGACCTGTGACCGTAGCGCGCGATCCGGGCTCGCCGGTGCCCGAAGGCGCAGACAGGCTGTTTGTGACTGTTGGTCAGGTGCGGATCGAAGATGGTCTGCCCCAGATGGAAGCGGCCAATGCGGCCTTCATTGAGCGACTGACCGGTAAGCGCGTGGCTGTTTCCGAGATTTTTGCGGCCACCAATAGATTGGAAAGCGCCTATACCAACGCTGGTTTTGTTCTTAGCCGGGTGGTCCTGCCGCAGCAGACCCTGCGCGATGGGGGCACGTTACGCATCGTCGTGATCGATGGGTTCATCGAACGCATTGATGCCGAGAAAGTGCCTCAGCAGGCGCGTGAGCGGGTGGTGATGATCACCAAACCTCTGATCGGCAAACGGGGCGTCAAGCTCCAACAGATCGAGCGCGCGCTTTTGCTGGCCGGGGATACGTTTGGCGTGCGATTGGCCTCGACCCTGTCGGCGGGCGATGCGCGGGGCGGTACCATTCTGACGCTGGATGGAGAGTTCAAAGAGATCACCGGCTCTTACGGTTTCGACAATACACTTTCGGATGAGCTTGGCCCGGGCAACCTGAACCTGGGCCTTGAGGTCAACGGCGCGCTGGAGATGGGCGAGACCTTCTATTTCCGCGTCGGCGGTTCACCCAAACGGTTCTTCTCAAGCGATGCGCAGTACCGGATTGCGGCAGCGGGGACTGTTTTTCCGATCGGTTACGATGGGATGACGTTCAACGCCGAATACACCCTGAGTGAGGCCCAGCCGGATGCAGAGCTGGTGCCAAATACCAGCAAATTCGAACGCTTTTCGCTGCGGCTTTACTATCCTTGGGTGCGCACGCGGCGTTACAATCTGTCGTCGCAACTGATCCTGGACCGGATCAGCGACTCGCAGGATCTGATTGCTAGCTCAGGGTCGCTTCCGATCTACGACGATGATCTCAGTGTCTTGCGGGCAACGCTGGATGCAAGCTGGACCTATGACAACGGCTCGTTTCTTTCTGCCGGGGCTGTTCTGTCGCGCGGGCTGGATGCATTCGGTGCCAGCGCCTCGGTCGGGGCGGGGGATACACCCTTGTCACGGCAAGGCGCCAGCGCGCAATTCACCAAGCTTGTACTGTCGGCGCAGTACCAGCGCCCGTTGAATGCCAATTGGTCCGTGAACTTGAATGGCCGGATTCAATCCAGCTTCGGCGATCCGCTGGTCACGTCGGAACAGTTCAGTGTTGCCAGCTCCAGCGAGCTATCGACCTTTGACGCGGGCGACTTGCGCGGAGATGACGGCTGGGTCGCCCGGGCCGAGCTTGGCCGGTCACAGCAGACGCAAGTTGCCGGCTTTCCGATCCTGTTCAAACCCTATGTTTTTGGGGCTTATGGCGTGTTAGGTTTGGAACAACCCACTGTTCTGGAACAAGGCACAACCCGGGCATATGCCTACGGTCTGGGCTTTGATGTGTTTACGATTGAGGACTCGACCTATCGGTCCGGGTCAGTACGAGTGGAATATGGGAGGGGGGAACGTGATGACCTCGGTGAAGATGGAAACCGGTTTAGCATCACTGCCAGCCGCCGCTTCTGACGGTAGCGCAGCCATGACAGTCTCACGCCGCATTTTGCTGTCGGCCTCGGCCGTGCTATGGGGCACGACCGCACTAGCGCAATCCCTGCCGACCGGAGGAACGGTGGCTGCGGGTGATGTTGCGATCAGCCAACCCAGCGCCAATCAGTTGAACATCACGCAGGGGTCGAATGCGGCCATCGTGAATTGGAACGGATTTTCGATTGGCTCCGGCTCGACCGTGAATATCAATCAACCAGGCGCGCAAAGCGTGATCCTGAACCGGGTTACCGGGAATACAACCAGTCAGATCCACGGTCAGCTGAACGCCAACGGGCAGGTGCATCTGGTCAACCCGAACGGCATTTTCATCGGCCCGAATGGCCATGTGAACACTGGGGGCTTTGTGGCCTCGACCCTGAACATCTCGGACGATGATTTTCTGAACGGCCGCTATCACTACAACGGCAACGGGGCCTCAGCCGGGGTCGAGAATGCGGGTAGGATTCAGGTTGTTCCAGGCGGTTACGCAGCCTTGATCGGCGGCAAAGTGTCGAACTCGGGTGTGATCCGGGTGCCAATGGGCAAGGTGGGACTTGGCGCGGGTGAGCAAGTGACGCTGGACGTATCCGGCGACGGTTTTCTGCAGGTCGCCGTGCCTTCAAACAGTGATGACGCCGCGATGGAGGCTTTGGTCACCAATTCGGGCCGCATCGAGGCGGATGGCGGTGTCGTTCACCTCAAGGCCGCCAGCGCCCGCGATGCAGCGCGCCGGGTCGTGAACATGTCTGGCGTGATCGAGGCGCGCTCGGTCGGTGGCGTGTCCGGAGCAGTTGTTCTGGGCGGCAGCGGCGGGGCCGTACAGGTGACGGGCCGCATCGATACCTCGGCACGGGTGACACTGGTCGAGGCCTCTCCGCGCCCGGTGGCCCGCGATCAGAACGGTGGGTCGATCACGATTACCGGTGAAGCAATCGAACTGGCCGGTGCGGCCCTGAGCGCAGACGGCGCGGGCACAGGACAGGGCGGAGAGATCCGCGTTGGCGGTGACCTGCAAGGGGGCGGCGATCTGCAACGGGCCAGCACCACGCTGGTCGACAGCGCAACGGTAATCAGCGCCAATGGCGGAGATCAGGGTAATGGCGGCCTGATCATCGTCTGGTCGGACGACTATACATCTTTCTCGGGCTTCAACTCGGCCCGTGGGGGCGATCTGGCCGGTGATGGTGGTTTCGTCGAAGTATCGGGCAAACTGGCGCTCAACTATGAGGGTCTGACCGATACGCGGGCACCGTTTGGTGCATATGGCACGCTGCTGCTGGACCCCACGAATATTACGGTTTCTGACACGGCAACGGGTCCTGGTTCAGTCACGCCTGGTACAATTGAAACGAACCTTGGCTTCGGCAACGTCACTCTGACGACTGCGGGAAGTGGCACTCTTCAGCCGGATGGAGACCCTATCGACCTTGGTGGTGATGACTCACAGGTTGGCACGATCACTGTCGACGATCCGATCACGTGGGGCAACGACTCTCGGCTAACGCTGCTTGCCAATGATTCGATCACAATCAACGCTGCGATCACCGCGACAAGCGGCGAGTTGGAACTGAACGCCGCCACAACGATTGGTACCGGCGCAGGTGGTACAATAAACGTCGATACCTTTACGCTTACGAATGGTGCCTGGTCACAGGTAAGTTCCACGCTCCCGAGTTTCTCGGCTGGAACGCTTGATATTGCGTCCGGCGCAACATTCACCCGTGCGCTCGGTGGCACTGGCGCCGCCGGGTCGCCATACCTCCTGACGGATGTGTTTGGCCTTCAAGGTATTTCGGACGGCAACAACTACGCCCTGGCTAATTCTATCAGTGCCGCGCCACTCAGTTCGTTCGATCCAATCGACTTTGCGGGTGGTACACTTGAAGGCAACGGCTTTTCGATCAACGGCCTCACCATTTCGACCAGTTCGTTCGGTGGCCTGTTCAACAATCTTGATGGCAACGTTCAAAACCTGCGCATCAATGGGGCCAGCGTTTCCTCTGGAGGCGGTGGTATCTTAGCGGGCACAAACGGCGGCACAATTTCCGGCGTTTCGGTATCCGGTAGCTTTAGCAGTAGTGACGAACAGGCTGGAGGTCTTGTTGGTTTCAACGATGGCACAATCATCGACAGTTTCTCGACAGCCAGTGTGACCGTCGCCACGACCGAGGCCAACCTAGTAGTCGCGGGCGGTTTGGTCGGCGAAAACAACGGAACCATCACTCGGTCTCACGCTACAGGAACCGTCAGTGGTTCTACGGCGGGTGATTTTTCCGTTGGTGGCCTGGTGGGTGACAACAACGGCCTTGTTCAGGATTCTTATGCAACTGGAAGTGTTTCAGGCACCAACCAGAGTTCAGCGCCCGGAGACTCGGCAAGTCTGGGTGGGCTCGTAGGCTTCAACAATGGCGGCACAGTTGCCCGCAGCTATTCAACTGGCGGAGCGAGTTTTTCCGGCCCCAACACACCCACAATCGGTGGGTTAGTTGGTTCAAACTCTGGATCTGTTTCTGGTTCCTTCTGGAATACCGATACCTCCGGTCTGGCCACTAGCGCCGGGGGAACAGCACTCACCACAGCACAGCTTCAGGATACGGTTGGGTTCTTTAACCTTGCGTCTGCTCAAGGGTGGGACTTTACCAATACGTGGGCGCCCGGAGCGAGCGGGTCAGAAGGCGGAACAAACCCGTTGCACTACACGACCTCACCGGTCCTGTTCGTGGTGCCTGACACGCTTCTCATCCCCGAAGGAGAGGCTGAAACGACGACAGGAACGGGTACAATTTCTGGTGGCCCGTCTGTCTTTCGGTTCGGGCCGTCGGGTGACTCGCTGGATACGTCGCCGATCTTTGAGACTTTGACGTTTGCCAGCACCGAAAATGGGACCACGACTTATACCGTGGATACAAGTTCCCTCCTGAGTATCTCGGAGGTGTTCTATACCGTTTCCGCGCTGCCTGGCACGGCAATCATCGGGAACACTGTCATTCCGACCCCGCCGACCCCAACCATTGAAATCACCCCGACCGTGGATACAACCATCACCGGCGGCGGAGGTGGCGGCGGTGGCACTACGACCACAACGACAACCGAAGCAGAAGCGGCGCTAGGCACGGTCGAGAATGCGTCGCAGGACTTTGACGAGGTAATCTCTTCCTGTGCGGAACAGGGCAACAATGTCAGCGCCTATCTGGCCTGTATTGCCGATGCGATGGACGAATACGCCTCGGACCTCGATGCGATCGTTCAGGGTTTGCCGCCGGGTCTGGAATCCGTTGGCGATATCATCCGAGGTGCTAGTGCTGGTATTCGCGCAGCGGGCGAGGATGCGAACCGTCGTCTGGCACTTGCCACCACCGCTGAGGAGCGGGAGACGATCCGCCGCGAGGCAGTGCAGGAAGCCCGCCGTCAAATCCGTCAGGCGCAGCGCGAAATCCGCAAGGCGATCACATTGATACGAGCAACCGACCCCGAGCTTGTCAGTATCCAGAACCAGCAGGTAGATACAATCGTGGCAGCGGTTGGTCAGGCCGAGATTGGCCTGTCGCGCGCCATCGGTCTTTAACCCCATGGAGGCTCTGCGCCCATGTTCCTGATCCGTCTTTGCGCGGCCATGCTTTTGACCCTGTTCAGCGCTGTTGCGGCGCTAGCAGACAAACGTGTGGCGCTAATCATCGGGAACTCGGATTACCAGACCGTCGGGGCGCTCGACAATCCGATCAACGATGCCTCGGATCTGGCCATCGCGCTTGAGGGGCTGGGGTTCGACGTGTTCCTGGGTACAGATCTGACTCGGGATGAGATGCTGTCTTTGGCCGAATCCTATGGCGCGACGGCTGCGGATTCCGATGTCTCTTTGCTGTTTTACGCCGGGCACGGCTTTCAGGTAGACGGGCGTAACTATCTGGTTCCGGTCGATGCCAACCTGACCAGTGCCGCGGATATCCCGGAGCAGACCGTGGCGATGGAGGAGTTCGTTTCTCGGATGGAACGTTCCGACGGTATTCGTCTGGTGTTTCTGGACGCCTGCCGCGACAACCCTTTCGAAGACGGGGTGCTGAGCGTTGACGAAGGGTTGGCCCGCGTCGGCAGCGCGGCGGATTTTCTGTTCGCCTACGCCACGCAGCCGGACAACGTGGCCTTCGATGGCACCGGGCGGAACAGTTTTTTCACCGAAGCGCTGCTGAGCCATATTTACACGCCCGGTCAGGATATCTCGGACCTGCTGATCTCGGTCCGCAAGGATGTTCTGGCGTCGACCGGGGGGCGGCAGATCCCGTGGGACAACTCTTCGCTGACGCGGCAGTTCCGGTTTGACAACAGCCCGGTGACAGCTTCTGAGGAGACCTTACTGTGGCAGGTTGCGGCCAATGCGCAGGATGCCTCACTGATGCAGCTCTATATCGACCGCTACCCACAGGGCGCGCATGCCACTGAGGTTTTTGCGTTTCTGGATGAGGCCGGGCAGGGCGGCACCCAGACCCGCGCGCTGAGCGTCGAAGACCAGGACGAACAGGCCGAACGTCTTTGGAAACTGGCTCAACGCAGCCGGATGCGGCCTCTGCTGGAATTCTATCTTGAACAATACCCCGATGGCAGCCACGCCGCGCAAGCGCAGCGGCTGATCGCCTCGATCCCACGACCCGAGGACAGCACACCTGGCGGCATTTGCGAACGCCTCGCGACCCATCCCCGCGACCGCACGGCCAGCATCACGGGCGTTCCTTTCAGCCGGTTGCAGGAAAATGCGCTGACGGCCATTCAGGCGTGCAGCGCGGCGGCAGCCCAGTCACCGGATCTGTCGCACTACGTGGCGCTGCTGGCACGGGCGACGATTGCTGCGGGGGATGTGGAGCGTGCCGTGACCCTCTACAAACAGGCTGCTGCCGAAGGGGATTTGCGGGCGATGGTGTCCTTGGCGCAACTGCATGAAAGCGGCACTGGCGTCCCTCAGGATATGGGAACAGCGCTGGACCTCTACGAGCGCGCGGCGGCAGGGGGCAGCGCAGATGCCATGATCAACCTCGCCGTTACCCTGTTTGAAGGTCAGATCGTTCCCAAAGACGACGCGCGCGCCGTCGCGCTTCTGCAGCAGGCCGCCGAGGGTGGGTCGGCCAAGGCGACGTTCAATCTTGGGGTGCTGGCACAAGATGGTGCCGCTGGCGAGCCCGAGCAAGCATTGGGCTACTTCCAGAAAGCTGCGCGTGATGGTGAGTATCAGGGCTATCTGGCAGCAGCGATCCTTCTGGACGAAGGGCGCGGCGTGCCTCGTGATCCGTTGGAGGCCGCGCGGATGCTTCTGCGCGGAGCCGCTGAGGATAACGGAGCGATCCTGGATCAGCTATCCCTCGCCTCAGACCAATGGTCGCGCGACACCCTGATGGAGGTTCAACGGCTGCTGCAAAAGGCGGGCTATTACAACAGCGCGATCGACGGCGTGCCGGGGCCGAATTTCATATCGGCCCTGCGGCAATGGCGTAGTGGTGGGTTCGATCCGATTATTCTGGCTGAGAACTGAGCCTAGTTTACGGGCACAAACTCAATCCTCCGATTGCGGCGTTTGCCGTCTGCGGTGTCATTCGACACAACCGGGCGGCTTTCGCCATAACCAACCGTCAGCAGACGTTCCGGCGCGATCCCCTGATCGACTAGATAGGTATTGACCGCCTGCGCTCGACGTTCGCTGAGAACACGGTTAGCCTCATCCGAGCCATCGCTATCCGTGTGCCCGCCGATCTCGATCTTCAGGTCCGGGCAACGGTCGACAATGTCATGCAGATTGCTCAGCAGCGGAATCGAGTCATTGGTCAGCCGCGCACTGCCCGAGTTAAAGTAGATATTGCCGGTGCGCGACAGGATCTCCATCCGCCCTTCACAGGCCTCGCGATCCAGATCACCCTTGGTCTCCAGCGCGGTAGCCCCCGGCGTGGCCGAGGCAACCTCGAGCTGAGGTGGCGTGCCGGGTTGAGCGCGGTCGAATACGAACCCGAAGCTGACAAAGCCGAAGGGCAGAATATCAACACCGGCGGCTTCTTCGAGCTTGCCTCGTCCTTCCTCAAGGTTGAAGTCGGGCAGGGCAATCGCAATCGGCGTCGTATTGGCCACAGCCACGCGGTCATTGTCGACCAGAGTGATGGCCACCTGCGCCACGCTGTCTTTTTTCACCCCATGCAGGGATAGGCTATAGGGCAGGTCGATGATCTTGTGCCGGGTCTGGTGCAGATCCACCAGTTGTTCGGGCGGCAATTGGGCGGTGATCACAGCCTCGGGGAAGTTGAAGGTTTCAAAAAACAGGAACCGCATGCGCACATTGCGCAGGTCAATCTTGGTATCAACGCTGTCCATCTGAACCCGAATATCGGCACCGCCTTCAGGGCTGATCACGCCCGTGAGGGTTGCAAAGCCGCTGTTTTCGGCAATCGAGTTCTTTTTGACCGACAAAAATTGCAACTCCGAGGCATCGGCGTCCAATTTCCACCCATGTTCGAACGGATCGGCGCTTTGACCCCACGCCGTGTTTGCAAATACCAGTGCCGTCATCGCAAAAGCATTTCGCACCAAGTTTAAACGCGGCATGTGTGAACCTCTTCCTAGTCTTGATACTATAATTGGGATATTTCAGGCCACGGCCATAAGAAAGCCAAAAAACAATATCAGAGTACTTCCGGGCTGAGTGGTGCCCAAGGGGTCACGGACCATGAGACCAGAAAAAGGCAAAGAACCAAAGGTGCAACGCGTACTTAGAACCCTGTTTGCGATGATCGCTATGCTCTGGACCGGTTCGGCTTGGGCCGAGCCGCGAATCGCGCTGGTGGTTGGAAATTCCGACTATGGTTCGGTCTCGGCCCTAGACAATCCAATCAACGATGCGCGGCTGATGGCGGAAAAGCTCACTGCGCTCGGGTTCGAGGTGCGTCACCTGTCCGACAGCACCCAGATCGAAATGAAGCGCGCCATTGCCCAGTTCGGACGCGATCTGCGCAAGGGCGGCGAAACCGCCGTGGGCCTGTTTTACTACGCGGGTCACGGGGTTCAGTCTTTCGGTTCGAACTACTTGCTGCCCGTGGACGTGTCGCTGTCTGATCCGGCCGATCTGGATCTGATGGCGGTTGAGGCACGTTCGGTCCTGCATCAGATGGCCTCGGCCAACAACAAGACGAATATCGTCATTCTGGACGCTTGCCGGAACAATCCGTTCGAGGATCTGGCAGATATGGATGACAACGGTCTGGCCGAGATGAAAGCCCCGACCGGCACTTTTCTCGCCTATGCCACCGATCCCGGCGGCGTTGCGCTGGATGGCGAAACCGGCAACAGCCCATTCACGCTGAGCCTTGCGCAGCATATCGACACGCCCGGCATGGCGATCGAGCAATTGTTCAAGAAGGTGCGCGTTGATGTTCTCAGCGAAACGCGTGGGTTGCAAACGCCTTGGGATACCTCGTCCCTGACGCAGGATTTCGCCTTTGCGCGCGCGAACGAAACCCTGATCGCGAAACCGGAACAAACCGAAGAAGAACAGTGGCAGGAGGCTGTGAACAGCCGCGACCCGGTGAAGATCATGCTGTTTCAGCGGGCCTATCCAGACAGTGTTCATGCATCGCAGGCCAATGATCTGCTGCAGACGATTTTGGCCGAGTCCTTTGGAACTCTGCCCACGCCAACGCCATCGCAAGAGGCCCCGGAAGCGACCGAGACGGACCGTCTGATGTATGAACTGGCGCAGGTCGACGATTCGATCCATTCTTATGAGGTTTACCTGCACAGCTTTCCCAGTGGCGCATTCGCCGATCAGGCGGTCGAGCGTCTGGCGGCCCTGCAGTTGGAAAGCGAGACCGTGACTCGCAAAGCCGAAGCCAATGTCGAGACACCCGAGGCGCAGAATTCGGGCAGCATCGACGCCGGAGCAGCGGTTACCATGAAATCCATCCTGACGTTCGGCAACACTCATGTCCGGGGCAAGTCGATCGAGGAACTGGTCGCAGGCTCGCCTCAGTTCCCGCCGATTGATGGGCTGCCGGATGAGTTATGGAAAGATCAGAACTGTTCGAGTTGCCACCAGTGGACGCATGAGGCTCTGTGCGATCAGGCTCAGACCTATGTCAAACGTCCAGCGGCAGGCAACGTGGCCAAGCAGCACCCGTTCGGCGGTGGTTTGAAGGTCAACCTACGCCGTTGGGCGATGGGCGGCTGTCAGGGATAAGTCTGCCCTAACGTTTAGATCAGCGATCGGGCTTGGATGCCCGGTCTTTTGAGCAGAATTTCCAATGCAAGTTGGGAAAGCTGGTGATCCAAATGGAAAACCCCTTGTGAGTGGTCGGAAATAGCCGAAGAATGCGGGTATGAAGCCCAAACCTGTCACATCCGACCCTGATGATGAGGCCGAGGATCTCGGGCCGCGCAGCATCTATGATGGCGACCCGGAGGATGAGGATGATCTGTGGTTTCTCCCGCCAGAGGAAGACGCGCCACAGGATGATTTCCTGACCCCTGGCCCTCGGGCAGATCAACGGCAGCTGTTCGATCCAAGAGAGTGGCAGGCCACGCAATCCGGGTTGTCGTCTGAGCTTGCCGATCTGGCCGTCACCTTTGGCGCGCTGGATGAGCGACTGCGGGCGGGGCCCGAAGGGTGGACCCACCGTCTGGCCTTGATGGATGTATCCGATCTGGGTTGGTGGACGGGTGACCGGATCAGTGTCGAACGCTTGGCGCTTTGGACAAGTCTGCGGATCGGCGCGACCGGTGATGATGTGCAGTCCCTCTATCGGGCAGGGTGGGCGGTGCGTCGCCTATCATCCGGCGCGGCCCCTTCACATGGCGGGTGGGAGGCCGGGTTGACCGCCTTTCTGGACCGGATGGCACAAGGGATCGAAGAGGTGCCGGAGGCCATTGCAGACCTCTCGGACGTGATGCGCAGTGTCGAGGAGCTGCACCCCGTCACGCAAGCCGCGATTGCCTTTCATGCATGGCGTGCTGTCTCTCAAGGCCCCGGTCAGGATACGGAAGCGGCTGTCATTGCCGCGCGGCATGCGGCTTCGATGGGGCGGGGCGGGGCGCTTTTCATGCCGTTAGCCCTGTCCGGGCCGGGCGCGCTGCGTGGTGTTGGGACACCCCAGGAAAAACTGTCTGCCTGGATTCGGGGGGCCGGACAGGCTGCGCTCGCGGCTTTATTGCATCTGGACCGGATCAATGCGTGGGAGGCGCGGGCGAAGGAGGCAACAACCGACCTCAGCGGTCGAACGCCGCCTTTGCTGATTGACGCTCTGCGGGCCTGGCCCATGGTATCCGCCCCGCTTGCCGAAGAACTGACCCAGGCCTCGCGCGCTGCAGTACAGCGCAACATCGATCGCTTTACCCGCCGCGGTTTGGTCCGCGAAGTCACCGGTCAGGGGCGTTACCGCGTTTGGACGGCGGCGCTGTAGTCCAGCAGCCAGTCGCGAAACAGGCGGGCCGGCCGGCGCAAATCTGTACGAGAGGGATAGATCAGGTGATAGGCCTCTTGCCCGCTGACCTGCAGGTCGGGTAGGCAAGGCACCAGTCCTGAGCCCTCCATAATACGGTCGGATGCGGGCGCGCGGGCCAGTGCGACCCCAAGCCCGCTGGCGGACAGCTCGGCCGCCATGATCGAGTTGTCAGCAAAGAAGAACCGGGCCTGCCCTGCCGGCAGACGCAGCGCTTCGAACCAATAGAGCCAGCTGGCACGGTGGGTTGATACTTCGATCAGGGTGAATTGCAGTAGGTCCTGCGGGGTACGGATCCGTGCAGCAACCTCAGGCGGAGCGACGGGAAACAGAACCTCGTGCAACAGTTCATCTCCTTCAGTGCCAAACAGCGCGGGATTGCCAAACACGATCTGTAGATCTGTGAACTGATTGATGAAATCCGAATTCGCATTGCCGGTGGTCAGCGAAAGACTGATCTGAGGCTGCGCGGTCTGAAACGCGGGGAGGCCTTTAGCTAAAACACCATGGGCAAACAACAAAACCGACTGAACGTATAGCCTCTGTTCCCGCGTCTCACCGAACAACCCGGTGGTGGCTGTTTCCAGCATCAGCAGCGATTGCTGGACTGAGGGCAGATAGGCACGTCCTGCTTCCGTCAGCGTGACTGCATGGGCATGGCGGTGAAACAGAGGCGTGCCCAGCCGGGTCTCAAGCGCCTTTACCTGTTGGCTGACGGCGGCTGGCGACATGTTCAGCTGCGATGCTGCGCGGGAAAAGCTTTCCGTGCGTGCGGCTGCTTCGAACACGCGTAGCCAGTTGAGGGATGGGATGCGAGGCAACATGTAGCGCAGGCTAAGCTAGACTTATCCTGACAGGCAAGAGGTTTGGTTTTGACCCGTGTCCGCTCGCGGATACCCTTTGCGCACACGGCAAATAGGTGACCCAATGGCGACGACGTTAACGCAGCAACAATCCGACCAGTATTGGGAGGATGGCTATCTTTTTCCCCTCTCCGTCTTTTCTGAATCCGAGGCCGCCGGTTTCCGGGCCGAGCTGGAACAGATTGAGAGCAACTGGCTGGATGCGGATCTGCCCTTGCCTTTGAACACCTATAAGCGGGTCAATGCACATCTGGTCATGCCACTGGCGGCGCGGATCGCGCAGGATCCTCGCGTTCTGGATGTGGTCGAGGGCGTTCTGGGTCCTGATATCATGATCTGGTCGGCCGAGTTTTTCATCAAGGAGGCCAACACAGTGCAAACGGTTGGTATGCATCAGGACCTCACCTATTGGGGCATGGGGGAAACACCGGATCAGGTCACGGCCTGGATTGCTCTGTCCCCCGCGACAGAGCGCAGCGGGTGTATGGATTTCGTGCGCGCCAGCCACAAGAACCCGATCTTGCCGCATAACGATACATATTCTGAAACGAACCTGTTGTCCCGCGGGCAAGAGGTGGCCGTCGAAGTTGCCGAGACGGACAAGACCCATATAGAACTCGCGCCAGGTCAGATGTCGCTGCATCACGGGCTGACGATCCACGGTTCGGGGCCGAACCAGTCCGAGGACCGGCGGATCGGGTTGGCTATCCGCTATCTCAGTCCCGGAGCAGAACAGCTGGTGGCGGACCGGGACTATGCGCTGCTGGCGAGAGGCTCGGACAAACACAGCAATTTCGTGCCGGTTCAAGCACCTACAGAATTGTTTTCATCCGATGCATTAGCAACGTATGAGCAAGTGCGGCGGGATCAGAGCAAAGCACTGGCCGAAGGGGCAGACGCGTCGGTTCCGCTCTATGCAGGTTGAGGTGGGCGGTTAACGCCCGACCCCCACATAGGTTTCAAAACCCGCTTTTTCGACACTGTCCTGAGAATAGACGTTGCGCAGATCCACCATGCGCGGCGTCTTCATCGCTCCACCAAGTTCGCTTAGGTTCAAGGCACGGAACTCGTTCCATTCGGTCAGAAGAACAACGACGTCCGCATCCTTGGCCGCCGCGTATGGGTCGTCACACCAATCCACGCCGGGCAGCAGCGCCTCGCCCTCAGCACGGCCTTGCGGGTCGACCACGCGTACTTTGGCCCCACCGCCGATCAGGGCCGGAATGATGGTCAGGGACGGGGCGTCGCGCATATCGTCGGTGTTGGGTTTGAAAGTCACCCCCAGCACCGTCACGGTCTTGCGGTTGAAACTGTCGTCGCAAGCGTCGCGGATCTTGTCGATCATTCGCTTTTTTACACCGTCATTAACGCGGATCACGGTCTCGGTGATCTGCATTGGATGCGCGTGTTCCTGCCCGATCCGGGCCAGCGCTGCTGTGTCCTTCGGAAAGCACGAACCGCCATAGCCGGGGCCGGCATGCAGGAATTTGTTTCCGATCCGACCATCCAACCCGATCCCGCGCGAAACCTCCTTGACGTCGGCGCCCACTTTCTCGCAGAGGCCGGCAATCTCGTTGATGAAGGTGATCTTGGTCGCGAGGAACGCGTTGGCGGCGTATTTGATCATCTCGGCGCTTTCCAGATCGGTGGTCAGGATCGGAAAGTCTCGCAGATAAAGCGGGCGGTAGATCTCGGCCATCACCTCGGCAGCGCGGTCGTTTTCCACGCCGACCACAACCCGGTCAGGGCGCATGAAATCGTCGATCGCGGCCCCTTCACGCAGGAATTCCGGGTTCGAGGCCACATCGAACTGCGCATTCGGATTCGCGGCAGTGACGACCTGCTGCACCTTGCGGTTGGTGCCGACGGGCACCGTAGATTTTGTCACGATCACCGCATAGTCGGTCAGCGCATTGGCGATCTCTTCGGCTGCAGCCATCACATAGGTCAGATCCGCGTGCCCGTCCCCGCGTCGCGTCGGTGTGCCGACGGCGATGAAAACCGCATCCGCTCCGTCTACGGCGTCTTGCAAGTTCGTCGTAAAGCTCAGCCGCCCGGCGGCCACATTCTTGGCCATGAGGGTATCCAGCCCCGGCTCATAAATTGGAACTTCACCGGTTTGCAGTAACTGGATTTTATGCTCGGACTTGTCGACGCAGATCACATCATGGCCGAAATCCGAAAAACACACTCCTGACACCAAACCCACATAGCCGGTGCCGATCATCGCAATACGCAAGCTCGAATTCCTTTTTTGTCTCGGCCGAAATGCGCCTGCACAATCAAAGAAATCGTGGTCAGGTGCAATGCCAGATTGTCGCCTTGGGTTGCATTCCATACGCTCTTGCTGTTTTTGAGACGTCAAACAGACGCATTTGTGGAAACGAGACACAGTTATGACCAAAACGGCATTGATCACCGGCATTACCGGTCAGGACGGATCGTATCTGGCCGAGTTTCTGTTGGAAAAAGGCTATGAGGTGCATGGAATCAAGCGGCGTGCCTCGTCGTTCAACACGCAGCGGATCGACCATATCTATCAAGACCCGCACGAGCCGAACCCCAAGCTGCATCTGCACTATGGCGATCTGAGCGACACGTCCAACCTGACGCGTATTGTCCAGCAGGTTCAGCCTGATGAGGTCTATAACCTCGGGGCCCAATCGCATGTGGCGGTCAGCTTCGAATCCCCCGAATACACGGCGGATGTGGATGCGATTGGGACGCTGCGCCTGCTCGAGGCGATCCGGTTTCTGGGGCTGGAGGAGAAGTGCCGCTTCTATCAGGCCTCCACGTCCGAGCTTTATGGGCTGGTGCAGGAAACGCCCCAGCGTGAGACCACGCCGTTCCACCCGCGCTCGCCCTATGCTGTGGCCAAGCTCTATTCCTATTGGATCACCGTCAACTATCGTGAGGCCTATGGGATGTATGCCTGCAACGGCATCCTGTTCAACCACGAAAGCCCGCGCCGGGGTGAGACCTTCGTGACCCGTAAGATCACACGCGGTCTGGCGAATATCGCTCAGGGCCTCGAAGACTGCCTGCATATGGGCAATATCGACAGCCTGCGGGACTGGGGACATGCAAAGGATTATGTCCGCATGCAGTGGCTGATGCTGCAGCAGGACGCGCCCGAGGACTTCGTGATTGCGACTGGGGTGCAATACTCCGTGCGCCAGTTCATCGAATGGTCCGCCGCCGAACTGGGCGTGACGCTGGAATTCACCGGCGAAGGCGTAGATGAGATTGCAACCGTCAAGGCGGTCGAAGGCGACAGTGCTCCGGCGCTGAAGCCCGGGGATGTGGTGATGCGGATCAACCCCCGCTACTTCCGTCCGGCTGAGGTGGAAACCCTGCTGGGTGATCCGTCCAAAGCCAAGCAGAAACTGGACTGGGTGCCCGAGTTGACGGTACAGGACATGTGCGCTGAGATGGTGCGCGAGGATCTCAAAACAGCGCAGCGCCATGCATTGCTCAAGCAACACGGCTATGAGATGCCCGTGAGCTTGGAAAACGGCTGAGGAACCAATCATGCGTAAAATCTACGTAGCAGGGCATAGCGGTATGGTTGGCGGCGGTATTCTGCGCAAATTGCAGGACCGGAAGGCGGCTGGAGAAGCCCTGAACCTGATTACCCGCACGCATTCCGAACTGGACTTGACCGATCAAGCTGCGGTGCGCGCCTTCATGCAGGCCGAGAAGCCCGATATGGTTGTACTGGCTGCGGCCAAGGTCGGTGGCATCAATGCCAACAATACCTACCCTGCTGATTTCATTTACAAAAACCTGATGATCGAATGCAACGTGATCCATCAGGCGTTTGAGGCCGGAGTCAAACACCTGCTCCAGCTTGGCAGCTCGTGTATCTACCCGCGCGCGGCGCAACAACCGATGCGTGAAGACGCCCTGCTGACGGGCATTCTGGAACCCACCAACGAACCTTACGCGGTGGCCAAGATCGCCGGGATCAAGCTGTGCGAAAGCTACAACCGACAGCATGGGGTGGACTATCGCTCGGTCATGCCGACCAATCTCTATGGGCCGGGCGACAATTTCCACCCCGAAAACAGCCATGTGCTGCCCGCCCTGATCCGCCGTTTCCACGAAGCGCAGAGGGACGGAGTAGATGAGGTTGTGATCTGGGGTACCGGCAAACCCCGCCGTGAATTCCTGCACGTGGATGACATGGCCGAGGCGTCTCTATTCGTGCTGGACCTTCCGCGTGACGTCTACGAGGCGAACACGCAGCCGATGCTCAGCCATATCAACGTCGGGTGCGGGTCTGACATCTCGATTGCCGAGCTTGCGGCACTGGTTGCGCAGGTCACGGGCTTCAAGGGGCGGATCACGCAGGATACCTCAAAACCCGACGGGACCCTGCGCAAGTTGATGGATGTGTCACGTCTGGCGGATATGGGATGGACGGCTTCGATCGAGCTTGAGGACGGTATTCGCGAAACCTACGCCTGGTTTCTTGAACAGTCTGAGGGCGATCTTCGCGCGAAATAGAGGCCCGAACCCCAAGGTCCGGGCCAATTACCTCAGAACCAACGCCCAATCGCGGTCAGAGACGGAGCGCGGGCTGTTGCATCTGATGTCGTAGAAAGAACCTTGCAAACGACCTGGCTGGTCGAAGGTTCATCGGCCCCGACGAACCGTCCCGCGCTGCCTCCGCTGCCGCTGACAGATGGGGGCGCTGCAAAAGCGACCGGGAAAGTCCACGTCTCGGTATTGCTGGCAAACAGCGCGCCGTCACCGTTGGTGCAACCTGTGGCGGTCAGGGTTGCGGTACAAATCTGAGTGCCATCGGCGAAACGGACATAGTCGCCCGTTGCGGTGCTGCCGCGCTCGATCACTGCACCTGTCGGAGCGCCTGCGTTTTCAGTCACCGACCCCAGCAGATTGCCGGGCCCGTACCCATAGTCAACCCGCATCAAGCGCCCGACCGTGGTATCCGTAGGGCTGTTCTGAACGGCGCCGCCGCTGGCAATCCCCGTGGCGGGATCAAGGCGCAGAGCATCTGTCCAACTGCCACCGTCCGGTGACACTTTGATCGAGAACCCGGTGCTACCCGACAGCCCCATCTCGGCATGACCCGTCCAGTTGGATTGAAACAGCAAGGATGCTGTCTCGCCAGAGCCGGATTTGTTGATCTTTAGCTGGTGGCCTCCGCCCTCATGGCTCAGCAGCGTTGCGGGGCCACGAACGGATAGGCGGTTGGTGCTGTCATAGCCTGTCGCCACACCCACACCGGGCAAGTTAGACGTCTCGACCGGAGGGTTAACCCACCCGCTGCCATCCCACAGTTTCATATGTCCGTCGGCTTGATCCCAGGCGCGCCAGCCTGTCTGCGGGGTCAGGAAATGCCAAGCAGTATCAATCCAGGCAGCCAATTCACCCGCATGACCGTCCCAATCTCCGGTCGGGTTCGCGCCCAGCCCATGAATCTCACCCTGTTCCGGGGCGGCGGGTGGATTTGTGCTGCTGGTCGACACAACGCTCAGCTGAACCACGAGGTCCAACTGGCGCAGGGCCTCGTTATGGGTGACATGTTTCTGAGCCTGAGACGGCTGCAGAAACGGCAGGTTCAATCGGGGTGAGGTTTGAGACACGGGCGTCCTCCTGTGGCTGTCGGTCCGACATTTCATTGCGCGCCACCCTGCCGTATGACGCGTGAATTTTGTCTGACCGAAGCGAACGCACGGAGGTGTTTCTGTTTACCTTTTCACCTGAATCTCGTGCAAGAAACTGAATTCAAACAGTTTAACTGCGTGAATATATGTCCTCATAGCGGATGATGTCATCCTCACCCAGATACGTGCCTGTCTGGACCTCGATCAGCACCATGGGCACCTTGCCGGGGTTTTCCATCCGATGGACCGCACCCAAAGGAATGTAGACAGACTGATTTTCAGAAACCAGACGCTCTTCCTCGTCGATTGTGACCTTGGCAGTGCCTTCCACCACGATCCAGTGCTCCGACCGGTGGTGATGCGACTGCAGGCTAAGCGCCGCGCCGGGGTGGACGTGGATGCGCTTGACCTGAAACCGGTCGCCGATCACGAGGCTTTCGAACCAGCCCCAAGGGCGATGGTCCACGGGCAGGGATTCGGCTTGTTTCGCACCTTTGGCCTTCAGCGCGGTCACGGCCTTTTTGACATCCTGCGCCTTGTCCATGCTTGCGACCAGAACTGCGTCGGGCATGGCGACGGCGATCACGTCTTGCAGACCCAGCGCAACAACTTCCTGCGCCGGAGATTCCGAGCGGACCAGCACGTTTTGACAGTCAATCGCCGTGACCTCACCCGAGGTAGCGACGCCATCTGCGTCGGGATGGGTCAACTCTTGCACCGCGGACCAACTGCCAACATCCGACCACCCGGCCGCATAGGGCACGACGCTCAGGTTGTCCGCTTTCTCCATCACGGCATAGTCGATCGAGATATCTTCGACCTGAGACCATGCCTCGGCATCCAGTCTGAGGAAACCAAGGTCACTTTTGGCGTTTTCGACAGCGTTTTTGACAGGGCTCATCAGGGCAGGAGCGTGCTGTTCGAATGCTGCGATGATGTCGCGAACGGCAAACAGAAAGATGCCCGAGTTCCACAGATAGCTGCCATCGGCCAGCATGGATTGGGCAGTTTCGAGATCGGGCTTTTCAACGAACCGATCCAGAGGGACCGCGCGGGTTTCGGGCGTTTGGCTCAGTTTCAGGTAGCCATAGCCGGTTTCCGGCTGATCCGGAGTGATGCCGAAGGTCAGCAGATCACCACGCTCGGCAATCGCGCGTAAACCTTCGATGACTGCGTCGTGAAAGGCGCTGGAATCGGGGACGACGTGGTCAGAGGGGGCCACCAACATAACCGCATCCGGGTCGATTTCATTCAGGAACAAGGCTGCGGCCAGAACGGCGGGCGCGGTGTTGCGTCCTTCGGGTTCGATCAGAACCGGGCCAGGGTCTATGCCGATCTCGGTCAATTGCTCTGGCACAACGAAGCGAAACGCCTCATTCGTGAGGATGACAGGTTTGGCGTAAGGCGCAGCTTCAGGCCCACGCATTCTGAGGGCGCAATCCTGCAATAGGCTGTTTTCGCCCAGTAAGGGTACAAACTGCTTGGGATAGCTTTTCCGGGAGAGCGGCCACAAACGGGTTCCAGACCCCCCGCATAGAATTACTGGATATACGGTTGTCATGATCGCGCAGCGTCTTTCATTTGTGTGTCTTATCGCCCGTTTACTGGGCGGCTTTCTCAGCCGAGACAAGGTCGTGCAGATACGCGCTCAGGTCATCGCGCAGATCATCGCGGGCCAAGGCAAATGCGACGGTTGCTTGCAGGAACCCAGCTTTAGATCCGCAATCAAAGCGTTGACCGTCAAATTTGTACCCAAAGACAGGAACACCGTTGCGGATATCTTCGGCGATGGCGTCGGTCAGCTGTATCTCTCCGCCGCTGCCCTTCTTCTTTTGGTTCAAATTATACAGAACTGACGGCCCAAGCACATAGCGTCCGATTACGGC
The DNA here is from genome assembly GCF_056540865.1 of Ruegeria sp. AL11. Lineage (NCBI taxonomy): Bacteria > Pseudomonadati > Pseudomonadota > Alphaproteobacteria > Rhodobacterales > Roseobacteraceae > Ruegeria > Ruegeria sp. AL11. The sequence goes on from NZ_JBQFXO010000007.1 coordinate 198,447, forward strand.
GAGGTTTGAGGGCGCATCCTCGGGCTTGGGTTTTTCGACCATGCCGCGCGTACGCACGACCGTGCCCACATTGTCGCCCACATCCAACACCCCGTAGGAGCTGGTCTGTTCGGGCGGAACCTCCATCGCGGCAACCATATTGCCGCCGGTTTCTTCATACGCTTCGATCATCTGCTGCAAACAGGGCTTGTCGGCGGCGATAACGTCATCGGGCAGCATGACGGCGAAAGGCTCATCCCCGATCAGGCGGCGCGCGCACCAGACAGCGTGGCCAAGCCCAAGCGCCTTGTGCTGGCGGATATAGGCGATGGCGCCGCTTTCCATGTTTGTCGCATTGAGCGTATCCAGCAGCTTGTCCTTGCCTTTGGCTTTAAGCTCTTGTTCCAGAACAAGGTTATGGTCGAAATAATCCTCAAGCGCGGATTTTCCGCGCGACGTGACAAATATGAACTCGGTGATCCCAGCAGCGCGGGCCTCGTCGATGGCGTACTGGACCAGAGGGCGGTCAACCAGCGTCATGATCTCTTTCGGGACGGATTTCGTCGCGGGCAAAAAGCGTGTTCCAAGTCCTGCTACGGGGAAAATCGCCTTGGTGACCTTGCGTGTCATAGTGCCTCTCAATCTAGTTGCCCCTCGTGGTCGAAACCAATCGGGTTATTCCTCTTAGGCTTTGGGGCCAGATCATTCAATATTACCCGAAGGGCCTGAGCTTAAATCGGTCAGATCGTGCCATGGCGGGAACCGCAAGTCAAAAGACAGTTATGTTGCCAGTTTCTGGTTGCTTGGGCTGGCATCTCAAGCCGCGAGGTCGCTTCGTTGAAGCGCTCCAGTATCGCGTTCTTGGCGATGTATCCATAACGGGTTGATTCTAAACAGCCGCGCCAAGCCTGTGCGATACGTCCGGACAATGGAAAGACCGTGCATCAAGCCAATTTGGGCAAGCCTGTCAATTGACCTTAAAAAAGCAACGATAGTGATGAACAATAAACATTGTTGACTTAGACTGAGGATGGTTACTGCCCAAGTTCAGAGACAAGCGCATTGTTAGGGAAACACGTCTCGGCCCGACCTTGCGTTTTCTGCCAGCGCCCGATTGAGCGCCGCGTTTTGAAACCTGGCAGCCCATCTGCACCGCCGACATCATGGCCAAGGTGTTCCAACCCTCTTTGCATCGCTGCAATTTCTGATCGGTATAGTGTGTCAACCCGACCCCAGCGCGCCGTGAAGTCTCCGACACCGAATGCAATCCGATCCCCGACATGACCCACGAACAGGGCGTATAGATCGCTCTTGTTGTATTCTTTCAGGACATAGAAATTCTCGGTCACCAAAAACGCCGGTCCGGTTCGACCTGCGGGCATCATTAGGAACCCTTGGGCAGGCAGTTCATGCGCTGGAAATGGACGGCCCGAAGCGCGCGTGATCCCCATCGAGGTCCATTCCTCGATCTTGCGACCCTGATCAGGACCCTCCAATGCACAGCTGACTGTATCAGGCACAAAAACCTCAAATCCCCAATCACGGCCCGAAATCCAGCCATGCTTCGACAAGTAGTTGGCGATCGAGGCGATCGTGTCCTCTTCGGATTGCCAGATATCTGCGCTGGAATCGCCATCTCCGTCCACGGCGTAGGTCAGAAAACTCGAGGGCATGAACTGCGGCTGCCCCAGCGCTCCGGCCCAGCTGCTTTTCATCTCACGACCGTTCAAATGCCCTGCTTCTGCGATTTGCAAGGCGGCCAGCAACTCGGCTGTGAAATATTGCGAGCGGGAGCTCATGAATCCCTTTGTCGCGAGGACCTGAAACGCGTTGTGAGGGATCGCCACTTGACCATAGCCGCTTTCACGTCCCCAGATGCCGAGGATGATGCGGGCTGGAACGCCGGTTTCGGCCTCGACACGGGCAAGCACCGCGGCGTGCCGTTTGGCCATTTTGCGCCCCTGAGCAGTCGCGCCCTGCAAAGAGCCTGCTTTGAAATAGCGCGCCGGTGCTCCGAATTCGGCCTGGGATTGTGGCTTTGATGACTGCGGCGGGCTGCCCGGCGGCACCAGATCGGGAAGGTCCCATTTCAATGTCACGCCGGACAGAGCCTGTGTCATGGTCTGGCGCGAAACGCCTTTGGCACGGGCTTGCGGCCACACCGTTTCCTGCAACCAGTTTTGAAACTGGCGCTCAACCTTGGCGCGATCTTGCGCGTTGGCCGCCAGGGGTTGGACGGCAAGGCAAAAAATCAAAATGAGAATACGCATCTTAGCCAAGCTGTGTCCCGACGATGCCTGCAAGTCAACCGAAACCAGAGCACCATTGGCGCCAGCTTGAAGGCTGCGATCAAAAGCCTTGAGAAATCTCTTGCCTTTGTCGATAGTTGCACTGAAACGGATGCGAAAGAGGACAGTCGCCTATGACCAAGGTCAGAACGGCCCTCATATCGGCGGCGATGCTGATGGCCCTTGTGGTGGTGGTGTCATCGGCCCGGACCGCAGGCGCCAGTGACAGCTTCATGGACCCTCAGGGGCCGATCGCGGCGGTGCAGAAGGCACATCTTTTGCGGGCAACTTGGTTGATTTTGATCGCTGTTGTGCCTGTTCTTGTTCTGGTTCCGCTTATTGCGCTGCGATATCGTCGTCGGAAGGGCGGTACAGCTGCCTATAGGCCAGATTGGGACTTCTCGCCCCGGCTCGAGATGGTGATGTGGGGCGTTCCTGTGGTGATCGTCACGATTTTGTCGATCTACTTATGGAAAGCAACCCATCGCCTGGACCCTTACGCGGCACCCTTTGGGGATGAACCTGCCGTTCAGGTTCAGGTCGTTGGTCTCGATTGGAAGTGGTTGTTTATCTATCCCGATCTGGGGATCGCGACCGTGGGTGAGATGGGAATTCCCGTCAAACAGCAAATCGCTCTGACTCTGACGACGGACACGGTAATGCAGTCTTTTATGATCCCTGCCTTGGCCGGGCAGATTTACGCGATGCCGGGCATGACCACTCAGCTGCATTTAGTCGCAGATCAACCCGAACAGATGCAGGGCGAGAATACGCAATACAATGGGCGCGGTTTCACGAAACAGAAGTTCGAAACGCTTGCCCTGTCGGCAGAGGATTTTGACACATGGGTCGAAACTGTGCGCCGGAACGGCATCGTGTTGGATGACGCGACGTATAAGACTGTCGCCATGCGCTCGGACCGGGATGAGGTGCAGCAGGCCCTCGGAACCTCAGATATGCCTGAAAACGCCTTGTATTTCCGCTTGGATGACGTCGATTTGTTTCAGTCGATCTTGCATCGCTATCACTCTGGCCAAGCCCTGCCGCACGATCAGCAACCGGGCACGACATCATATGGGCAGGGGGTCGGCCAATGACATCAGACACCGGTTTCTTCGGCCGCCTCAGTTGGGACGCGTTTCCCATTGCCGGACTGATCCAGAACCCCAACGCAAATGAGATCGTCGCCAATGCCGCCGCCGCCGTAGTCATAGTCGGAGCGGCTGCCGTTGTCTTTCTGCTGTCCTGGTTTCGGCTGTGGGGGCCGCTGTGGCGCGACTGGCTGACCAGTGCCGATCACAAGAAAATCGGCATCATGTACATCGTCTTTGCCATCGTCATGCTGGCCCGCGGTGTGCTGGAAGGCGTTGTCATGCGCGCCCAGCAGGCGGCCGGGCCGGGCGACGGTTTCCTTGAGGCCGAGCATTTTGCCGAACTCTTCAGCACCCACGGCACGATCATGATTTTCTTTGTCGCTGTGCCCTTTGTCTTTGGCATCGCGAACTACGTCATTCCACTGATGATCGGCGCGCGGGACGTCGCCTTTCCAGTGATGAACCAGATCAGCCTAGGGCTGATGGTTTCGGCGGGCATGATGCTGATGGTTTCTCTGGTGGTCGGAGAGTTCTCGACCGGGGGATGGACCGCTTATCCGCCCTATACCGGGGCTGCGTTCAACCCTGGTGTGGGGCCCGATTACTGGATCTGGGCAATAGTCGTTTCGGGAATCGGAACGACACTGACCGGGATCAACTTTGCCGTCACGATCTACAAGCTGCGCGCACCGGGTATGACGTTCATGCGGCTGCCGATGTATTGCTGGACGATCATCTGCAGCTCAATCCTCATCGTCTTTGCGATGCCGCCGCTCGGGGTCGCGGCCTTATTGCTAGCCGCTGATCGCTATCTGGATTTTCATTTCTTCACCAACGACCTCGGCGGCAACATGATGAACTACGCCAACCTGTTCTGGCTGTTCGGCCACCCCGAGGTCTACCTGCTCGTACTGCCCGCCTATGGCATCTATTCCGAGGTCTTTGCGACCTTCTCGGCAAAGCGTATTTATGGTTATACCTCGCTGGTGATTGCCACGATGTCCATCGCGGTCCTGTCCTTCACCGTCTGGCTACACCACTTCTTCACAATGGGCCAAAGCGCGCTGATCAACGCCGTGTTCGGCATCGCGACTATGCTGATTGCCATTCCCACCGGCGTGAAAGTCTATGACTGGATGGCAACTCTCTGGCGGGGCCGTATCCGGTTTTCGGTCCCAATGCTCTATGGGCTGGCTTTTCTAATGCTGTTTGTCATTGGCGGCCTTAGCGGAGTGATCCTGGCCAATCCAACCGTTGACTATCAGGTCCACAACACCCTGTTTTTGGTAGCGCATTTCCACAATGTACTGTTGCCAGGCGTGCTGTTTGGCTTGCTGGCGGCCTACAACTACTGGTTCCCGAAGGCGATTGGGTTTCGCCTAAATGAAGGGTGGGGCAGGGTGACGGTTGCGCTCTGGACTATTGGGTTCATGCTGACCTTCCTGCCGCTCTACTTTGTCGGCCTAATGGGCATGCCACGCCGATCGTTCAGTTGGGAAGACCCGAGCTTTCACCCTTATATGATCGTCGCGGTGGTCGGAGCGTTGGTCATCACAGCCGCGCTGCTATCGGTTCTGGTCCAGCTTTGGGTCAGCATCCGCGACCGCGAAAAAACCCGCGTTCCTGTGGGCGACCCTTGGGATGGCCGCTCGTTGGAGTGGTCGATCCCTTCACCGCCACCGCCCTACAACTTTGCCATCATCCCGCAAGTAACCGCGCGGGATGACTTCGCCAACGCCAAAGAACGCGGCGCGGCCTATCCCACCCCTGACGCCTATGAGGATATCGATATGCCGCGCAATACCGGGATCGGGTTCATCCTCTGCGTGACCAGCGGTATCTGGATGTTTGCGCTGGTCTGGTGGATCTGGTGGCTAGCAGCGCTGATGACGGTTGCGATGATCCTGGCCTTCATCATCTGGACCTTCGACACCAGCACCGAAATCACCATCCCCGCCGAGGAGGTCCGCAAGGAACACGAAGCCTGGCTTGCATTGGTTCACAGCGAAACCGCCGTGGATCGGGACCACGAGACGGCGACGGAAAACCGAGGTCTTGCCCGACCCGACATGGAGGTGGTGACATGAAACGCGCCCCAACTCATAGCTATCCCGGCATCAACCTCGGTGAACGCCACGCCAGTGCCCACAAAGCGTCCGAAGTCGTCACCTTCGGTTTCTGGGTCTTCCTGATGAGCGATCTGGTCTATTTCGGCCTGATGTTCGCGATCTACATCACGATGATCGACGCGCAGGCGGGTGGTCCCGGTCCGCACGAGCTGTTCGACCTCAAAAGTATCTTCGCGCAAACCATGATCCTGTTGACCAGCAGCTTGACAGTCGGGTTGGCCATGCTGGCTCTGAAATACAACCTGCCAAGGTCAAAGATCATTCTGTGGTTCGGAGTAACGCTGTTCTTGGGCATCAGCTTCCTTGTTCTTGAGATACGAGACTTCATGGCAATGGTCGAGAAGGGCGGTATCCCGCAGCGCAGCGGCTTTTTATCGGCCTTCTACGGGCTTGTACCGTTGCACGGGCTGCACGTGGCGGCAGGCTGTGTTTGGTTGATTGTTTTAGGTATTCAACTGCGCTTCATGGGAATGACCGATCTGGTCATCTCACGCGTCGTGCGCCTTGCATTGTTCTGGCACTTTCTCGACCTGATCTGGATTGGCATCATCACAATCGTCTATTTCGGAGGTCTGACCTATGGATAAACGCTCCGAGATGCACCGGCGCGAGCGACGGCGCTATGTCATCGGCTACGGAGGCTCACTGCTTTTGACGCTTGCGATGTTTGGCGTTGCGCAAGTGTTTGGTATTGAAACGACTGGAGTGTATTTGACCATCGGTCTGTTGGGTTTGGCGCAGCTGATCTTTCAACTGGTCTATTTCCTGCACATAGATCGTCGTCGCAGCAGCCGCGAGGATCTGGATCTGATCCTGTTTTCGACCCTTGTTCTGTTGATCATCATTCTCGGAACGGTCTGGATTTTGGGCAACCTTGCGGTTCGAATGCACTTGCACGCAATGTAGCCGGTACGTCAGCGTGTTATAACGAGACCCAACCACAACGCGCCCCAACACATCACAAGGCTGACGACGATATTGCCTGCCGCCAGAGCCAGAGTTTGCTTGCGTCGCAGCTCTAGCGATTGATAGGCGAAGCTGGAAAAAGTGGTAAACCCGCCGCAAAAGCCGAATACCAATCGCTTTTCCTCCTCGCCCATGTCGACTGGGCCTCCCAGATAGCCCAGCCACAGCCCAAGCAACAGGCTGCCAAGCACATTCACTATCAAGGTTGAGAGAGGGAGGTCATGCGTGATCCGCAGCGCCACCCAATGTCGAAGCACAGCACCCAAACCACCGCCTAGGCCAAACAGAGCATGCAGGTACAGATTCGTCATGCGGACCCCCGACCTGCATGAAAACGCCGCCCGAGGGCCTCACCGGCGATTGCGGCACCCAGGCCAACGGCGATTTCCAACCCGGCCGCCGTCATTGCCGCCCCAAGCGTGTTTGCAGCCAACCGTTCAAGCTCGGCCACGAATGAAGAGAACGTGGACAGGCCACCACAAAACCCGACAGCTCCGAGGTGCAAAACGTGCGCGTGAACCCGATGGCGAATGGAATACAGCCAGCCAAGGGCGAAACAGGCGAAAACGTTGATCCCGAACGTTGCAGTCAGGACCGAAGCGCTCGGGATTTCTACTGAAAAAAACTCCCGCACTAGAGAACCCAGTGCGCCGCCGACAAAAACGGCAAGAAACATCAGGGCGCGACCTTGTTTGCCTGATTGAGAGTTGTGCGTGTTCACTCTGCCTGCCCTTAATGCCAGCCTGTCAGGCGTCGCGCCTTAAAACATCAGATCGATCAAACTCGTAACGCGATTTCACAAACGCGTCTCCTTTGATTGCAAACTGTCTGAGGGCTTGCAATCAAAAGCCAAGCTGTTTCACTTTGATTTAGCATTTTCGGTTTTTGATCTGAATGGATTTTACGCCGCACTCCAAAACGACCCACCCAAGGAGATCAGGAATGGTTGTACGCAGGCTTTATTATTTCCTCAGCTTCGTCTGTTTGCCTCTGGTTCTGCTTTTGGGCTTTGTCTGGCACCCGGTGCATTGGCTCCTGATCATTCTGATCCCCTACGCGGTGATCGGAATGTACGACATTCTGACCACCAAACATAACGTGCTTAACAACTACCCCGTGCTGGGCCATTTCCGGTATATGTTGGAGTTCGTCAGTCCCGAAATCCGTCAGTATTTCGTGGAAACAAACGAAAGCGGTCGTCCCTACAACCGGATCGTGCGCAGCCTGATCTATTCCCGAGCCAAGGGTCAGGTCGATACGCAGGCCTTTGGCACGCAATACGACATCACGACCGTGGGCTATCACCGTGCCAATCATTCGCTGGCCCCCAAGCACGTGGATGAAAGCGAAGAACGTATCATGCTGGGCGGGCCGCAATGTGAAAAACCCTACAGCGCGTCGCGCCTGAATGTCTCGGCTATGAGTTTCGGGGCGCTTAGCGCCAACGCCATTCGGGCTTTGAATGGTGGGGCAAAAGATGGCGGTTTCGCCCACAACACCGGTGAGGGCGGGTTGTCTCCGCACCATCTGGCCGAAGGCGGTGACATTGTCTGGCAGATTGGCACCGGCTACTTCGGGTGTCGGACCCCCGACGGCGGGTTCGACAAGGATAAATTTGCAGAAAAGGCCACGAAGGACGTGGTCAAAGCGATCGAGATCAAGCTGTCTCAGGGGGCTAAACCCTCGCATGGCGGGGTACTGCCCGCGGCCAAGGTCGACAAAGAGATTGCTGAGATCCGAGGCGTGCCAGAGCATCAGGACGTCATTTCTCCGCCGGTTCATTCGGCTTTTGACGGCCCGACCGAGCTGCTCGAATTCGTCCAGCATCTGCGCGAGATGTCTGGCGGAAAACCGGTCGGCTTCAAGCTGTGCATCGGCAACCCGTCCGAATTCATGGCAATCTGCAAGGCAATGTTGGAGACCGGAATCCTGCCCGATTTCATCACCATTGACGGCTCCGAAGGGGGCACGGGGGCTGCTCCGGTCGAGTTCACGAACCGCCTTGGCATGCCACTGAACGAGGCGTTGATTTTCGTGAACAACTGCCTGAAGGGTGTGGGCCTGCGCGACAAAATCCGCATCATCTGTTCAGGCAAAGTGGCCACGGGCTATGATCTGGTCGAAAAATTTGCTCTGGGGGCCGATATCTGCAACGCCGCGCGTGCCATGATGTTTGCGGTCGGTTGCATTCAGGCGCTGCATTGCAACACCAACCGCTGCCCATCCGGCGTGGCGACCCAAGACCCGGTTAGGGGAAGGGCGGTAAACGTGCCGCAAAAGCGCAAGCGAGTACATCGCTACCACGATGCCACCTTGGAGAGCTTTCGCGAGTTGTTAGGCGCGATGGGGAAATCAACGGTGGCCGAGCTTCACCCACGTGACATCCTGCGCCGGACCGCCGACGAGCGGGAGCATTCCTACGCGCAAATGCACACAATCCTTGAAGAAGGCGCACTGCTGTCGGACGCTATTCCCGCCGAATTTGCCGACGATTGGAACCGTGCGTCAGCCCAGCATTTCTAGGGTCTATTGCAACGACGGTCGGGGATTGTTGGCCGCATGCGAGTGGATTTTACGCACGCTCCACTCCACGGCATCGCGCATGGTCTTGCCGAGCGCGATGTCGAAAGCCTCTACCAGATCAGGGGTTTGATCGCTGGCCGAGACGACATATTCGCGGAATGAGCTTGAGGCGATGATTTTGTCTTCGAACTCGTCGATGATCTTGATGTTCATCCGCACCTCGACCCTTACAGACGTGGAATCCTCAGTTTCCGATACGACAAGACCCTGAAATTCACGCAAGTCCGGTTGAATAACATAGTCCGCGCGCAGTCCGACCGTAGATCGACCCACCGCAGCAACCTTGCCTGAGTTCTCAAAGCTCTCGACCATCAGCGCCTGCACGATCAGCGGCGCGCGATCGACCCAGCGCGCTTGCGGCAGGTATTGCACTTGAAGCGCAGTGGGCTGAATGGCGATCTGGTCGGTGTTGACAGCGGCCGTCGCCGTCGGCTCTTGCACAACGATCTGCTTTTGGACCCGGGGCAGCGAAGAAGAAAACGTGCTTTTGGGCGTAAGCAGATAAAGGTTGTTTGGTTTTGAGGCCTGTCGCAGCGTACCAAGACCGGCGCAGGCCCCCAGCAACGTCAAAGACAGGGTCAGAAACAGGGTCCTAATCATTGACGGAACTCCGATGCTTGGGTGCCCAGCAGGAACCGTGCCGGGTCGCGTTCTATTCTGTCAGCCAAGCGGTCGAGGGAAATGACCAGCCGCTGCGCCTCTTCGACAAAACGGACGAATTGAGGCAGGCCAACGCGTAGGAAGTTCGACACTTGCCGGCTGTTGTCTTGTACGATCTTGTCGACCGTTCCCAGCAGCTCCTTCGCTGAGTTCGAGGCGCTGAGGACATCGTCCGAGATCTCGTCGATTTTATTGGTGATGTTTGAGACGGTCTCGGTCACCTGATTGGCTGCTTTGCGGATGTCTTCAGCCACAGGAGCCACGTCTTCGTCTATCACCCGGTTTGCTGTGTCAAAGGCACGCTCGGCCGAGGCCAATACGCCCTTGGTCGAGTCCATCGCGGTGGTGATTGACGCCAGCGTGGTGTTGGCATTCGCCACAGTTTCGGTGATCACTCCTAGCGAGACACTGGCCTCATTCGACAACCGCGTCAGGTTCTCGGCCAGTTCCGAGCCGCGCTGAATAAAGGGCTTGATGTCTTCGGCCATGACGCTGTTTGCCGTTGTCAGGGTTGTTTTGGCTTCATCCAACGCGCCTGTCGCCGAGTCCGCTGCTGTTTTGACCGATTGCAGCGTCTCGTTTCCGGTCTGAAGCGTGGTTTCAGCCGCAGCGATCAGCGGGTCGAGACGTTTGGTGAACTCACCGATATCCTTGGCCGCATCGCCGATATTGCCGGAAACGGTTTCAAAATCCGACATGGTCTTGTCCAAACGCCCGGTGGCGGAGGCTAGGTTTTCGAGAATATCCGAGACGGCCTTGCGGTTCTTTTCATCGACGACCGAGTTCAGCTCCTGCAATAAAGTGATCGCTTCATCGAGCACCTTAGGCGCGCCTTCGAACAGAGATTGAATCGTACTGCGTTTGCTTTTAATCACGCTGTTTTGCGGCAGGCGGGCGGCGGTGGTTGATCCTCCGGTCAGTTCGACATAGCCAACGCCGGTTACACCAAGCGATTGCAATTGGGCGATCGTGTCTTCTGTGACGGGGATATCCGCATCGACCTCAATCCTCACCCGCACTTTCGAGGGGTCGTCATCATCCAGATTTAATGAGATCACCTGACCGACAGGAAGGCCGTTAAAACTCACCCCGCCAGCGGCCGACAGGCCAGAAACGTTGTCGAACAACACGTCGTAGTAGGCGTATTGGCGGGTCACCTCGAACTTGGCGAGCCATAGGAAAAAGCCAAAAGCCCCTAATAGTGCTGCAAGGGTAAATGCGCCGATTAGAATATAGTTCGCTCGGGTTTCCATCGCCTTACCTGCCTTACCCCTTCTGCTGCGCCGCGCGGGCGCGGGGGCCTGTGAAGTATTCCTGAACCCAAGGATGGTCGACCTTGGTCATCTCTTCTATCGGACCTTCAACCAGTACGCGTTTTTCTGCAAGTACCGCGATGCGGTCGCAGATCGCATACAGACTGTCCAAATCATGGGTGACCATGAAAACCGTCAGGCCCAATGCCTGCTGCAACTCTCGGATCAACTCATCATAGGCGGCGGCACCGATTGGGTCCAAACCAGCGGTGGGCTCATCTAGAAACACGATCTCGGGGTCCATGGCCAAGGCGCGAGCCAGCGCGGCCCGTTTGCGCATCCCGCCCGAAAGTTCGGATGGAAACTTGCCGCAACTCAGCTGTGGCAGACCCACTAGGCTGATCTTCAATGCGCCCAGAGATTCCATCAGTTTTTCGCTCAGGCCAGTATGTTCGCGCAGCGGTGCCATAACGTTCTGCAAAACGGTGAGCGAGGAAAACAGCGCACCATCCTGAAACGCCACGCCCCAGTGGCGTTCTATACGGCGGCGATCTTCCTCGGGTCCATTCAGGACATCTACGCCTAGTACCTCGATGCTGCCTGCCGCTGGCGTGTTCAGCCCCACAATCGTGCGCAATAGTACCGATTTACCGGTACCCGAGCCGCCAACGATGCCCAAGACCTCACCCCGCCAGACATCGAGATCCAGATTGTCATGGACAACCTGCGGCCCGAACTGATTGCGAAGCCCGCGCACGCGGATCACCGCCTCGCGTTGCGCGTCTGCCTGAGTGGTCTGATGTTGCACCGTGCCGTCCATGTCAGATCCCAATCTCAGAGAAGAAAATCGAAAACAGGGCGTCGATGGCGATCACCATGAAGATTGACTGCACGACCGAGGCCGTGGTGCGCTGACCTACGCTCTGGGCCGAGCCTTTGACTTGCATGGCCTGCCAGCAGGCGATCACGCCGATGACCAGTGCGAAAAAGGGCGCTTTGATCAGCCCAACCGCCAATTGCCAGACATCGGTGCTTTCGTTCAAACGGGTAACGAACATGCCTGGGCTGATGCCGAGGTCGATCCAACTCATCAATCCGCCGCCGAAAAGGCCCGCCAGATCAGCAACAAAGCCCAGGATCGGGAGCATGATCAACAGGGCCAGAACACGCGGCACCACCAGCACCTCGATTGGGTCCAAGCCCAGAGTGCGCATGGCGTCTATTTCCTCCTGCACCTTCATCGACCCGATTGACGCGGTAAACGCCGACCCCGACCGACCGGCAACAATAATAGCGGTCAGAAGGATCCCAAGCTCTCGCAGTACCGAGATCGAGATCAGCTCGACCACAAAAATCTCGGCACCGAATTGTTTCAGTTGCGTGGCCCCCTGAAAGGCCAGAACAACGCCGATCAGAAACCCCATCAATGCCACGATGGGCAGAGCCTTGAACCCGGTTTCCTCCATATGTGTAAACAGGGCAGCTCTGCGCAAACGCCAGGGCATGACCAGTGTGCGCCCAAGCCGATGCAGCGTTAGACCCAGGAACCCAAGGATCGAGAGCGTGTCCTTCCACGCGCCAACTGTTTTTTGACCCACGCTGGCGACCCAATCCACGGCATTGCGAGGCGGGGCCAGTTTTCCGGGATGGTCTGGGATGTTCTGCGAAACGGTCTCGATCAGTGCGGCATGGGCCGGTTGAACACCTCGGAATTCCAGTTGCGCGCCAGCCGTCGTGAACCGCTTGGCAAGATCCGCAACCAGCCACGCGCCGCTTGTATCCAATGCTTCCACATCCGATAGATCCAGCGTAACATGCCCGCCCTCTGGCTGAATGCCTGCAAAAGGCCCCTCGACCGGAGCAAGCAATTGCGTCAGCATTTCGCCTGCAATACGGATCTGAGTGCCATCGCTTTCGCGTTCGGCAGAAATGGTTGGGCTGCTCATATCTGTATGTGATGCAAAAAAGCCTGAATCTGCAATGGTTGTATACCTTTGTCGGCGGATTTACAAATCTGGGATTGCGAGGCTGCGACACGTGCAGCTTGCACGCCACGATTGTTTGGTGCGGAACTGCTTGCCGATTGTGAGACAAATCAACCAGCTGGGCGTTCGCCTCTACACCAAGTCCAAATCTGATGCTACGGATGGGCCGCAGGGAGGGCGATCTTGACCGTTAGCGAAAAGCGCATCAAAGCGATGACGACTGCCGGGCTGAATTTGATCGGTCAGGCACTGTCGATCTATGACAACAAGCTGCGTCTTGTTCTAAGCAATCGACGCTTTCAAGAGATGTTCGGTCTTCCCGACGACCTTGTGCAACCCGGCGCGTTGTTTCGTGACACGATTCACTTCTTGGTCACCCGCGGAGAATACGGGGCCGAGGGCGATGTGGATGAAATGGTGCAGCAGCGCGTCGAACAAGCCATGGCGTTTGAGCCGCACTATATGGAGCGTGTCCGCCCAAACGGGCAGGTTGTCGCTGTTGAGGGATCGCCTCTGCCGCAAGGTGGTTGGGTTGCTGTGTACACCGATATCACAGGCACGAAACGCGCTGAAAACCTGCTACGCGCCCGATCCGAGGAGCTTTCGGACCAACTGCTCAGCCATACCGAGGAACTTTCGGCCACCAACCGTAAGCTTGCCGCCACCATCGCCGCGTTGGAGGAGGCCAAGCGCGAACTGACCGAGATCGAAGCCCGCACGCGCATGACGACCGAGATGATGCCCGCCCATATCGCGCATCTCGATGTCGATGGGCGCTACGATTACTCAAACCGGCGGCTCAGCTCGGTGTTGCCGGGTCGCCCATCTGATATTCTGGGGCTGCATATCTCCGACGCGCTTGGCCGACACGCCTTTTCGAGGGTCGAGCCGCATCTGTCAAAAGCCTATGGCGGCGAAACCTCCGTTTTTGAGTTCACGGAAGAGCAGGATTCCCGCCGCATTCGCGTGTCCTTTACCCCTGATGGGGAAGGTGGCGTTTACATTATGTCCGTAGACATCACCGAGGAAACCCAAACCCGCGTTGCGTTGCAACAAACGCGCCGCCGCGAGATGGCCGCGCAGATGACCAGCGGGCTGGCGCATGATTTTTCGAACTTGCTGACCATCATCCTAGGGATGCAGGGGCGGTTGGATAAGATGAATCTGCCCGATGAAGCGCATGAACTGATCGCGGCGACCCGCCAGACCGCGCAGCGCGGTGGGCAGCTTTTGAACCGGATCGCGGATATGACGGGGAACCGGATGCCTCAGCCCAAAGCGACGGATATGCTTCAATTGCTTGAGGATTTGCGCATTCTCGCCTCACCTTCTCTACCGCGTGGGGTGGGGCTTTCGGTGGTCAACACGCTGCCCGATCAGGCCCTTATGCTGGACCCGGGGATGGTGCAGGATGCCTTGCTGAATTTGGTCCTGAATGCCCGCGATGCTTGCGGCAACAACGGTCAGATCACCATCAGCGCCCATGCGATTGGCGCGATTTGGGTTGAGATTACGGTCTCTGATACCGGGCCGGGGTTCTCGCCCGAAGCGCTGGACAAAGCCCTCAATCCATTTTTTACCACCAAGGGCAGCGACGGGTCCGGTCTTGGCTTGCCAATGGTCTATGACACGGTGAAACTAGCCGGAGGGGACCTGAGCCTGAAGAACACGCCCTCGGGGGCGTCGGTTGTATTGCGGCTTCCGTACCGCCCTGCGCCCCCCATGCGCGGCGGAATGGTTCTTCTGGTCGAAGACAATCAGGACTTGCGCCTCCAGTTCCGCGACATGCTGATCGACTTTGGGTTTTCGGTCATCGAGGCAACCTCGGTCGACGAGGCATTGACGCTGGTGAGCGAACTGGATGACATTGTTCTGGTCCTGTCCGATATCCGGTTGGAAGGGGAGGCAACCGGGCTGGACCTGATGGAGCGTCTCAAACCCCGGCTGCCATGTATCTTGATGACGTCGTTGCCATCGACTGATCCTGTGTTGAAGCGCGCAATCGGTCGGGTGCCCGTCTTGCACAAACCGTTCACTCCCAAACAACTTTCGGCTTTGATCCGAACCGAGGCTGCGTGATGACTCAACCGTTGGTGACCATTCTCGATGATGAACCCGAGATTCGCCATATTCTGACGGAGACCCTGCAAGACGCAGGTTTTCGAACCCAGAGCTTTTCACGTGCCCGAGAATTCGAGGCCGCGTTGAACCGTGTTACGCCCGATGTATGTCTGGTTGATCTGTCCCTGCCGGATACGGATGGATTGGCGCTGGTGCATCGCCTTGCCTTGGAACAGGGCGCTGCCGTCATCATCATTTCAGGCCGCGCGCAGGTGCAGGATCGGGTCACCGGGCTAGAGCTCGGGGCCGACGACTATATCACCAAACCGTTCGACCCCGCCGAGGTCGTTGCCCGTGTGCGGGCGCGTTTGCGGGCGCCGAAGGGGCAGGTGGCGCACTCGGAGACGGCCAGTTTCAACGGTTGGGTCGCGCATTTTGACCGCTATGTTCTTGAGGATCAAAAAGGCACAGAAACCGCGTTCAGCCATGCAGAAGGTGAAGTATTGCGTCTGTTTCTCGAAAGTCCCAAACGTCTGATTAGCCGCGCCCAGATGCAGGAAACGCTGGGAGGCGCGGCTGGTGAGAGCTTTGATCGTGCAATGGATGTGCGTATTTCCCGTCTCAGAACCAAGTTGGGTGAAGACCCCAAAAACCCTCGATTGATCAAAACGATCTATGGCGCAGGTTATATTTTCCTGGGCGATGTGGTCTGGCACTGAAGGTCCCGGTGCGCGCATTTGACCCTGCTTCAAGGATATCTGCACGGGTGGGCTGGAAACTCGGGCTTGTCCTGATTAACTAAAGCGACCTCGACGACCGAGGGGCAGAGGTATAAGACACCGCTGTTTAACCGTGCGGTTGCCCGATAAGGGCGGCGACACCGACGATCTGGAGTGTGAAATGATCGGCAAGGCCTGGGCAAAATGGCGATCGGGCTATATCGGTAGGCTTGTCGTGGAAAGCCTGCGCAAACAAGGGTGGATGTACGGCATCGCGATGGGTGCGATGGTAGTCGTTGCCGCCACGACCGCCGGTACGGCTTGGATGATGGAAAACATCGTCGATGCCATGACCACCCCCGAAATGAGGTCGCAGGCACATTGGATCGCGCTTGTTGTCGTCGGGCTGTTCGGCGCTAAGGCATTCGCTTCCTATATTCAGTCGATTTTTTTGGCGCGCGCGGGGAACCGAATTATCGCGGTCCAACAAGAGCGGCTGTACAATCGACTACTGCAGCGCGGTATTGGGTATTTTGCCGAGATTGAATCGTCCAACCTGTTGATGAGGGTCACCGCAGGGGCGGGGGCCGCCCGGAACCTGGTAAATATCATCGTAACCAGTTTCGTGCGCGACGCGCTAACGCTTGTGGGTCTTATTATTGTCATGATCTATCAGCAACCGCTACTTTCCGTGCTGTTTTTTGTCGTTGGTCCGGTTGCTTTGATAAGCGTGCGCTATCTGTTGAAGAACGTACGGCGAATAATGCAGGCCGAGTTGAAATACCTTTCCGAGATCATCCAGGTCCTGCAGGAAACATCGAACGGGATCAAAGTCATTAAGGTGTTCAGCCTTGAAGGCCGCATGACCGATCGGATGAACATTGCGATCAAACGCGTCGAGAAACGTTCGAACGACATCGCCTCTTTGCAGGCCATCGCCAGCCCGTTGATGGAGTTTCTGGCAGGTCTGGCCGTTGCCGGTGTTCTGGTTATCAGCACTTTGGGGATCGGAGGATCTGAGCCTCCGACGGCGGGTCAACTGATGTCGTTCATCACGGCCCTACTGATGGCATATGAACCCGCCAAACGCTTGTCGAAAATGCGGGTTTCGATCGAGACCTGCATGGTGCCAATTGGTATGATGTTCGAGCTTCTGGATGAACAGGATTCGATGCAGGAACATTCAGAACCCAAAGAGATGGTTAAAGGTCCAGGCGAAATCCGCTTGCGTGATGTGACCTTCGGGTATCAGGGGACACTGCCCGTTATCAAAGACATGGATGTCACTTTCGAAGCAGGAAAAACCACGGCGCTCGTGGGCCAATCCGGCGGAGGAAAATCCACGATTTTCGGCCTGATAATGCGGTTTTATGATCCCAATCAGGGCTATGTAGAGATTGACGGTCAGGATCTCACCGAAGTCAGTTTTGCATCGCTGCGCCGGAAGATATCCTATGTCGGGCAGGACACGTTCCTGTTTTCGACCACCGTGATGGACAATTTGCGCTATGTCGCGCCGGACGCGACCGATGAAGAAATTTTTGCAGCTGCACGCGCTGCGCATGCGCATGACTTCATCTCTCAGTTGCCAGAGGGCTATGACACTCAGGTTGGGGAAAACGGAGCTTTCCTGTCCGGAGGTCAGAAACAGCGGATCGCAATTGCCCGCGCAATTTTGCGCAAAGCGGAAATCCTTCTGCTGGATGAAGCCACAAGTGCGCTTGACGCAGAATCCGAAACTCTGGTTAAAGAGGCATTGGACAAGCTGACGGAAGGGGTCACGACAATCGTAATCGCTCACCGACTATCGACCGTTCTGGAAGCGGACAACATCATGGTCGTTCAGGATGGTCAAATCGTCGAGCAAGGGACCTTGAATGTGTTGTTGGAAGAAAACGGCGCGTTCCGCCGGCTGTTTGACCAGCAATTCAAGAAGCCTAGCTCGTTATAACAACAGGATTTCACGCTACGTCAATAAGTTGAGTGTGGTGCTGTGATTGAGGCTGCGCTATTCCCGCAGCGCTTGGTCCTTAATTTTCACGACCGGTTGGATCAAATAGTCCAGAACGGTTTTGCGCCCAGCCAAAATATCGACCTCGGCAATCATGCCAGGAATGATTTCAACAGCGGCCCCCGAGGCGTCGAGCATTGTGCCATTGGTCCGGATCTCGATGACAAAGACCTCTTCGTCGTTGTGCTCGGACCGGGTGATGGTATCTGCGCCAATTCGAACAATTTCCCCATCCAGTCCGCCGTAGCGGGCGAAATCATAGGCGGTGATTTTGACTTTCACGGGCTGTCCAGCATGAAGAAACGCGATATCTTGCGGGCGAACATAGGCTTCGACCAGTAAACTGTCATCCAGTGGAACGATCTCGACCAACTCCTCTCCGGTGCGCGCAAGACCGCCGATCGTGGTACGGTGGATGCGGTTTACGATGCCGCGCGCCGGAGATTGAACGTTTGCGCGGGACGCTCGATCCTGCAAAGCTGGCAGCATTGGTTCTAGGGCGGACAGTTCAGCGGTTGCGACGGCGAGGTCGGTCAGAGCATTGCTCCGAAATCTGCTGCGCGCCGCTCGGATTCGGTCATCAATCTCTTCCAGACCGGTTTTTAGTCGACTGGTCGCAGCTTCGGCTCTGACCCGGCGACCTTTCCATTCTGCCTCACTGCGCCTAAGCGCCAAAAGCGTGGTCGCGGGTTCCATTTTGCTGGCGACCAGAGGTGCCATTATTGCTCGTTCCTCAGCCAGAACATTCAGTGTCTCTTTCGCGGTGACCTGATCTACCAATCCTTCTTCGTATTCCCTATGGCGTTGTTGTTGTTGTCGCAGCAAGATATCAACTTCAGCCTGCAATTCGACTTGCCTGCCTTGGTACAAAGCCGTTTCTGATTGAACGACATCCGGGGCGCCTGTGACGAGCGCAGCGTCAAACTGAAGCTCCCGGCCCTCGATCTCGGAGTGAAGCCGCTGGATCCGAGCCATCAGGCCAAAAGCACGTTGTTGTTCCTGATTCAACTGACTGTCGATTTGGGTCGTGTCGAATTCCATCAACAAGGTCCCGGCTTGAACCACTTGGCCTTCCCGCACGTGCAATACCTTCAAAACGCCTGGCTCTGTTGCTTCGATGATCTGGATGTCTCCAGATGGCACGATCCGGCCATCCACGCGGGTTACGTCGTCCAACTCGGTCAGATACGCCCAAAGCCCGGCCGTGAGGAGGCATGCGAGAATTGCCACAAGCAGAAGAGAGTTTCGCAAAGGTGAAGTTCCGCGAGTCGCGCGTGCCAATGAGGCAAGATCATGATGCTGCGACATTCAGGTGCCTCCTGTTTTGGCGTGCATGTTGTGACAGAAGGCTTTTTGGCCCGTCTTTCGCGATTTGGCCGTCGTCAATGACAATAACGCGGTCCACCAGCTCCAAGAGGCTAGGACGGTGCGTGACGATCACCATCGTCGTGTCCGGAGTCGCCTGCTTGAGGCGGGACAGAACGCGCGCTTCGGTTTGAACATCCATGGCGCTTGTCGGCTCATCCAGCAGCAGAACCGATGGCTTGCCGATCAAGGCCCGCGCCAAGGCAATCGCTTGTCTTTGTCCACCTGAAAGCCCTTCTCCCCTTTCCGCAAGCTGTTGATCATAACCTGCTGGATGACGCGCTACAAAATCCTCAACTCCGGCAATTTGCCCGGCTTCAATCACTTCTTCGTCATTCGGCCTCATGGTGCCACTGGCGATGTTTTCGCGGATCGAGCCGGAAAACAGCCAAACATCCTGCAGAACAGAGCCGACACCTCGTCGTAGATCTCCTGGGTCAATTTGCCGAATGTCCAACCCATCCAGCATGATCGACCCGACCCGAGGCGCATAGAGGCCCAGCAACAGTCGCGCGATTGTGCTTTTGCCCGAGCCAATTTGGCCAAGAATTGCGACTTTCTCACCAGGGTTGATAGTAAAGGAGACACCTTTCAACGTGTCTTCGGATTGATCCGGGTATGCGAAATGGACGTTGCTAAACGAAATCGCGCCCTTGAAGTGTGAACGGCCGATCCAGGTTCTGCCTTCCGGTCGCTCACTGTCTGCCCGCATAATCTGGTTGAGGTTTCGAAAAGCGCTGCGTGCTTGATTGTATCGCGTTAAAGTTTGCGCCAATTGCCCCAAGGGTGCCAAGGCGCGACCCGTCAACATGACGGCGGCGATCAGGGCGCCCATGCTGGTTTGTCCTTCCGTGACCAAGAAAACGCCATAGAAAACGATCAGCACCTGCGCCGCCTGTTGCGTGAGGCCGGTCAGGTTCAGGGCGAATTGTGTTATCGCGCGACTGCGAAGTCCGTGGTTCGATTGTCGTTCTATCGCGCTTTCCCAACGGGTACGCATCTGACGATCCGCAGAGGTGGTTTTTATGGTTTCGAGGCCAGAGACGGCCTCAACAAGAACAGATTGTTTGGATTGACCATCCTTGAATTGCCGCTCGGCCAACCGCGATAGTATAGGTTGGGCGAGCAAGCCGGTCAGCAGAACAATGGGTACTGCCATCGCAGGAACGATGGCCAATGATCCACCAACCAAGTAGATCACGAAGACAAACAGAGCGATGAATGGTAGATCGACGATCGCAACCAATGTTGCGGACGTGAAAAATTCGCGCAGAGTTTCGAACTCGCGAACTGTATTTGCCATCGCGCCAGTTGATCCGATACGAGATTTCATTTGGATATCGAGTAACTTGTCAAAGATGCGCCGTCCCATCAGCCGATCAGCCTTTTGGCCGGCATGATCAATGAATCCAGCTCTTAGAATCTTAAGTAGGAAATCGAAGCCAAGGGCGAGGCCCACGCCTATGGTCAGTGCAATCAGAGACTCCGTTGCTTCGTTGGGAAGAACTCGGTCATAGACGACCATGATGAAGATAGAAGTTGAGAGCCCTAGAAGATTGGCGAGCGCTGCCGCGAGAATGACCTGGAAATAGGACCATCGACTGGCCGCCAAAGCTGACCAGAACCAATGTCCAGACCTTTGGGCCTCGCTATTCTTCAAGATATCTTGATGGTCTCGGCGAAATAGAATTGCGTAGCCGGTATACGCTTTTTCCAACTGTTTCTGTGGAATTGTTCCGGTTCCCGGCCCAATGCAAGGGTCGTATACCAAAAGCATGCCGTCGTCGCTGCGCCCATGATAGACAACGGATCGTCCCCCCTCCAACAACAGTATGGCTGGTGACAAGTCGTCATCCAATTTGCTCAGCAAGCGCGTGCCATACCCTGCCTGAAGACCGCTTTGGCGTGCAAGCGCCAGTGCATCACTTATCGAGAGGCCATTTTCCAAATTTGACTGCGCGGCAAAGAGAGATGCTTTTGTTATTGGACGTTCAAGTGTCTCACCCACATGCAGCATACACTTTTCTAGTTCTGTTAAACGAGATGTGTCCGGTTGGGATTCGTGCCGCGTCATGTCTAAGTTCCTCTTCGGCAAGTTAGGGCAGCGAAGGAATGGAGTGCGTCCGCTGATCGAACCTGTTTTCGGTTTTGGCCCGCTGCATGGCAACCAGGGGTCATTGGGCATAAGCGTTTAGCTCCGAATTCGGGCCCCAAGAGGTTTCGTTCGTTTGCGCATCGGCCAATGCAGACAAGAAGCCGTCGACATTCGTCTTCCGCGAAAGATCCACCGAGCTCGGATTTTGTGTCATTCGTGATTGTGCTTGGGCCAACCAAGCTATGTGAGACAGTGAGACCTGATGCGCGTGGACTAGCTGCAGAGCGCCACAAGTTGTCAGTGTGGCCAGTTGCCTATTGGTCAAACTGTTCAACCCATCGGGCGAGATACCCCAACAGCCCTTTGGTAAAGAGCAACCCTCATGTTGGGTGAGTGGGGCCAACAAGTTCATATCCGCAAGCACATCACAAATGGCCTTTGTGGTTTGTGCTGACGACATTCGACCTTGGAAGAACCTCTTTACGGCTTCAAGATTGGAAGAAAGCGCTCCTGTTTCACGGTAGAACGCCTCATCTCTGGGGTCATCACTGATCAAGCCAAGGGATTCGTCGATGAGCAATTGGAATTGAGCGTCCTTGACCTGCCCACCTCTTGGCATTGGTTCGGCATCGAAAGGCGGGCACCTCATCGCAGAGGGCAAGTAGGGCGCCAACCATATGCCTGTTTCAGACACAAATGAGTTTTCAGCCTCTTCTGTCAGGGAAAACACTGCGACCGGCTCTACCCCGCTCTCCGTTTTGCGGAACACAAGCGGGAAAGCAGCCGCTACGGGGAAAACTTCTGCCGCAACAACTGAACATTCGGTCACGTACCTTGTATGATCGAATGAGGTGAAGCGTTTCCAGAACTTGTGACCATACCTCTGGAATGAGAGGGGTTTGAGGTGGGTTTTTGACATGGCTGCCTTCCAAGCTCTCGGCCAATCCTAGAAAAGGACTAGGCGGTGGCACCTGTGGGATCGGTATGCAGGATATTGTCTGCACTCAGGTTGTTCAGATCATTCAGACCATCGAACACGGCGAGCGTATCAACAGTGACGTCGTCTGATGCAGAGAAGCTGGCTTTGACGAGCTTGGCGTCGGTTCCATCGGTTGTCAGGGCATAGATCTCGTCTCCGGCCTGCGCTCCGACCAGGCTCTCCAATGACAATTCAATGGTGCTGACCGTGAGGTCGCTGAGGATGGTCGTAAAGCCGACGAAGCCTGTATCTATTCCCAGATTGCCGCCTTGACTCAGGAACTCCACGTCCGTTCCCGTGCCTCGCAACGTGGCGACGTCGAGGCCCCTGAACGTCAGGGTATCTGCGACTTCCGTTGCAGTTCCGGTGCTGAACCCCGTAATAATATCCGTGCCATTGATTGCAGGGTCTGCTTCGAACACAACGATGTCTCGGCCTGCCTCTGTCAGGTCAATCGTATCGTCGCCATCACCCCCCCTGATGATCGTGTCCACATTGCTTGCACCTATGACATCGTCAGTGGTCGTCCCTGATTGGTAGACAGAGTCGCCTCCGTTTGGCGTGACGATCTTCAGCTCAAAGGGTTGATTGATGTCCTGAATGTCGACGGAAAACTGCACGAGAGGGGCCGAAATGTCGGAGAAACTGAGTGTGGCTCCGGCGAAATTGACGAAACTGGGGTTGGCTGCGTTCACGGCAAGAGGCAATTGCCCGTTGAATATGATGGAGCCGCTGTCAAAGGTGACCTGAGCGGAGTCGAACTCTAAACGCATGTCTACAAATAACCCGCTCGACAGATCACGGTCGGCTTCCGAATAAACCGCGAACTGGACGGTTGAGCCGCTTCTGCCGACTTCCGAGATGACATAGGCTGCGGGCGTATGAGCTGTGGCGTCAGCACTCACCGGAAGGGGATCAGGCCCTCCGGATACTGTTGCTTCTGCCGAGAAACTCAGATCCGTCCCGGCCGTCGTGCCGGCAAAAGCGGAGGCTGCGATAGGCGCAGACCATGTTCCATTTGCTGCGACGGTTGCGGTGCCAACGGATGTACTGCCCAACAGGATATCCACCGCCTGCCCAGCGGCGAGACCGACCGAAGAACCGCTGACTGTAATCCCGGAACTTTGCGCATTAGCAAGAGAGATCGCCCCATTGGTTCCAATCGAATCGAGGTTCAAGGTTGGTCGGAAATCGGTTGAGAAGTAACCTGTTGCCGCGTTGGAGGTATTGCCTGCAGCGTCTTCAACCGATGCCGAGATCTGGAAGCTAGTGCTGTCTGCCAAGGCCGCGAGATCGCCGGTTGGAATATCCGCACTCCAACTTCCGTTCATTGCGGTGGCTGTATAGGTCTCGCCGTCCAAGTTGATGGTTACAGTGTCTCCGTTGTCGGCCGTTGTTGTGCCTGAAACCGTCAGGTCCTGCCCACGTTCCACGACATCCAGGACTGATCCGATGGACAGTGGATCGAGGGTAATGCTGGGTGCCGCAAAATCAGTTATGAAGCCCATTGTGGTCTGGGACGTATTTCCAGCTGCATCAGCCACGGTCGCGGTGATGGTATAGCTTTCCTGATCCTGAAGCCCCAAAAGATCGGACGCATTTGTCACCAATGTCCAATTGCCAACAGTGACGGTTGTCGTCTCGCTGATGTCAACCGTGCCGTCGGCGCGGGCGATCGTGATAGACACGACAGCCCCAACGCCTGCATCGCTTGTGCCCGAAATGGTCAGATCTGTTGCCCGCTCGGTGGCGTTCATGATCGAGCCGTCCGAAACACCCGTGATCGCGATGGTAGGATCAGTGAAATCAGTATCGAAGCTGCCTGTCGCCTGAACGGCCGGGTTTTCGGCGATGTCCGAGACATCTGCTGTTACCGCAATTGTTGTTCCGTCTGCCAAGAGTGCCAGATCAGCGGCTGGCACGGTAACGGTCCACGACCCGCCCGCGGCCTCCGCGGTGTAGGTTAGCCCATTCATGCCAACGGTCACGGTTTGATCGTCTTCAGCTGTGGTGGAACCCGAAATGGTCAGATCGGTTCCGCGCTCTGCCGCATTCATGACGGCCCCGTCCGAGAAACTGTCGATGGTGACTGTCGGAGCGCTAACATCCTTGGCCAATTGCGCCGTTGCTTGAGGCGCTGCCAGCCCGTCCGCGTCAGACACATTGGCTGTTATCGTAAAATCGCCGCCATCGGACAGAGATGCTAGATCGGCGGTCGGGACGGTAACGCTCCAAGAGCCACCCGAGACGAGGTCCGTATAGGTCTGGCCGTTCAGCGTGACGGAAACCTGTTGGTTGTCGCCAACATTTCCGGTTGTGCCTGAAATGGTCAAATCTGAACCGGTCTCGGCGGCGTTCAGGATATCACCTACGGACAAGGGCGAAATGGCAATGGATGGACCAGAGAGGTCGACGGGCACCGTGGCCGTCACGGTGGTCGCCGGGTTGCCAGCTGCATCTGCGAGCGAAACACTGATCTCTGCCGGGGTGCCCGTCGTCAACCCGGCAAGATCCGCGTTGGGAATAGTCACCGACCAACTGCCGCCCAGTGTCGTGCCGGTAAAGGACTGCCCGTCCAATACAAGCGTTACAGTTTGGTTGTCCTCAGCCGAGGTCGCCCCGGTCACGGTCAGATCGCCGGTTACATCAATAAGGTCGATAGACCCTCCGCCAACCGGATCGAGCGTGAGGGTTGGAGCCGTGAAGTCGGTATCAAAACTGTTACTGGCTTGAACGGCCGGGTTGCCAGCGCGATCCGAAACATCCGCTGTCACGCTGATGGTTGCCCCATCCGACAGGGCTGCCAGATCGGCGGCTGGAACGGTTGCCGACCATTGGCCGTTGGACACCGTGCCGGTATAAGTCTGGCCATTTAGAGTAACGCTCACCGACTGCCCGTTTTCCGCGCCCGTTGTGCCACTTACGACAAGATCAGTTCCCTGCTCGGCGGCGTTCATGACGGCCCCATCCGAGAAACTGTCAATGCTGAGTGTTGGTGGGATGGTGTCTACGACCACGGTTGCCGTCGAAACGGAGATCTCGTCCCCCAAGGTATCAAGCATACGAACGGTCACCGTGGACTGGCCTTGGGCCAGGGCGCTCGCCTCGGGCGCTGTGAGGGTGACGGTCCAGTTCCCTTCGGAATCCGGTGTCACGGTCTTGGTCACGGAGCCGATCGTAACCTCGACCGAGGTCGCATCATCCGGCGCAGTTGCGTTGGTCAGAGTGTTGTTGAGGGAGGTGGCCTGCAGCTCTGCCAAATTCAGCGTCTGAAAGTTTGGCGCAGGGGCTGGATCGTCCCCGCCGCCTCCGCCACCACCACCTGCTGCCGCAGCACCGGCGAGACCAAGACCCGCCGCCGCAGCACCCATGCCGCCCAGACCACCTGCCGCTGAGGCGGCTCCGGCCTCGGCAACAGCGCTGAATTCGACGATCTGCGAAACCATCGCCTCGGCGATCATGATCGAACCGCTCTCAAGGACCTGAACATGTTCAGCCGCAACAACCATGGTGCGCCCATCGAGCATTTTCAGAAGGACATCCCTATTGTCCATCAGCTTGGCTGATTTCACACCCGGGATCGTTTCCGCGAATTGGAAAGCATAGAGTTCCTCAACCGTCGCCTGCGCAAAAGCCGGAAGGGCCAGCAAGGTCGACACCAATCCGCCCGCAATGCCGCGCCCGGACAGTTTGCGCAGGTTGCGTTCGATCCACGAGCGCTTGTGGCGATCGCGATCTGCCCCTGAAAGATCGGCTGGCGTATCAGTATGGCGCTCAGGTGTCTTCATCGTCTTGCCCCTCAGAATTGGTGTCCGCGATCCTGGGAAGGCCGTCCCCGACATGACGCTTTGTTCATCTGTCTTGCCTTCCGGTTACCACCGCGGGCGAACCTGGAAAAATTGAGTTAAACTGAAGCCGAACTCCTCGTTTTCACCACATTCCCGCTTTTGTTTCGGTCTGGGCATCAGATCATCCTCAGGTCATTGCCAGGGGTGGCATTGGGGGTGATCAAGGTGATGCTTCAATTCGAAACTGTGGTTGCAACGGGAAGCCCGGCGCTCGATTCAGGTATCGGCGATACGGCTTTAAAAACGTTTAACGGGGATACGTATCTCTATTCCATCACCGGGCCGTTCGGTGGCGTTGCCGCCTGGCGGCTCATTGAAGGGGCCGGGCCGCAGCTGGTGGATACGGTCTATCATAGCGGCCCGATCCTGTATCAGGTGGGGCGGACAGGTGTGCCAATCACCTTGGGCGCTGAGGACCAACTGGCCCTTGATATCAACAATGCAACGGGTTTGGTGGGATATACGCTCAACTCGGACGGCACTTTTGGCGATCTGCAGGAAACCGGGACGCTCGTCGGTGGCGGAGACATCTCGGCGATGGCGCAACTGGACGTCGGGGGGCAGAACTATCTGACCCTTGCGCATGAAGACACCGATCAGATCGGCAGCTATGAGATCAACCCAGACGGCACGCTTTCGGTTGTATCGCTGCTCTCTGGCCAAGCCGATTCGATGCATGCTGCGACGGTCGGGACCGAACAATTCGTGATCACCGCGAACGCTGCAAATAGTGAAATCGCCGTATTTGACGTTTCCGCAAGCGATGGCAGCCTCAGCGCTCTGGACAACAGTGCCGCTGTTTCAACGATGGGAATCTCTACGCCCACGGCGATTGAGGTGGTCGAGGCCTATGGGCAATCCTGGGTCATCGTGGCGGGGTCGGGTAGCAATTCCCTCAGCGTGATGGGATTGCGCAGCGATGGTCGGTTGATCCCCAAGGATCACGTTCTCGATACGTTGAATACCCGATTTGAATCCGTGCAGGACCTGTCGGTGATCGAGGTGAAGGGCCGTGCCTTCATCGTGGCCGGCGGCTCCGACGATGGCGTCAGCCTGTTCACGTTGACCCCGAATGGAAAGCTGATCTATCTGGATAGCTTTGCCGACACGTTGGTTAGTGGGTTGGGGAACGTCCAGACCCTCAGCCTCGCCCATATCGGTGATGAGCTTCAGGTGCTTGCAACCTCGCAGCAGGATCCCGGACTGACGCAGCTGAGCGTTTCTTTGGCAAATCTCGGTGTCGTCCTGGACGGTAGCGGACCGGTTATGGGCACGGCGCAGGACGACATGCTCAGCGCGGGGGTTCTGGATGCCCAATTGTCTGGCGGGGAGGGAGATGACATCCTCATTGCAGGTAGCGGTGAGACGACACTGACAGGCGGGGCAGGGGCCGATATCTTTGTCATGCAATATGGCAGCGATCCCACGACAATAACGGATTTCGAAGCCGGCACCGATCGATTGGACATGTTCGACTATCTTCTTCTGCGCACCCCCGATCAACTAACATTTACCGCCACATCCCAAGGCGCTGACATCCAGTATCTGAATGAGGTCGTCCACGTGATGTCCTCGAACGGCGCGTCGTTGACGAAAGAAGAGGTCTTTGGCTCCGGGTTTGGCGGGCCGGATCACATTCCGGTGGATTTCGGCACCTTCGGCGGGCTGGAGCCTGCAAGCTCGGACGGCATTCAGGGCCGCGTGAGCATCGATTCCGAGACCGCCAATCCGGCTTTTGCAAATGCCGAGATCAAGTTCACTCCGACCGGAGGCGGCACCGTAACCGCAACCACGGATGAGACCGGACGCTTCGATCTGAACGTTCCGAACGGGACATTGGTCGGAGAGCTGGAGGTCGTCAAAACCTATTCAACAGCGAGCGGACGGGTCAACGCTCTGGATGCGTTGCAGGTTCTGCGCATCTCGGTTGGTTTGGATCCGACATGGGGTCCGGCGTCTCCAGAAAACCTGATTGCCGCTGATATCACCCAGGATGGAGCCGTCAACGCACTGGACGCGCTGTCCATCCTGCAGGCGGCGGTCGGACAAACTTCTCCATATCCGGCGAAATGGGTTTTTCTGGACGCGGATGCCGACCTCTCAGGGATAACGCGAAATGCGGTGAACTATGACACTCAGATGGATGTCACTGTCCAAGACGGTTCGTTTGCGGTGGATATGACCTCTATTCTTTTGGGAAACATCGAGTCGTTGTGACGGTGTTTTGCGGCCATTTTGCCCGGGGTGAACACTCTTTCCCGAACCGGTTTGCGGTCCTGCTAAAAAACTGAGGGGCGGGCTGTCACATTCGAGACCGCAGAGGATGATGGCTGGTCATTCGCTCTAACACCCCCCAAATACAATTTCTTTTCACGCGTTGGTCGCAAAGTAAATTGTCATGGTTGACAAACAATCTTCAATCATTATTTGTCATCAATGACAATTTAAGGGGCCGCAATGCCAAGACCATCTTTGAAAGACCAACGATCCCAGGAGATCCTAGATGCGTATCTCACATGCGTGGCGCGGTTCGGCCTTGACGGCGCAACCCAGGAACGGATTGCAGAGGAAGCTGGCGTCAAGCGCCCCCTGCTGCGCCACTATCTTGGCAACAAGGACGAAATGATTGCCGCACTTGCCGAGTACACGCTTGAAGGCTTTGCGATGTCACTGGACGGTCTGCGACAAGCTCTGCCAGACAGAGCAACGCCAACCGATCTTGTGGACGCTCTTTTTGCCGAAGGCAGCGGAACTGATCCGCGGTTGATGCTGGCCTATCAGGCACTGGTAACTGTTGTTCCGGATCGTCCCGAACTGCGGCAAGATCTTTCGGACAGCCTAAGTGCCTTCTTTGACGTGGTTGAGGATGTCCTGAGGCGCGCTGCCCCTGACGCGCCGGATACAAGCATTCGTGCCGTAACTCAGGGTATTTCCGCAATCTTTGTCAGCATGGATGCCCTGTCGCCACTCGAGCCGCCCAAAGTCTGGCGCGCGGAATTGAAGCTGGCGGCGTCTTTGCTGGCCTCTACGCTGGAGGCCGAGCTATGAGCCACGCCAGAACCGCGAACTATATAGCTCTGCCTGTACTGTTGGCTGCAGCTGTCCTGGGATACTACTGGGTCTGGGGGCTGCTCTTCCTGTGGTGGACCATTCCGACCATCCTGAATGGTCAGGCTTTTCTGGTGTTCGAGATCAACCGACACGACGATCCAATTCTTTTCTGGGCCATAGTCTGCCTTTGGGCTTTTTCGGGATTGATGATGCTCGCCGCCAGCCTTTTTCCGCAATACGCCCATCTGATGACCTGAGGGATAAAGATGACCAAAATGTATCATCACCTGCCAGTCGAAGCCTATACTTCGCAGGATTGGTTCGACCGAGAACAACAACAGATCTTCTCACGCACCTGGCGTTTTGCGGGACTGGTTGAAGATATCGAAGGCCCCGGGAACTATCTGTCGGTGCAGGCAGGTTTGAACAACCTGTTTGTCGTCATGGGGCGCGATCACCGGCTGCGGGCCTTTCACAATATTTGCCGCCATCGCGGTACACAACTGATCCGCGCGGTTGGCAAGACGCAAAAAGCGCTTACATGTCCTTACCACGATTGGACCTATGATCTGGAAGGCAATCTGATCTCCGTCCCCGATGAGGCGTCGGAATTTCCCGGTGGTATCGATAAATCCTGCCTTGGCCTCAAACCGGCGAGCGTAGACGTCTGGCGCGGTATGTTGTTCGTCCATCCTGATCCGAACGCGCCCACGCTTGCGGAGTGGTTTGGCGAGGTCGATCCTTTCCTTGGCCCGCACAAGCCCGAGGAACTGGTAGAGTACGCTGAAGGTCGGAACACCTATGAGATCAAGGCAAATTGGAAGATCGTTGTCGAGAATTACATCGACGTCTATCACCTGAGCCACCTGCATTCCAACACCCTGCATATGTATGACCATGCCAAGGCGGAATACGGGTGGAAGGGGCCGCACTATCACTTTTGGGAGCCTCCGTCCGCGGAGTACGCCAAGGATCATGAGGCGAACCTGCCGATGCCGCGCGCGATCCCAAAACCCCATGTCGGCGCGTGGGTTCCAATGCTCTTTCCCGGCATTGGTATCGGGGCCAGTGAGGAAAGCTGGAACCTGTTTATCATCACGCCACTGGCGCCGGACCTTACGCGCATCGAAAATCGCACGAAACTGGCCAATGAATCTGATTGGGCGTTTCAGAAACAACAGTGGAAAAGCTGGGGTTTTTGGAAGGACTTTGGCGGTGCGAAGTATCAAGGGGCCGATGTCGCAGGCGAAGATGATCCGATGGCATCCGGAGACTTCACGACCGAGGATATCTATGCCTGCGAACAACAGCAGAAGTCTCTGAAAAGCCCGTATCTGGAAATCGGCCCGGCCGGGATTGGTGAAAGCCCGATTACCCAGCACCAAAAAGCCGTTTTGGAGTTCATGAAGGCTGATTGAACAATGCGGAGATGGATTATGACACCCGTTCAAGCCACCCTAATTGGCGTGGCTATCGCGTCGGCTTTGGCGCTGACAGCGCAAGCAGAAACGCCTGAGGAGATCTCTGCCCGTGTCCTGGCGGCTCAAGACGAAGATAGTCTTCTGGCTACGTGGGAAATCTGGCATCCCAAAGCTACTCATCGGATCGTTCTCAAATACGGTGCCGGGCAGGAAGATGATGTCTTCACTTACCGTGTGGGGGACGTTGCCGCCGCTACCGATGCTGAACTCCCCAAGGAATTGGCGGACTACAAGGAAACTAAGCGATCCACGCCCAGAATGACCACCCGCACCGAAGATGAGGTCCACCACGTAACCGCGGTTACGGATGTTGAATATGATTGGCAGGGATATGCCGGCAAAATGCGTCAAACAGATGAGTTTGCCTTTGAACCTTACCTTGGCGGGATGGTGGTCCGGTCATTGACGACAACTTATGACTACCGGTGATTGGTGATTTAATGCAGCGCGACTTCTATCCATTGACCTTATCTGACATCCGCACAGAGATCGGCGGTGCAGCCACAAGTGTCACTTTAGATGTCCCTGCCAGACTGGCTGATCTGTTTCAATGGATAGCAGGGCAACATTTGACGATCAGGTTTTTGATCGAAGGGCAGGAACATAGGCGCAGCTACACCATCTCAAACCCTCCTGGATCCGCACTGCGCATCACTGTGAAACGAGTGAAAGGCGGGATCGTGTCGAACCATATCGGTGATGCTCTGTCGGTAGGGGATACCATCGAAGTCATGCCCCCCTTTGGACAGTTCACCTTAACGCCCGGACTCCTTAAACGCCGCACACACTATTTCTTTGGCGCGGGCAGTGGCATCACGCCTCTATACGCGATGATCAATGCCGTTTTGACGGACGAGCCGCATTCCGTCGCGCATTTGGTTTTCGGCAACACCAACGCGAACAGCATCATTTTTCGGGACGAGTTGGAGCAGATCCAAGCGCGATACCCAAAACGCTTTTCTGTGCGCCATGTTCTGTCACACCCCTCCTTGTTCAGTTGGTTCAGCCCTTGGCGCACGGGTTGGTTGGATGCAAACGCCGTTCAGGCCGCTATTGCCGAGACCCCACCTGTGGCGCAGGACACGCAATACTGGATCTGCGGTCCGGGCAGCATGAACACGGACCTACGGGCGGCGCTCAAAAATTTGGACGTGCCTGACGATCGCATTCACACGGAAAGCTTTGGAGGGAATGTCGAGCCCGACCTCAGCACGTCAGGGGTCGCAGCGACAGCCCGCATAAATCTGCATGGTGCATGGCATGACGTACCGGTGGCTGCGGGTCAAACCATACTGGAAGCTGCCCAATTGAAAGGCTTAAATCCACCATACAGTTGCCAGTCCGGTGTCTGTGGTGCCTGTGTTGCCCGGCTTACCGAAGGGGCCGTCCATATGCGGAACCGAGTTGCACTTGAAGACGGAGATATCTCGAAAGGGCTCATCCTCTGCTGTCAAAGCGTTGCGACGCAAGAAAGCATCGCCTTGAAGTTTGAGGGGTAGACTCGGGATCACGAAAAACGCAGGCAGAAGCCAAGCAAACAAGTCGGAACCCCACATCGCAAGTTGAAGGATTGGAAGTGGTGGCTGCGAGAAGATCAAATCTCTTTGCAGACCCGCCTCCTAACCTAACACACTGGTATTCGCCGCCAAGTCGCAGCAGATGATACCGTCACCTGCCTTATTACCCAATTTGTGGAATGACGGGATACAGATCGATTTTTCATTGCACCTGAAGGATTTATTGGGCACCCGAGGCATCCCGCGCTTTTTGCCTTGTGCTATCAGGAACTTGGCCGCGCGGTTTTGAAGGGTCTAGCCCGGATCGAGCAAGTCGACTGATCCGGGCTTTCAATTTAAGACCGTCGCGGGCTGGAAATGGGCCCGCGCTCCAGATGCCGCTAGGCAGGGACTTTGGCTAGTTCAGGTTGCGGTCCTGCAACCTTGCTGGGTGTACCCGACACATAGACTTCCTCAATCGCGCGATCGTCTCCCATCATCTGCAGGACGAACAGCTCTTGTGACAGGCTGTCCACGCGGTCCATACGTAGGGCCATGGCCGGGGTGCTGCGTGCGTTCAGAACAACGACGTCGGCTTCGCTTCCCGGGGCGAGCGTACCGATTTTGTCTTCGAGGCCCAGAACGCAGGCATTGCCGCAGGTTGCCCAATGGAACGCTTGCAGAGGGTGCAGGGCTGTCCCTTGCAATTGCAGGACTTTGTAACCTTCGTTCAGGGTTTGCAGCATTGAATAGCTGGTGCCAGCACCAACATCCGTTGCGATCCCATTGGCGATTCCGCGCGCGCTCAGCCCGGCATGATCAAACAGGCCGCTGCCTAGAAACAGGTTCGAGGTCGGGCAGAACACGGGATGCGCGCCGGTTTCAGCCAGCACGTCAATCTCTCGCGGCTCAAGATGGATGGAGTGTCCGAGTAGGGTTTTCCGTCCAAGCAGACCGTAGGACTGATAGACATCCAGATAGTCCTGGGCTTGCGGGTAGAGTTGTCTGGTGAAGGCGATCTCGTCCTTGTTCTCCGACAGGTGTGTCTGGATGTGGCAGTCGGGATGCTCTTGCGCCAGCGCCTGGGCCATGGCCATTTGGTCCGGGGTTGAGGTGATCGCAAACCGGGGCGTGATGACATAGCCATTGCGCCCTTTGCCATGCCAGTCGGCGATGAGGGCTTTGGTGTCGTCATATCCGGTTTGCGGCGTATCCTGCAGCGCCTCAGGCGCGTTGCGGTCCATCAGGACCTTGCCTCCTAGCATGCGCATGTTGCGTCTGGTTGCCTCGGTAAAGAACGCGTCAACCGAGGTTTTGTGGACCGAGCAATAGGCAACCGCCGTCGTGGTGCCATGCGCGATCAGCTGGTCATAGAACGCCCGCGCCATAGTCGCGCTGTGCCCGTCCGAGGCAAAGCGGGTTTCTTCTGGGAACGTGTAGGTGTTGAGCCAGTCCAAGAGCTGTGCGCCCCACGAGGCGATCACCTGCACTTGGGGAAAGTGAATGTGGGTGTCGATGAATCCCGCCATCATCAGATGAGGGCGATGGTCCGTCATAGGCACGTCTCCGGCCTTTGCGCTGATCGCCGAGAAGGGGCCGGTGTCCTGAATGATCCCGTCCCGGATCAGCACCGCGCCGTCCTCAAGATAGGTATAGGCGCCGATATCGTCGCCGTTCTGGGGCTCACGATGAAAGGTCAGCAGACGACCGCGCAGCAATCTCTGTGTCATGGAATGTCTCGTATGTCGTGGGAAAACGGGCAGAGGGGCAGCCCTAAGGCTGCCCCGCCATGGGTCAGGCCTGTTGCGCAGGTGTGTCGTCGTCGATGAGATCGGGCTCATCTGGAACGATCACGCGATGCTCAAGATCCGCTTTTGGGGCGAGCATCGGGTAGAGGTAGAGGAACGCGCCGACGATCAGATAGCCGATGGTAATCCCATCGAACTGCGGCATCTGCAGCGTGTAGGAGTGGATGATCCCCACCGCCGACATCAGCCCGCCTGCGACGGCAAAGGCGCCAGCCATGCGGAACCGGCCGTCAATCACGTCGGCTACAATGGCCCCCCAGATCAGACCAGTGATGATCGCACCCTGGCTAAGCGCCAGATGTCCTTCGTAGTGGGCACCCTCCATCAGGAGTGCGGCGGTCAGACCCTCGTCACCCAGCGCAGGCAGGCCTTCGACACCGCTACTGCGCAGCGCGTTCATCAGTGAGCCCCATTTGACCATCAGGAAGGCCGAGATATGGGGTAGGATCGCGAAAGATACCGCTGCCATGTGCATCGGCTTCACCGCCCAGGCCGTGTTGGTGATCAGGCTGACCGAGACAAAGACCAGAACAGGCGCCGCAGCCGCAATTGGGATAAGACCCGCAAGGAAGGACAGGAAGCCAAGGAAAGCGGCAGCCGCGATCACGACGGCAACACCCACGATGTAGCCCGCATGTGCATCAAGCCGCTTGTAGGCCGGGTGACCGATATAGACTGTCGTCGGGAACGGAGAGCCAAACAACGCGCCCAGCATCGTGCCCGCGCCATCCGTTACCTGGCACAGCCCGACGGGGTAGTGATCGCCCGCGGCCTCGGCGGATTCCACGTTGTTCATGGTTTCGATGAAGTTGTAGATCTGCACCGGGATCAGCACCAGAAACAACTCGGGGTTGGCGAACAGATACTGCACACCGGCGATGAGGTCGCCGAAATAGGGGATTGGCGGGTAGAAGCCGATGCCACTTGTGTCGATTTTCGATTCACCAAGGATGATGGCAATCACCGTACCAGCCGCAATCGCGACCAGACCGGCAGGCACATTACCCGGCAGGCGGAACCGCCCGATCAGACCCCAAAGGATGAACAGCAACGAGGTAAAACCGATGATCGGGTTCTCAAACACCTCTGCCAAGGGGACGGAGCCGATAAAGACCAGCGCAATGCCGCACAGCGTGCCGAGCATCCCGGCGCGCGGTGTAATCCGCTTGAGGTAAGGACCCACAAACGCCCCAAGGGCTGCAACGATCCCGCCCATGAAGCCCGCGCCGATTCCTACCTGCCAGGCCAGCATCGGGTCGTTGGTGGCCCAGTAAATTGGTCCGATGACGCCAAAAAGGTAGACGAACATGACCGGGGTCGAGATGCCGTAGGGCAGGGCGGTGACATCTTCGCCCTTTCTGGTGGCCGCCCATTTGGCGAGAAACGTATAAACTCCGACACCGGCCAGGATTGCTATGGCGGCACCGGGCACGATGCGGCCAAAGACGATCTCGGCTGGCATCTGGAACACGAACTGACAGACCCCGGAAAGGATCAGCAGGTTCACTAGGTTATCCGTAAATAGCGCCCAGAAAGCGCTGAAGTCGCTGCGGGTAAACAGCTTGTATTCGTAGGTCCTCCCGTCCATGACGGTCTCCTCCTCTGATAGGACCGGAATTGCCTGGTGGATGTCAGGCGGATCTCCCTCTCCGGTCGCGATGTTGGCCCATGACGGGCGCCTTGGTTGCCCCGGTCGGGGCGGTCGCGGCAGTTTCAGAGGTCAGTTCAGCCATCACCTCGGCCACCACGAAGGCGGCGATGACGCTGGGCCGCTTGTCGCGGCTACCGCTTGCCCCGATGGGGCATCTCAAATGTTCGATGGATTGTCCGTCACACTGTTTATGTGCCCAATTCCTCAGCTTGATCCGCTTAGTTGCGGATCCGATCATCCCGACATAGGCCGCATCCTGACGTTCAAGCGCGGCGGTGGTCAGCAAGAAATCCAGCCCGTGATCATGGGTCAGGACGATAAAGGCGCTGCCTTCGGGCGCACTGAGGATTTCGGCTTCGGGGATTGCACTCAGTCGGGTTTCGACATCCGCAGTGCAGAGGTCGATTTCCTCGGCCCGTGTGTCGACAAGGATGCAGCGCACAGGCAAGTGCTGAAAAAGATCCGCAAGTGCGCGTCCCACATGACCCGCCCCCATCACGTAGACATGTGGCAAGGCATCGTCGCGCCGCGCCGCCCGGTCGGTTGCGGCCCCCTTGTCCGAGGACCGCATACGGGTCAGTTGCAACTCGACCCGTCCCCCGCAGCACTGGCCAATTTCGGGTCCGAGCGGTACATCCATTTCCCGGTGTAGCGACCCGTCTCGCAGCATGTCCCGCGCGGCGTTGATGGCCATGAACTCCAATTGCCCACCGCCGATCGTCCCCCAAAGCGCGCTTGGCGATACGAACATCTCAGTCCCTTCGTTGCGCGGCGAAGACCCGCGCACACGCGTCAGCGCGATGCGGATTACGCTGCTTTGTTCGGACAGAAACGTCTTCAGGGATTGCGCTGCAGGCATCGTTTAGGCACCGTTTTGCAGGCGGGCAACGGCCATCAGGACACGCTCGGGCGTGGCCGGGGCGTCCAGTCGAGGACATTCCCGGTAGTCGGCGACGGATGCCACGGCCATCGACAGGGCCTCGAACACCGAAATACCCAGCATGAAGGGCGGCTCGCCCACGGCTTTGGAGCGTTTGATCGTCAACTCTCGGTTTTCCGACCAATCGGCGAGTTTGACGTTGAAGATACGCGGGCGGTCCGACGCCAGCGGGATCTTGTATGTCGACGGAGCATGGGTGCGCAGGCGACCGGCATCATCCCACCAAAGCTCTTCGGTGGTAAGCCAGCCCATGCCCTGAATAAAGGCCCCTTCAACCTGACCCTTGTCCAGAACGGGATTCAACGAGCGTCCGACATCGTGCAGCACATCCGTGCGGTCGACCTGGTATTCTCCGGTCAGGGTATCTATGGTCACTTCCGAACAGGATGCGCCATAGGCGTAGTAGTAGAACGGGCGGCCTTGGCCCTTATCACGATCCCAGTGGATCTTGGGGGTTTTGTAGAACCCGGCTGCCGACAACTGCACACGCGCCAGATAGGCCCGTTTGATGAAGACATCGAAGGGCAGAACCTCTTCGCCGATATGAACATGGTTGGTGAGAAAGATCACCTGCTCGGGGCTTACTTCCCATGTTTCCGAGGCGAATTTCACCAGCCGTTCCTTGATCTGCTCAACCGCGTTCAACGCGGCCATTCCGTTCAGGTCGGTGCCGCTAGAGGCTGCGGTGGCGGATGTGTTTGGGACCTTCTCGGTTGTTGTCTTGGTGATCTTGATCCGGCTGAAATCAACCTGAAAGGCCTCAGCCACCACCTGCGCGACCTTGGTGTTGAGGCCTTGCCCCATTTCGGTGCCGCCGTGGTTAAGATGGATCGAGCCGTCTTTGTAGACATGCACCAGTGCACCGGCCTGATTGTACCACGTCGCCGTGAACGAGATGCCGAATTTCACCGGCGTCAGCGCGATCCCCTTTTTCAGGATCGGGGAGGATTGGTTGAAAGCGATAATGTCCTGACGGCGCTGGCGGTAGTCTGAGGTCTCCTCCAACTCTCCGACCAGCCGGTCCAGAATGCTGTCTTTGACCACCTGATGATAAGGCGTCACATTCCGCTCTTCGGTGCCATAGAAATTGGCCTTTCGCACATCCAGAGGGTCCTGACCCGTGGCGTAGGCAATTTCCTCGATCATCCTTTCCGCCGCGATCACCCCCTGCGGCCCGCCAAATCCGCGGAAAGCGGTGTTTGAGACCGTGTTGGTTTTCATCGGATGGCTGTCAAGGCGCACATTCGGGTAAAAATAAGCGTTATCTGCGTGAAACAGCGCACGGTCGGTCACCGGCCCCGACAGATCTGCCGAGAACCCGCAGCGCGCGGCAAAGCTGCTTTCAACAGCTTGAATGCGACCGGCATCGTCAAAGGCCACGTCATAGTCGATCACAAAGTCATGGCGCTTGCCGGTTGCCGTCATGTCCTGATCCCGGTCGGGTCTGATTTTGACGGCCCTGTTCCACTTCTTCGCGGCCATGGCGGCCACAACGCAGAACAGGTTCATCTGGCTTTCCTTGCCGCCAAAGCCACCACCCATGCGGCGGACATTGACCACAACGGCGTTGGACGGCACCCCAAGAACATGGGCCACCATATGCTGCGCCTCAGATGGATGTTGGGTCGAACAATGCACGACCACATCGTCATCCTCGCCCGGAATGGCAAATGCGATGTGACCCTCAAGATACATGTGATCCTGTCCGCCAACGCGCATCCGGCCTTGGATCCGATTGGGGGCCGCAGCCTGAGCGGGGGCAACATCCCCGCGCTCTAGCTTTAGAGGGGCGGTGACATGCGGGTAGCCGGCGTTCTGGGCCTCAATGGGGTCAAGCGCATGGGGCAGGGTTTCGTATTCGATCTCTGCCAGCTCGGCGGCGCGGCGTGCGATGTCGCGAGTCTCGGCTATGACGGCAAACAGGGGTTGGCCGTGAAACTGAATGGCATCAGTTGGGAAAACCGGCTCGTCGTTCAGGTGGGTCGGGCTGATATCATTGACCCCCGGCACGTCATCTGCCGTCAAAACCCCAACAACGCCGGGTGTTGCCAGAACCTTCGCAAAATCAATGCCAAGCAGTTTGGCATGGGCCACGTCGGACACGCCAAGATAGGCGTGCAGCGCGCCTTGGGGTAGGGCAATATCGTCGGTGTAGTCAGCCCCTCCGGTAACATGCTTGATCGCGCTGTCGTGGTTGACGTCAGTGTGGGCGGCCCCAACGATGGAAACGATGTCTTTCATTGTGTCGTCTCCTTGTTACGCACAAGCCAGTTGAACGGGGGTGTCCGTCTGGGCGTCATGTTCTAGGAAGAACCGACGCAGCAGGTTCTGGGCCGTCAGCATCCGATAGTCGGACGAGGCCCTCCAATCCGTCAGGGGCGAGAAATCCTGAGCCAACGCTGTTGCCGCAGCTTCGAAACTTTCCCGCGACCAGGGCTGACCGTTCAGAGCGGCCTCGGCAGCCGTCGCGCGCTTTGGCGTCGCGGCCATGCCACCCATAGCGATGCGGCCATCGCGGATGATGCCATCTTCAACCGACATATGAATGCCTGCCGCGACCGAGGAGATATCCTCATCCCGGCGCTTCGAGATCTTGTAGGCGGCGTTCAGGTCTTTTGAATGGGGCAGGGGGACGCGGATGCTTTCGACAAATTCGTCCGGTTGGCGATCCTGTTTGCCGTAGTCGATGAAGAAAGTCTCTAGCGGCATGGTCCGGACGTCCGACCCACGGCGCAGCGTGATTTCCGCTCCAAGCGCGATCAGCACAGGCGGCGTGTCCCCGATGGGAGAGCCGTTGGCGATGTTGCCACCCAATGTGCCCATATTGCGCACCTGCCACCCGGCAATACGATCCCAGTATGAGGTCAGGTGCGGTAGATGCTCGGAGAGCAGATCCTGGCAATCGGTGTAGCTGGCACCTGCTCCGATCAGCAGGTTTTGGCCCTGTTTTTCGACCATTTTCAGGTCCTCGAGATGCCCGGTAAAGATCGCGGGTCCGATTTTGCGCAGAAATTTCGTGACCCAAAGGCCCACGTCCGTTGCACCCGCGACAATGGTGGCCTCCGGATAGGTCTGCAGGCATTCGGCCAGATCATCCACGCTGGAGGGAAGGATACTAAGATTGTCCTGCGGCCCCGAGACGACGCGCTGCCCGTCTTTCAGCGCCGCCAGACGCTCGGTCATGGCCTCACGTTCGGTGTTCAGGTGGTCCGAGGCCGGGGTGCCGTAGCGGCTGACAGCAACCGCCGCCCGAATGATCGGCTCATACCCGGTGCAACGGCACAAATTGCCCTGCAAAGCGGTTTCGACCTGCGCCTCTGTTGGCTCAGGCGTTTGCATCCACAGCGCATAGAGCGCCATCACGAAGCCCGGCGTGCAGAACCCGCACTGACTGCCGTGATGGTCCACCATAGCTTGCTGTACCGGATGCAGGCGACCTTCGTGGCCGGACAGATGCTCAACCGTCACGACATGGCAGCCGTCTAAAGAGGCGAGGAACCGAATGCACGCGTTCACCGGAGCATAGGCAAGTCCTGTCCGCCCAAGCCGCCCGACAAGTACGGTACATGCGCCGCAATCGCCTTCGGCGCAGCCTTCCTTGGTGCCGGTCAGTCGTCGTTCGAGACGTAGAAAATCCAGAAGAGTCTGGTCGGCTGATACGTCTGGAACGGATACATCCTTGCCATTTAGGACAAATCGGATGTCAGTGCGCGGCGTCATGCTAGTCTCCCTCTACACCTGCCTTCAGGTGGGTCGCCGCAGGACCATAGAGACAGAGATTGAGTCTTAAAATCGTCGGAAATGACAAATACTTTCAACAAAACGTTGAAAAAGAAATCCCACCATCGCAGTCTTCCCGCAGTGGGAGGAATGAATGTCATACATCGAAAGCTTGCGGGTCTTCGTTAGGGTGATGGAGCTGGGCAGCATCACGTCCGGCGGCCGAGACCTGCGGCTAACCCCCGCAGTGGCCAGCAAACGTCTGAAAGAGCTGGAAAACCACTTGGGCGTGCGCCTGTTCAACAGGACGACCCGCTCGATAACGGCAACAGAGGTCGGCGAGGTTTTCTATGATGAGGCCAAGGCCGTTTTACTGGCGTTGGACCACGCCGAGGCGCGCGTCGCCAGTTTTTCGGACGCCCCTCGAGGCGCAATCCGCATCACAGCGCCGCTGGGGGTTGGGCGTAGAATCGTTGCGCCGCTGGTGCCGGAATTCTCGGAGCGTTATCCAGAGACCGAGATCCGCATGCGCCTGTCTGACCGCAAAGTGGACATGATGGCCGATGGTTTGGATATTGCGTTCTTTATCGGAGAGCCGGGCGATTCCACGATGAAACTGCGGAAATTCGCGGATTGTGACCGGCTGCTATGTGCCTCGCCTGAATATCTGTCAAATTTCGGCGTACCCAAAACGCCGGATGACCTATTGCACTCTCAGCACAATTGCCTGCTGCTGCGCTATCCCAGATCGCCCGAGTATTTCTGGACCCTGAACACCGACATGGGTCCGCGCAAACTTGAGGTTCGGGGCAAATACGATGCGGATGATGGCGATGTCCTGACGGATTGGGCTTTGGCAGGGAAGGGGATCGTCAACAAACCGCGCTTTGATGTGAAAGAGTATCTCGTGTCAGGCCAACTGGTCGAGGTTCTGCCCTCGACACCGCCATTGCCGACCATCTTCGGCTGCCTCTATCCGCACAAGAAACTTCAGGATCCTAAAATACGCCTGTTCGTCGAACACATCGCGAAACACAGCAAAAGGTTCTTTGGATAAACCAGCAGGAGGGTCCTGTTTCGCCTGCCACAAGTCGGGGCTTACTGGCCTCTTACTTCACGCACCCATGCGATGATAGTCTGACGGGCTTCGTCATCCATTTGAACCGCAGCTGGCGGCGGCATCGCGTGGCTGACCCCGGCCTGCAGATAGATTTGATCAGCCTGACGGGCGACATCGCCGGGCGTTTCAAGATACACTTTCTTGGGCGCCCATTTCATTGTGCCGTAGACCGGCTCGCGTGCGTGACACATGGAGCAATTGCCCAGAACCGTGTCATAAGCGGCCTCGAACCCCTCGGCCGAGGCGAATTTCTGTTCATAGGGTGTCAGTTCGCGCGCTTCGGCCTCTTCCCATGTTTCGCCGGACCGGACTGAGGACAGCCATGCAATCGCGATCATCAGAAGGACCGTGACGGCCCAGGTCCAATGCGGGCCTGTTCCAGTCGCATGCATTGTGTTGAAGTAGTGGCGAATGGTGACGCCGGTCAGGAAGATCAGGCTTGCAATGATCCATGAATACTCGGTGCCGAACGCCAGCGGATAGTGGTTCGACAGCATCAGGAACACGACCGGCAAGGTCAGATAGTTGTTGTGCGTCGAGCGTACTTTGGCAATCTTGCCGTACTTGGCGTCAGGGGTTCGACCCGCCTTGAGGTCTGCGACCACGATGCGCTGGTTCGGCATGATCTGAAAGAACACATTGGCCGTCATGATCGTTGCGGTAAACGCCCCAAGATGTAGCAGCGCGGCTCGTCCGGTGAATATTTGGTTGTAGCCCCAGGACATGATCACCAGGATCATGAACAATAGCAGCATCAGAATGGTGGGGTGATCGCTCAGCTTGGATTTGCACATCTGGTCATAGAGCAACCAACCAATGGTCAATGACCCGCCCGAGATCAGAATTCCTTGCCACAACGCCAGATCGACCTTGGTTGGGTCCAGCAGGAACAGCTCTCCTCCGACCCAGTAAATGATCATCAGGAGCGCAGCACCGGACAGCCATGTGGTGTAGCTTTGCCATTTGTGCCAGGTCAGATGTTCGGGCATCCGGGCGGGGGCCACGAGGTATTTTACGGTGTGGTAAAACCCGCCGCCATGGACCTCCCATTCCTCGCCATAGGCCCCATCCGGCAGCGCAGGGTTTGGCTTAAGCATCAGGTCCAATGCGATAAAGTAGAAAGATGCCCCAATCCACGCCATCGCAGTGATCACGTGCAGCCAGCGGACCGAAAAGGCAATCCACTCCCACATTACGGCCAGATCATACATGGGTTTGCTCCTAAGATTCTTTGCTTCCGCTCACTCTATGCGAGACTGCTTTGTTCTGGTATTGCTAGCAAAGACCAAGCAGTATCAAAAAATGCAAAAAAATGTCCTATCTAGATAACATCAGAAC
The DNA here is from genome assembly GCF_056540865.1 of Ruegeria sp. AL11. NCBI lineage: Bacteria > Pseudomonadati > Pseudomonadota > Alphaproteobacteria > Rhodobacterales > Roseobacteraceae > Ruegeria > Ruegeria sp. AL11. The sequence continues at coordinate 241,067 of NZ_JBQFXO010000007.1, forward strand.
CTTTGTCCGAGTCTACGAGTTGGGCAGCATGTCCGCCGCCGGCCGTGATCTGAGGGTTTCTCCGGCTGTCACCTCGGCGCGAATTTCGCAACTGGAAGAGCATCTGGGTGTGCGGCTCTTTCAACGCACGACGCGCAGCCTGACGCCGACCGAACAGGGACAATCCTTCTATCGGGGGGCCGCCGAAATCCTTGAGGCCGTTGAAAATGCCGAAGCTCAGATCGTCAACATTACCGAGAATCTGAAAGGTTCTCTCTATGTTGCTGCGCCATTGGGCGTCGGTCGCAGGCTGATAGCGCCACAGGTTCCAAAGTTTTTGGCCGAGTACCCCGAGGTCAATGTTAGGCTGAGGCTGACAGATCGAAAAGTCGACCTGACAACAGAAGGTCTGGATCTTGCGTTTTTCCTAGGGCAGCCCGAGGACAGTAATTTGCGCATTCGCAAGATCGCCGATGTGGAAAGGGTTCTGTGCGCCTCTCCGAAATACATCAAGAAACGTGGGATGCCGGCAAGCGGAGACGACTTGATCGCCGACAATCACGAATGCCTCAACCTACGTTTCCCTGGTGCGACCGAGTTTCAATGGCTGCTCAGGACCGCTTCGGGGCCAAAGCGATTCCGTGTCTCTGGTCGCTATGAGTCGGACGATGGCGATGTGTTGACGGATTGGGCGCTTGCAGGTCACGGGATCGCGCTGAAGCCGATCTTTGAGATCGCACAGCACCTTAAGGCCGGAAATCTGGCTCCGGTCGCAACAGAAACGCCACCGGAACCCATTCAGATGGCGTGCCTGTTTACGCACCGCCGCATGCAAGACCCCAAAACGCGGCTTTTTATGGAGTTCATCATAGAGCGTATCAGATCTTCGATATCCGCGAATACCTAAAGCGGAGACCTTAGCTGCCGCGATAGGTCGAGTATCCAAAGGGGGAAAGAAGCAGAGGCACGTGATAGTGAGACTGCTCGGACATCCCGAACCGGATCGGGATCACATCCAAAAAACGGGGATCTTCTGGCGGGGTGTCTGAGGCATCTAGATACGCGCCAGCATAGAAAACCAGTTCATACTCGCCCGTTGAAAACTCGGATTGCGGCAGAATCTGTTCGTCGGTTCTGCCGTCGTCATTTGTCACCAGCGCTTTCAGCAAAGTGCGGTCTGTGCCATTGATGCGGTACAGCTCGATTTTCAGCCCTTCGGCGGGGCACCCCCGCGCTGTATCTAAAACGTGTGTGGTCAGGTAACCGGTCATTTGTGCCACTCCTAAAGTTGCTTATTTCTTAGTCTGTTTTCTCGTCCGAGGGCAAAGCCAGACTGTCCGAAACTGCTTTTCGTATTTTTTGAAAAATTTCTTTGATTATCCGGAGTATTGAGGAACTCAAGAAGAAGGAAACAGATGTGAAGCCTTATCCACGAGATATGACCGGCTACGGCAGCGAAATGCCCAAAGCCAACTGGCCCAACGGGGCCCGGATCGCGATTCAGATCGTATTGAACTATGAGGAAGGTGGCGAAAACAACATCTTGCACGGTGACGCTGCATCCGAGGCGTTTTTGTCCGAGATCACCGGTGCAGCCCCATGGCCGGGGCAACGACACTGGAACATGGAATCGATTTACGAATACGGCAGCCGTGCCGGGTTCTGGCGTGTTCACCACCTTTTGCAGGACCTGCCAGTGACTGTTTATGGCGTGGCGACCGCTCTGGCACGTGCCCCGGCGCAGGTTGCGGCGATGAAACATGCTGGCTGGGAGATCGCGAGCCACGGGCTGAAATGGATCGAACACAAGGATATGGACCCACAAGACGAGCGTGCCCAAATCCGCGAAGCCATCCGCTTGCACACGGAAATCACCGGTCAGCCTCCGCGCGGTTGGTACACAGGCCGGTGTTCAATGAACACGATTTATCTTGCCGCTGAAGAGGGTGACTTTGCCTATATTGCGGACAGCTACGCCGATGATCTGCCCTACTGGATCAAGGCAGGCGGCAAGGATCAGTTGATCGTGCCCTATACGATGGACTGCAATGACATGCGGTTTGCGATTCAGGCCGGGTATACGAATGGCGAGCAATTCGAAAGCTATCTGAAAGATAGTTTCGATATGCTCTATGCCGAGGGCACAGCGGGTATGCCGAAAATGCTCTCGATCGGGTTGCACTGCCGCTTGATCGGTCGTCCGGGTCGCGCCATGGCGCTGAAACGCGCGCTGGACTATTTCAGACAACATGATGGTGTCTGGTTCGCGACACGTGAACAGATTGCCGATCACTGGGCAAAGGAATACCCGCCGAAGCAACGCCTCACCCCGTCCGAAATGGACCAGCCCACCTTCGTGTCGGAATTTGGCGGCGTGTTCGAACACAGCCCATGGATTGCCGAAGGCGCGTTTGAACTTGAACTGGGGCCGACCCATGACAATGCGGCTGGCGTCCATAACGCGCTTGCGCGTGTTTTCCGCACCTCCACGACCGAGCAACGCCTTGGTGTCCTGACGGCGCACCCGGATCTGGCGGGCAAGCTTGCCGCCGCCGGGCGGCTGACCAAGGAAAGCACGGCGGAACAGGCTGGGGCCGGTCTAGATATGCTGACGGATGAAGAACGCGAAACCTTTACCGCGTTGAATAAGGCCTACACGGCCAAATTCGGCTTTCCTTTCATCATCGCCGTCAAGGACAACACGAAGGCCAGCATCTTGGAGGCCTTTCACCGTCGCATTGACAGTGATCGGGACACCGAGTTCGACGAAGCCTGCTGTCAAGTCGAACGGATCGCCGAGTTGCGCTTGATCGAGAAGTTCTCGAAATGACCATCGAGTTGAAGCTGCAGCCCCTGACCTCCGATGCCTTTGCACCGTTTGGAGATGTGATCCAAGCGGCGGGTGAGGTGGACAAGTACATCAATCAGGGCAAATGCGCCCGCTATCACGACCGTGCCGAGTTGGATTTCCAAGACGGCCGTGCGGGGATCAGCGTGTTCCAGTCCGAGGCTTTCAGCCTGCCGATCAGGCTGGATATGATGGAGCGTCACCCTGAGGGCAGTCAGGCGTTTCTGCCATTGTCCGAAAAGCCGTTCGTTGTGGTTGTAGCTCCCGATGAAGATGGGAAACCCGGCCACCCGATTGCGTTCCTAACTGCGCCGGGGCAGGGGGTGAACTATCACCGCAATACCTGGCACGGCGTGCTGACTCCGCTCCACGATCCGGGGCTTTTTGCGGTCGTGGACAGAATTGGAACCGGACCAAACCTGCAGGAACATTGGTTCGAGATACCGTTCCTTGTCGTCGAAAAAATCGCCTGAAGATGCGCGGGGTATCGCAACTTCCCTGCGCATGAGGCTGGAAATCCAGCGAAAATTCAACGCCTAGCAAAATCTTCCGGGTGGAATGACATTGGCCGGGGCACGAACCCCGGCGGTTGCAAACCGAGGGGCGACTTGCCGCTCGGAAACAGGTACCAGCGAGGTCAGAAATCAACCTCGATCGCGATCCCTTTTTCTACGGCAAGGTCAACCACCGCTGCGGCCACCGCAAGATCCTGCAGGCCAACGCCTGTGCCGTCGAACAACGTGATCTGATCATCGGCCGAGCGGCCCTCATGCGTTCCATTGATGACCGCGCCAAGCTGAGCGACGTCGCTTTGGCTGATCAGTCCCTCGGCGACTGCGTGCTGTGCCTCGCCGATTGTGATGGATTGCGCGACCTCGTCCGTGAAAACGCGCGCCTTGGCCAAGAGGGCGGATTCGACCTCTTGCTTGCCTTTGGTGTCTGTCCCCATGCAGGCAACATGTGTTCCGGGGCTGACATTGTGCGCCATCAACGACGGCGCAAAAGCCGAAGTGATCGAGATGATCACATCCGCTTCGGTCATCCCGTCAAGTTCGACCGCCTCAAATGGGGCACCTGCCTCAACAGCGACTTTCTCGATATTGGGCAGCATTTCCGGGTGGTAATTCCAGCCAATGACCTTTTCAAAGCTACGCTGTTCCAGCGCGGCGCGCAGTTGAAAGGCGGCCTGATGGCCCGCCCCGATCATCCCAATCACTTTAGCATCTGCGCGGGCCAGATGTTTGATTGACACGGACGAGGCCGCCGCTGTGCGCAACGCCGTCAGTAGGTTGCCGCCAACCATCGCTGAAGGTTTGCCTGTGTCGGGATCGAACAGGAAAACCGTGGATTGGTGGTTGATCAAACCGCGTTTCTCAAGATTGTTCGGCCAGTAGCCGCCGGCCTTCAGGCCCAAAGTCAGGCCGGCGCGGTCAAAACCACCCTTGAAGCCATACAGAGCGTCTTCGTGGCCGATGGCCTCGCGCACGACAGGGAAGTTATAGGCATCGCCTGCGGCCATCGCTGCAAAGACGCTTTCGACGGCATCAAAAGCCGCTTGGCGGGTCATCAATCCGGCGATCTCGCGCTCGGGTACGATCAACATGTCAGTCTCCACTTGGAATTCGTTCGCCCGTGCGCTTGTCCCGAAGGGAGAGGAGGCACACGGGCGAGGATCAGGCTACTCTCGAGCCAGATTTCTTTGATTGTTTGGTCTCAGTAGGCGCGGCCGCGGGCGGATACCGGCCAGACCGCCTCGACCTTGCCGTTGCGCACGCCGACATACCAATCATGCACATTGGCCGTTGGGTCGCAGTGACCGGGCACCAGCTTGAGCTTGTCGTTGACCTCGAGAACACCATCCGTATCCATCACAACGCCATGCTCGTCCGAGCATTTGATGTACTCGACATCGTCGCGTCCAAACACGACGGGCAAGCCGCTGTCCACCGATTGCGCCTTGAGGCCAGCATCGACGATCGCCTTGTCGGCTTTGGCGTGGCTCATGACGCTGGTCAGGATGAACAGAGCGTTCTCCCACTCGCCACGGTCGATACGGTTGCCGTCCTTGTCCAGAATGCGGCCGTAATCGGCATCCATGAAGGCATAGGACCCGCATTGAAGCTCATTGTATACGCCCGAGTTGGACTCGAAGTAGTATGAGCCAGTGCCGCCGCCGGAAACCAGCTCGCAATCGATGCCTTCCGCCTTAAGGCCGTCAACGGCGTCTTTGACCATCGCAATTGCAGTATCCAGCTTTTCCTTGCGCGCATCAAAGCTGTCGAGATGCTGCATCGCACCCTGATAGGCTTGAATGCCGGTGAATTTGAGATTGTCGGCCGCCTCGACGGCTTTGGCAATTTCAATCACCTGAGGCGTAGTGGTCACCCCGCACCGCCCTGCGCCGCAGTCAATTTCGACGAAGACCTCAAGCTGAGTGCCGTGATCGACGGCTGCTCCGGAAAGATCTGCGACATTGTCTACATCGTCGACGCATACGATGATACGGCTGCCGAGTTTTGGCAGGCTGGCCAGGCGGTCGATCTTGGCAGGGTCGCGCACCTGGTTTGATACCAACACGTCCTTGATCCCACCGCGCACAAAAACTTCGGCTTCCGAGACCTTCTGACAGCACACGCCCACTGCTCCGCCGATGCGTTCCTGAAGTTTCGCCACATCGACGGATTTGTGCATTTTGCCGTGGACGCGGTGGCGCATACCGTGGGCTTTGGCATAGTCGCCCATCTTCTTGATGTTGCGTTCAAGCGCGTCGAGATCCAGCACAAGGCTAGGGGTCTGGATATCTGCTTCATCCATTCCGGGCTTGGCCGGAATGTCATAGCCTACTTCGAATGCGTCGAGATTGGTCATATCTTTCATGTCCGTATTCCTGTGTCTGGATTGATGTCTTTTGCGGCTGGGTCAGGTGTTCAGCCAGGGCAGCTTGTCCAGATCGACATTGCCACCAGTGATGATCAGGCCGACCCGCTTGCCTTTAAACGCGTCGGGGTTCTTGAGGATCGTGGCCAGAGGCACAGCCGAGGACGGCTCCATCACGATCCGAAGGTGTTTCCATGTTAGCTTCATCGCGTCGATGATCTCTTGCTCAGAGGCCGTGTAGATCTCGGAAACGTGGTTCGAAACGAAGTGCCACGTCAGGTCTTTCAGCGGCACCAACAGGCCGTCAGCGATGGTTTTTGGCGCGTCATCGGCGATGATGTGACCCGCCTTGAAGCTGCGATAGGCGTCGTCAGCCTGTTCGGGTTCCGCCGCAATGATTTCGGTTTCGGGCGCGAGGGTGGACAGGGTCAGGCAAGTGCCGGACACCATGCCGCCGCCGCCGATGGGGGCAACCACCGCATCCAGACCATCGGTCTGCTCGATGAACTCGCGCGAGCAGGTGCCCTGTCCGGCGATCACCCGCGGATCGTTGTATGGGTGGACAAAATCCCCACCCGTGGCCGCCTGAACCTGCGCGAAAGTCGCCTCACGCGAGGTGGTCGAGGGCTCACACTCGGTGATTTTGCCTCCATAGCGACGTACCGTGTCTTTCTTGGCCTGAGGCGCCGTGCGCGGCATCACCACGTTGCACGGAATACCGCGCCTCGATGCGGCATAGGACAGGCACGACGCGTGGTTGCCGGAGGAATGGGTGGCAACACCCTTCTTCGCTTGTTCCTCATTAAGGCCGAACACTGCGTTGGTGGCGCCGCGTACCTTAAAGGCGCCCGGTTCCTGAAAGTTCTCGCATTTGAAGAACAGCTGGGCGCCCGTCAATTCGTTCAGGTAGTCCGAGGTTCGAACCGGGGTCCGTCGGATGTAAGGCTCAATCCGGGCATGCGCTTCGAGCATGTCCTGATAGGTCGGGATATACATGGAGAGGTCCTTCATCATGCAGCGTCCTTCTGAACGGCGGCTGGATGGCCGCGATAGTATTCCTGCGCCGCCGCCACGCCCGAACCCAGTTGGATATTGAGGCCCAGATCGACCATGCACATTTCGGCTGTCGCGATCCCCGACAAGGCCATGACGTCGGTCAGGCTGCCCAGATGTCCGATCCGGAAGACTTTGCCAGCGACTTCGCCAAGGCCGACGCCAAAGGCCACGCCGTATTTCTCGGCGGCATGGGTGACGATATTGGTTGCGTTGAAACCATCCGGTGTGCGGATCGCGCTGACCGTGTCGGAATAAACCGAGGGGTTCGCGGCACAAAGCTCCAGCCCCCATGCGCCAACAGCGGCACGCACCCCTTCGGCGATGCGGGTATGGCGGGCAAAGACGTTCTCCAACCCTTCCTTCAGCAACATGTCGCAGGCCTGGTTTAGGCCATTCATCAAGCCGACGGCAGGCGTGTAGGGATAGGCGCTGTTTGCGTATCCCTTGGCCATGTCGTGGACGTCAAAAAACGTGCGGGGCAGGGTGCCAGTTTTGGTCGCCTCCATCGCCTTCTGGCTATAGCCGACGATCGCGAGACCTGCGGGCAGCATGAACCCTTTTTGCGATCCGGTGACGGCCACATCGACGCCCCACTCATCAAAGCGGAAATCCATCGACGCAATGGACGAGACGCCATCAACGTACAGCAGCGCAGAATGCCCTGACGCGTTCAGCGCCTTGCGCACGGCGGCAATGTCCGATTTTACGCCGGTTGCCGTTTCGTTATGCGTGGCAAGAACGGCTTTGATCTCGTGGTTGGTGTCCGCGGTCAGGATCTCTTCATAGCGGTCGGCAGGCAGGCCCTGACCCCACGGGGTTTCGACGATCTCGACATTCAGCCCGTGGCGCTGGCACATGTCGATCCAGCGATGGCTGAACATGCCGTTGCGCGCGGCCAGAACCTTGTCTCCGGCAGATAGGGTGTTGGTCAAAGCTGTTTCCCAGCCGCCCGTCCCGGTCGAGGGGAAGATGAACACCTCGGCGCTGTCGCTTTTCAGAACTTTCCGAACACCCGCGCGGGCAGGGTGCAGAATTTGCCCAAACAGCGGCGACCGGTGGTCGATCGTGGGCATGTCACAAGCCTTGCGCAGGCTTTCAGGGATATTGGTCGGGCCCGGAATGAAAACGGGATTTTGAAAGCTCATGGATGGTCTCCTTCCGTCGTTAGGGACATCTTAAGACGAAGTTTTTTGATTTTAAATTTTTTTGAAAACGATTTTCAAAAACCGGCTACTACTATTTAGAATATTGTTGTCAGTAACTTATGTTTTTCATATGATGAATTCGGTTTTCGAAAAAATCCGAAGGTTCTTATGGCTTCCCAAAACAATGGCGCTGGTTCCCCTCGAAAAGCCCGGGGAAGACCCCGGGGATGGGATGATAAAACAGCTCAGAACACGATTAAATCCCTCGACCGTGCGATGGAGGTTTTCGAGTATCTGAGCGAGGCGCAAGGCAAGTCATTGACGATGCTGTCCGATGAAATGCAGCAATCCCCGGCCACGGTCTACCGCATCCTTGTCACGCTTGAGGGCAGGGGCTTAGTAGAGTTCGATCCCGTCGAACAGATCTGGCATATCGGCCCCCGCGCCTTTGTTATAGGGTCGCGATTTCTACGGCGTACCAGCCTTGTGGATCGGGCAAGGCCGGTGATGCGCAAGCTGATGGAAGCCACGGGTGAGACCGCCAATCTGGGCATTCAGAAAGAAGGTTCGGTTCTGTTTCTAAGCCAAGTCGAAACGCATGCTAGCATCCGTGCCTTTTTCCCTCCCGGGACATTGTCGCCCATGCACGCATCGGGGATCGGGAAGGTCCTGCTGGCGCATATGGATGAGGACCGATTGGACAGGTTGCTGGCCTCGGTCCAGTTGCAGGCATTCACGGACCGGTCGATCACGACGGTAGAGAGTCTGAAGCAGGATCTGACTTCTATCCGCGCGCGAGGTTTTTCGATCGACAATGAAGAGAAAAACGAGGGCATGCGCTGCATCGCTGCACCGGTGTTCGACGTGAACGGTGAAGCGGTTGCGGGTATTTCCGTCTCTGGGCCAACCAGCCGTGTGCGCGAGGACGGGATCGAACAGCTGAGCCGCCCCGTGATCGAGGCGGGCCAAGCGTTGACTCAGGCCATCGGAGGAACCGTGAACTGAGAGGCCTCTATCGCCGGTTGGCAGCAGATCCAAGGCGCAGAGGCATGTGTCGGTTCACATCCTTATAGAGCAGATACCGGAACTTGCCCGGACCACCGGCGTAACAAGCCTGTGGGCAGAACGCGCGCAGCCACATATAGTCTCCTGCCTCGACCTCGACCCAGTCATTGTTCAACCGGTACACCGCTTTTCCCTCCAGCACGTAGAGGCCGTGTTCCATGACATGGGTTTCGAGGAAAGGGATGACCGCACCGGGTTCGAACGTCACCACAGTTACATGCATGTCGTGGCGCAGGTCACTCGGGTCGACAAATCTCGTCGTCGCCCATTTCCCATCGGTGCCGGGCATTGGGGTCGGCGCGATATCGTTTTCGTTCAGCACGAGGACATCCGGGGTCCCGAGCCCTTCAACCGCCTCAAAGGCTTTGCGAATCCAATGGAACCGTAAGGTGTCATCGGAGTGGTTATGCAGGGTCCAATCGCATCCGGGCGGCAGATAGGCATAGCCGCCAGGCGTCAGCTTATAGCGCGTACCTTCAGCGATCAGCGTTGCGGTGCCTTCGACTACGAACAAAACACCTTGGGCCTCGGGGTTGGTCTCGGGCTGGTCCGAGCCTCCGCCCGGCTGGACCTCCATGATGTATTGCGAGAATGTCTCGGCAAATCCGGTCATGGGGCGGGAGATCACCCAGAGGCGTGTATCGTCCCAGAACGGCAGAAAGCTTGTCACGATGTCCCGCATTGTGCCCTTGGGGATCACGGCATACGCATCCGTAAACACCGCGCGGTCCGTCAGCAACTGGTCTTGTCCGGGGTGTCCGCCATGGGGTGCGTAGTATTGCTTGCTCATGTGTGCTCCTGAAGAAAAGCCGTGCCCGTTTACATATGCTCCGGTTGTGAGGATCGAACCAGCCGTAAGGAGGCGACAGCTCTCTCTGCAAAAATTTGACAATCATGGTAATTGTTTGGGGATTTCGAGGATTCACCTAGCGCTGGACGATTTTCTTTTTTGATCCGCGAGAGCTAGCTTCGCGACGAGTTTGCGTTGCGATTCACGAGCTGTTCGGTGTGTGCATACTCTCAAAAGCTGTTCTCTGACACAGCCTACTGATGCGATGTGCATCAAAAATAACTGGTCAAAACAGTGATTTCCTTTCCAAATGCCTGTCGTCGACCTTGAGGTGAATCCGAAAGCGGCTAAGGTTTTGCCAATGACCTTATCCCCACGTGGACGCATTTCGCAGTTTCCGGACACAACTAGTCTACCCAGAACGCTACCGCTTGGAGGAACTCATTGTCGATGAAGCCATGTCGGGCAATGGCCTTCTCGGCATCTGACCGCCAGGCATCGGAAAGTCCATGTATTGCCAGATGCCCGCTCTGTCTCGGTATTTCAAAATCGTAGCAGCGGATGCCGTCGATCATTCCCAATTCCATATAGATGTTTTGACAGTGATCAAACGACTACGGCCCTCTGAAGTCTAATCCGACACTGTGATATCTTGCACGACGCGTAGTGAGACCGAGCACGTTGCTGAGTTTCAGAAACCACAAGGCACGGGCAACGAAAAACCGATACCCGCCCGATCGAGCATACCAACTTCCCTAGATCGCTGGAAAGCTACCTGCAAAAGGTCGGGTGCGCGGGTGAGACCAACAAGTTGCCGATTGCTTGATTTTGCACGAAGGCGATAAAGTAAAACGCAAATTCAGGTTGTCGACTAGTTCGCTTTTGGCTCGGGATGAAGTTTAGCATTCTTCAAGCCTTGCGCCGTATTGTCGAACGTACGCGCAAAGAAAGCCGCGGAGGATTTTCCCTTCGTCCCTGCGGCTCCACTCTTTGTTCGAGTCGAAACAACGGCATGCGGGTGCGGAGATCAAGGAAGCACACCGCGACAAGCTGCTGGATATCGTAAGGCATCCGATTGTGACCCAGGCGGATGAGGGGATATCCAACGGTCAACTGTGAGGTGTCAGCGGTTCAGTTCGAAGGAACTTGGCTGGTCGTCAAGATCGCAGCAACAAAGCAAAAAATAAGCAAGATTTCTGCGTTTAGCGCCTTCCAACCGACGCATTTGCGGGGCGTCACCATAAGGGTATCACCGATCATCATCAAATCAAGATCAATGCGTATGGTTATATCTCGCATTCTATGCAGCCTTCTTCGAACGCGGCGATTGGTGTATTCGACTATGTGTTTCCCCAAGGTGCGGATGTAACTCAAAATCTGGATTGCTTACCTATTTCGGTTTGATTCGTGTGTTAGGGTTCTTCAGCAGCACCACAAAGCGACTTCGCGCTGATCCAGGGATGTAGCGTTCGTGTGCCCAAACTTTATTGTAAAGCATCAAATCCTCCTTCTAGTGCCCGAAATGGCCGTGGTGAGCGACATCAAATAGAAGGAAGCGCGCCATGTCTCGAATGGGGGCTTTTGCATGTTCCCAATCCTCGAAACTTCAACGTTCCTTCAAGCTCGGTTGTGTACAAACAACACCCACTCCATGCTCTCTTTAGTTAACCCACTGACGTCCAACAAGTGACGCACTCCTGTATAGATGTCGGATTACCTTAATGGTGGGACTGTGGTTTCAACATAATAAGCTACTTGGAGTTTTGAATTTTTTAGACCCCAGAACCCGAGATATTCTAACCAAAAAAAGAGCAGTCGTTCGTCAAACGCGCAAAGAGCGACAGCAATGAGCCCAACATGTGAATTCGATATTCATGCTACGCGTACTGTTTCATTCACCTGCCTGGAGTATGGCAACTTATGTCGCCATTGAAACCGGCCATTTGTTCAGAGTGTTGCGGCAATATCTGACGCCGAGAATTGAGATAGTGGCTAGTGGATTGTGGTTATAATCCCTCGGAAGTCGAGCATCATGATACTCACTTTGGTTTCCGGGCCTTCGCATTTGAGGTGCATTCAAACGGCCTCTTGAACCGAGACATGGCATTGTGCGCCGTGGCTCAGCTGAACGTAGATCGGGCGCTAGGTACATTGGATGTGCCAGAGGGTCCGCGCCTTTTTTGCAAGCGTTCTGCTCTGCATCATGAGCGCGGTCGAGATGTTGCCATGCTTGCGCTTTGGATTGCGGCGTGTAAAGGGCAAGCCAGACCGCAGGGGGGCGTGGCGACCACGGCGGCGCGAGTGTCATCTTTCATGATCCGCAGCCGATTGGCGGGTTTGGCCAGACATGTCCGCGTACCCGGTTGATCAAACCCGGGGCATGTCGCGTCTGGAGGAGTCCAGAGTTGCGATGGGTTTTGGACATCACAATAGACTTTAAAGGGGTCGAAGGTTTTGTGGTCTTCCGTAAATGTCAGCGGTTGGCCTGCATCCGGGTCCAAGGGCACGGCGCGATAGAAGCAAGAACACTAGCCCAAATACAAGGCACCCGATCCAGTAGCGTCGACCCGCAGCCAAACCGCATCTGCATTCATCCAACCCAACATCAGGACTTCACCCGATTGCGCATTGGTGGTGATGTATCTGCCGGGCAGGTGAGCGACTATACTGGGGCCAGGGCTTTGACAAACAGCCTACATCTGCTGATTGGCTGCTGGGAGGTCGAGCTTGTGACGCGGGGCGGTTCCGCGAAGCCGTTAGTGGCAGGGGACTAAGGCCCTGTTTCCTAGGTCGAAAATCACGCGACAAGCCTGTCAGATACGATAAGCGCCGCTACAAACGACGCAACAGGATCGAGATTATGTTTGGACGTCTGAAGGATTGGCTGCGCGTCGCAACCCGATATGACAGATGTCCAAAGGTCTTCCTCTCAGCCACCGCCCTAGCAGCTACCGTGCTGTTCTAGCTGTAGGTCAATGATTCTAGAGCCCAGCTAAGGCCGAAATACGTTCCAAAATCCCTGACGACGGACAGCCTGAACATTGTATTCTGTGCAAGTTTAAAAACCACTACACACCAACATATTGTTCGGTCAAATCCGCAGTGAGCTCATCCATCTTGCCCGACCATACTGTCTTGCCTCGCGCCACGATAACCGCGCTATCCGCAACAGAGGACAGTTCGCGTAGGGATTTATCAATCAACAAGATGGACATGCGGGTTTCCTGCTTAATCTGCGTGATTGCGGCCCAGATTTCCTGCCGGACGATCGGGGCCAAGCCTTCTGTCGCCTCGTCGAGAACCAGAAGCCGTGGATTGGTCATCAAGGCCCGTCCAATCGCCAGCATCTGCTGTTCGCCCCCAGAAAGGGAGGCCGCGCGCTGGCCCTTGCGCTCGCCTAGTCTTGGGAACAGCCGTGCAATCGAGGTCAAATCCCATGCTCCTGGACGCGCCGCGGCGACTAAATTCTCCTCGACGGTTAAATCCCTAAAACAGCGCCGCCCTTCAGGGACCAAGCCCATTCCTAGTCGGGCGACGTTGTGACTGGCCATTTTGTGCAGATCTTTCCCGGCAAAGGTCAGACCGCCGGAAGAGTCGATCATTCGACAAATCGCTTTGACGGTGGTGGATTTCCCCATGCCATTTCGCCCCATCAATGCGCAGACTTCGCCCTCATTCAAAGTCAGGTTGATGCCGAACAAAGCTGGCACGGGACCGTAGGACGCCGTCAGGTTTTCAACGGTTAGCAAGCTCACGCCTCTTCCCCCAGATAGGCTTCTTTGACCTCGGGCGAAGACCGGATATCGTCGACTGTTCCAGACGCGATCACCTGGCCATAGACAAGCACGCTGATCCTATCAGCCAATGAAAAAACCGCGTCCATATCATGTTCAACCAACAGAATCGGGGCCTCTTGGCGCAGTTCGTTCAGAAAACCGGTCAACGCTTTCGATCCTGCGGCTCCTAGCCCAGCCATTGGCTCATCCATGACAAAAGCCTTCGGGGATAGGGTCAGGGCGACGGCAACTTCCAATTGCCTGCGTTGACCATGGCTGAGGTTTGCAGTGGTTTGATCGGCGGCCTCTTCGAGGCCCACGCGGACCAGTGCCTTCGTGGCGCGGTCGCGCAAGTCTTGATCCCTCCCTGCCGCCCGCCAGAAACGCCATGGTCGACCGGAGTGTCCCAGAGCACCAAGTAGCACGTTTTCGAAAACGGTATCTTCCATCGCAAGCTGGGATATTTGGAAGGTCCGACCCAGTCCGGCCTTGGCGCGCGCTTGTGTGGACAACGCAGAGATGTCCTGACCATTCAGGTGCACGCTGCCGGAGTCGGACTTCAGCCCTCCACAGATCTGCCCGATCAAAGTGGATTTTCCGGCGCCGTTTGGGCCTATGATGGCGTGGATTTCCCCCGCACGCAGATCAATCGAGACATCTTGTGTCGCTTTCAGAGCGCCGAAGCTTTTGTTGAGGTTATGGGTGGACAAGACGGTATCAGACATGAGGACCCTCCTTGCCTGTGAGAATGCCCACAAGACCACCACGGGCAAACAGAACGATGATCAAAAGAACAACCCCCAACCAGATGTGCCAGAAGTCGGTCAGCCCCCCCAGAAAGTGCTCTAGCGCTACAAAGAGCGCGGCTCCTATCACAGGCCCCATCAGGCGCCCTACGCCGCCAATGATGATCAGAACGATCAACTCGCCCGACAATTGCCAACTGAACATCGTTGGGCTCACAAAGCGGTTGAGATCAGCAAATAACGCGCCTGCCAATCCGGTAGTGGCACCTGAGATAACAAAGGCCAGAAGCTTCAGGCGCGTCGGATTCAATCCGACTGTTTCCACTCTTTGCGGCACTTGGCGCGCGGCGTTCAAGGCCAGACCAAAGGGCGAGGACCGCAGCCGTGCGTGCAAGAACAGCGCTGCACAAAGCATCAAAAAACACAGACCGAAGAACTGGATCGGAACAAGCGTGTTAAATACTGGAAACCCGTTGCGCACGTAGATCGACAACCCATCTTCGCCGCCATAGGCGCTCCAGGATATCGAGAAGAAAAAGAACATCTGACCAAAGGCCAGCGTTATCATGATAAAGTAAACACCAGAGGTGCGCAGTGACAGCACCCCGATCAAAAGCGCGGCAAGGGCCGAGATGAGCACGGCAGTAAGCCAGATCACCGGCATGGATTTCGTACCGTCGATGCTGATGAGCCCAAGATCCAATGCCGTATATGTTTGGGCGTGATACGCGAGAATGCCCATTGCATAACCGCCAAGGCCAAAAAACACGGCATGACCAAGGCTGACCAGACCGCCAATCCCGAGTGCGATATTCAGCCCCACTGCAGCAAGTGCGAGAATGACGGCTCGTGTGGTCAGAGTGATCGTGAACGGCTCGTCGGTCATCAGCGCCCAAAGCGGGACAGCAAGGAACCCAGCCAATACGACCCAGTTGATATAGTCCTCCCGGATCATGCGCGCGCTCCAAACAAACCTGTCGGACGCCAGATCAACAAGATACTCATAAGAATGTAGACGGCCATCGACGCCAAGGCTGAGCCGGTCTGTGTCGCGGCCCCGGGTTCCATAAACAGCTTAAAGACTTGCGGCAGGAAGATGCCGCCAAGTGTATCGGTCAAACCGACGAGAACCGCGCCGACAAAAGCCCCTTTGATAGAACCGATCCCACCAATCACGATCACCACGAAAGCCAGGATAAGCACGGGTTCGCCCATGCCCACCTGAACAGATTGGATTGCGCCCACCAAGGCACCGGCCAGCCCTGCGAGAGCTGCGCCAAGTGCGAAGACGATCGTATAGAGTTTAGAGATATCGACGCCCAGCGCAGCGATCATCTCTCGGTCATTTTCACCGGCACGGATCTGAATGCCGATCCGGGTGCGCGCGGTAAGCCACCACAATCCAAGCGCCACAATGATGCCCGCCCCGATGAGGCTTAAGCGATACAGCGGATACTCAATCCCGCCTGGCAAAATGACTGGGCCCGACAAGTAGTCCGGGATATCCAGAAACAGCGGAAAGGAGCCAAAGACCCAGCGCGTTCCCTCTGAGAAAATCAGGATCAGGGCGAAGGTCGCCAATACCTGATCAAGGTGGGGGGCGCTATAGAGCCTCCGTATGACGACAACTTCAACAATCGCGCCGGCACATGCTGCTGCGGCCAGCGCTGCAACAAGCGCAAGTAGGAAAGATCCTGTGTATCCAGCAACGGCGGCAGCGGCGAATGCTCCAATCATGTAAAGTGAGCCATGCGCCAAGTTTATCAGACCCATTACGCCGAAGATCAGTGTCAGGCCGGCTGCCATTAGGAATAACATCACGCCGAATTGAAGCCCGTTCAGGACCTGCTCGATGATGAGTATGGTCGACATTCATTTGCCTCGGAAACAAGCGGGCCTGTCTTGCAAATGATGCGCGACAGGCTCGCCTTTTCGCTACATTTTGCAATCAGCCGCGTAGGCGTCCGAGTGGTTTTCCAGGGCAACCCCCAGGATCTTGTTGGTGAAAACATCACCTTCCTGGATCACTTGGCGTGCGTAAATCGTTTGCACCGGGTGATGGTTTTCTCCAAACGCAAAGTCTCCACGTGTGCTATTGAACTCGGCCGCTTTGAGAGCTGCGCGGAACGCATCGGCATCGTCAACGCTTGCCTTGTTCAATGCGGAAAGGATCAGGTTTGCCGTGTCAAAGCCTTGGCTTGCATAAAGCGAGGGTAGTCGTCCGTACTCGGCCTGAAAGCTCTCGACGAATGCGGCATTTGTCGGATTGTCGATGTCCTTGTTCCACTGCGAAGTGTTCACAACACCCAAGGCGGCGTCACCAACCGCTTGGAGGATGCCTTGGTCAAAGCTGAATGCTGGTCCGACCACGGGAAGATCGACGCCGCTATCGGCATATTGCTTCAGGAAAGAAATCCCCATTCCACCGGGAAGGAAGAAGAACACGCTATCCGCGTCCGAAGCACGGATTTGAGCGATTTCAGCGGCGTAGTCGGTTTGACCAAGTTCCGTGTAAAGCTCACCAGCCAACTCACCTTCGAAGAAACGCTTGTATCCGGTCAATGCATCTTTGCCCGCGGGATAGTTGGGGGCAATGATGAAGCTGTTGCCGTAGCCCGCACTGTTTGCATAGGCGCCAGCTGCTTCGTGGAGATTGTCGTTTTGCCAGGCAACGTTGAAGTAGTTCTGGTGACAGCCTTTTCCTGCCAATGCTGAAGGTCCCGCATTTGGAGACAGGTAAAAAACGCCTTGGTTTACAGCGGACGGGGCGACAGCCATGGCCAGGTTGGACCAGATGATGCCAGTCATGATGTCAACCTTCTCTGACTGGATCATTTTGTCAGACAGTTGCACGGCGATATCTGGTTTGCGTTGGTCGTCCTCAACTACGACCTCGATGTCGTCACGGCCAGATTGGTTTATTGCCAGCATAAAACCGTCACGAACGTCAATTCCAAGCCCGGCGCCACCGCCAGATAGTGTCGTGATCATACCGATCTTGGTCTCGGCTAAGGTGGGTCCGCACAAAGCTGTTACGGCAAGCGCCGCTGCCAGTGTGTTCTTCATGATTTTACTCCCTGTTTTTTGCTGTGGTTTTTTGCTGTGGTTTTTTGCTGTGGTTATTTTTTGCTGTGGTCATAGTTTGCGAAAGGTCAGCTTTGTAAGCGTCCACTCGTTCCCCTGTGCGGGACTGTTCTGGTCGTTGACAAAAAGACAAACATCTTCCCTCGCAGGTACGTATAGTTTCAGCAGCACATCGAAATCGCCACCGGTCGATTACATTTCAGAGTGGATTTCTTGCAACGCGAGTTCATTTGTCAACATCATAGGGGATCTGGTGCAATCGCTGAAGCAGCACGTCGCCGCAAAGGGCCATGTGATCGTTCGTGGAGAATGGACGAAATTTACACCTAAGTTAAAGACGCAAGGGTTTAGCTCTATCGAGCTTTCGACAAGAACGGTAAGACCCTTGATTTCATGCTTTCACGGTGTCGAAACGAACCAGCCGACATCAAGTTCTTCGCCAGAATGTTGAAGATCAATGTATTGCCGACGAAAACTGTGATCGACAAGAGCGGTGCCAAGACGGCGGGTATCAAGGCTATCAACAAAATGCTCCAAGGTTTTGGCTGCCCGATCCCAATTGAGGTTTTGCTGCTCACGTCTTCGTCGACACAGCCTCGTTGTTGTGTCGGTTCGCTCAGCGCATTCGCTATCTGTCATCCAAGCGCCTCGATCTTTTCGATCCTGCAGCAGCGCTCATGGAAAAGCTTAGCCTTAGTGGCGAAAGAACGAGATAAAACTGATCGTCAAATATTGGACTGACCTCCTGCGTGCTGTCGCTACATGAAAGCCGGAGCTATGCCGCGAAGCCCCTATTGCTGTTTTTTTTGCGGCTGTCGCAAAGCGCGTAACGCGGCCATACGTGTAAGCCTTGGCAACGGGAGAATCTGCCGCAAAGCTGATGCGTATGCAGGGTGCAGCAAATGACCGCTAAGAGTGCAAAGCTGACGTTGCTTTGTCGAAGATGTCGTGGTCACACTGCACGGTCGCAAGTAGTGCAGCGCCTTCCAGCGTCGCGAGCACTGCTAATGCGTCAGAAAGCGGATCGTCGCTATCCGGAAATGCGCTGACAAGCCGATCGACTAATTCTGCAAAGAACGTTTTTGCCGCCTCCGCGACAGGTTCAGGCAGACCTCCGCTTTCAGCTGCGAGAAGTCCACAAAGGCACATCTTTCCGTCCTGGCGCAAGCTTTCCGCGAAAAGCTCGCGTAGGCGTTCGACACGCGCGTCAGACGGGCATTCATCCAAAGCGTCTAAGAAACGGGACGTGTAATTTCTGGCCAGTCGAGCGACCAAATCGGACTTGGTCGGGAAGTAATGATGTACGCCTGCGCTAGTCAGCCCTGCGTCGCGCGCAATGTCTCGGAACGAAAAGCCGTTGTAGCCACCAGTGCGGACCCGCGCCTCGGCGGCGGCAAGGATTTTCTCTTCTGATGTCATACCATCACCCTCGACAATTCCTTCCGCGCAGCATCCATGGCTTCAAGAGCGCCTTCGAGGAAACCACCATGCGACGGTGCGGTTTCAGTTCCTGCAAAGATCACCCTCGGAGTGGGAGTTACTGTACTAAACATAGGATGTGATTTAAGCGGCTCGAGGTCGGCAGACGTGGCGGTTGCCATATCGGCGCTCCAATCCTTGACGACTACACCGCGCGGCTCGGCCGCTTTGGGGCCAAACAGGCGAACCAGCTGAGCCACAGCGAGAGCCTCGAACCCGGACTGCCGCGCCGTACCGGGCATGGCAAAGCCGAACAGAGCACCCTCGGTTCCGTCCATGGGTGACGCGTCATGGATTTCAGCCAACGGACCGTGATGAGAGATTGCGTCGCCATTCAAACCCGCGTCGCGCCAGAATGGGGTGTCGTAAACAGCAACGAGTTTGGCGTGCCCGGCCATCCACGTTGGAACATCCGGAACGACCACACCCATCTGTGCAGCGAGGCGCGGGGGCAACGCCAAAACAACGAAGTCGGCTCGCAATGAAAACCCGTTTCCACTCAATGTCACGAATTCGTCTTCTTCGATCACACGCTGAACTGGGTGGCTAAGACACAGCGTATCACCAAGCTTTTGAGCGAGGGCGTTGGTTATCTGAGCGAGTCCGCCTGAAACGCGAAGCGCGTCACCCATGGGGGCGAAATCGAAGTCACGACGCACATTTCCCTGAGCATCCTCGAATGCCAATCGTCCATCGCTGTATTGTGGAAATGTTCGCAGCCCAAGATTGTCTACGAGGGCCAGCATGCGTTGGTTGTGCGGCCAAATCCAAGCAGGGCCAAGGTCGTAGCCACCCTGTGAGAGAATGCGACCGCCTACGCGGTCGCGCGCCTCCAGCAAAAGCACGTCGCGCCCTTCAAGCTTCAGCGCATGCGCCAAAGCGAGGCCAGACAACCCTGCGCCGACGATGACAATCTCTGCGTTTGGCTTCATGTCGCGCTCTCTGCGACGTGACTAAGGTGGCCGGTCTTGATCCAGACTCGCGCCCCGTTAGCGCCAGCGGTCGCCTCGAAACTCGCCCCGACGGGTAGGCGTAACCAATCCCAGCGGGACAGGGTATCGCGACCCTCGTTCAAGCTCCCATCAATCACAAAGACCTCAAGCCCGCCTGAAGCATCTAGAGAGCGCACTGTACCTGCATCCCAGTATTCCATCGCTACAGTTTCACGTACATCTGTATGAAGGGGCAACCTGGAAACACCGTCTGCTGCTTCAATCCAGCTTGCCTTGCCGCTGTCGATCTGGACCTGATTGCGGTCGCTAGCATCGAATTGGTGGAGCTTTACCAGAATTGTCGCGCCGTCCTGTGCGGCAGGTGTATGAGACGAGGTCGGCGGGTTCCGCACGTAGGAACCAGTTGGAAAATCACCGTCCTCGTCCTGAAAAGTACCGTCGAGCACCAGGTATTCTTCGCCGCCGTCATGCGTGTGGGCAGAGAAGGCGCTGCCAGGCGCAAAACGGACGATGGTGGTGGCGCGAGCTACTTCCTCTCCAATTCGGTCAAGCATCTTGCGCTCAACTCCAGGCATCGGGGATGCGACCCAATCGTTCTCTTCAAAATGTACAAGGGTACGTTCTTTGAAGTCGGCATTCACGCGCATGGTTTGGTCTCCTTCCAGTGTCACTGCGTCGGTGCAAATTGTCTCTACTTACCTATCGATAGGTAAGTTATTTCTCAATCTCGCTATCGCAACAGTGATCACGCGTTCGTGAAACATTGGTCGAACCGCAGCGAATGCGAATTTGTCCGCAAACCGGACATTGGCCGCGATTTGGCGGACGTCTAAACCGAGCTCCCTGGTCACCGATACTGCGCCATCAACCGACGGCGACTATGCAGAGATTGCGTTGAAAAACTCTTTGTTGATCTCGCCGCAAGTCGCTGATTCAATTTCCGCATTTGGGCAACAGTTCTGGGCATGGCCTTGTCAGAAGAACTTGGCTTCAAGCGGGCAGGGCGCTCTTGTAGCCTTCAAGCTTTCATAAACGGTAGCCCTTCAAGTACTTCAAAACCAGTCCCAAGATCATTCGTTTTCAATGATGCTTTGTATTCAGTTTCCACTATCGCTTCTAGTCGATGAAGATCTGTTGCGTGCGCGCGGCATTGAAATGAGTTACGAGACAGTGCGGTTTTAGTGGAACCGTTTCGGTCCGAGGTTTGCGGCAGAGATCCGGAGAAAACGGGTCCAACAGCTGCGGTTATACTCAAACTTAAAAAGTTATCTTGACGAAGTCTTCATAAAGTTAAACGGTCGGCGGCACTACCTGTGTCGCGCCGTAGATCACTAAGGCGAGGTGCTTGAAGCCATTGTCACAAAACGTCGAAATAAGCAGGCAGCACTGAAATTTCTCAATAAATTAATGCAGCGACAGGGTGCTGCGGATGAAGTTGTCACCGATTGCTTCGCGTAATACCGAGCCTCGCTCGGATATCTCGGTGCTACGGAAAAGCAGAAGACGGGCTGGTGGTTTAACAACCGGGGTGAGAACTAACGCCTTCCGTTCCAACGAAGAGAATGCGCGATGCAGCGAGTCAGGCGTATGCAAAGTTTACAGAAATTCACCGCCGTCCACTCCTCCGTCTAAAACCAATTTAAACCGGAGCGATCTCTCACCAGCCGAGGTGTCTTCAAGCTGACACGCGCCGCTGCTATCGCCGAGTGGTCCGAACTTGGCGTGGCATGAAGGATAGCTCTACTGGCTTAGGTGAGACTAGTCCGAATTCGTCTGACAGCACCCTTCGAAAACTAACTCCTTCCAATTGTGCGCATCATTTGGCGGAAGAAGAGCGTTGGAGCTAGCCGGTTCATGACGTTCGATAGAGTTGCAACTCGACCAACGGGCACAAATGCTTTTCGGTTTCGAGACCCGCGGAGAATGATCTGGGCTGCGTCTTGTGGCGTCATATAGTCAACACCGTCAGTTGCGGAACCCGGACGGGCGAAACCCTTAGTATCTTTTTCGGTTTGCCCAATGTTCGTTGCAACAAAGGAAGGTGCGGCAATCGTAACGGACACGCCGTGACAGGTTTCCTCGGCTCTCAGAGACTTAAAAAACCCTTCCATTGCGTGCTTGCTGGCGGCGTAGGCCGTTCTACGAAAAAGCGGTGCAAATCCCGCGACTGATGAGATCGCCAGATGCGTTCCCTTGGACTTTCTTAGTGGAAGTAAGAAGTGCCGAGCGCACTCAATTGCAGAAAAATAGTTGATCTCAAAAAGGTCGCGATGGGAGTTCATGTCACTGTCGGCAAATGCAGAGATTTGTGTGACCCCTGCGTTGTAAACAACCATGTCAATTGAAGGTCTATCCTTCAAAATCTGAGTGCATATATCTGCGCACTGTTTAGGTTTTGTGAGGTCACAAGCGTAGAGACTTAGATCTTCGTCATTCACCAAAGCGTCCAGGCGCGGACCTGGCAGGTCAATGATAGCGGTATGCCAACCTTGTTCTCGCAATGCTTCAGATAAAGCTTGTCCCAGGCCGCCAGCACCACCAGTTATGACTGCAGTTCTTTTCACTTCGCGTGCTCCCACCAGAGCTCAAATGCTTCGGCGCTTGAGTATTTGGGTTGATAGCCGAACTTCACCTTGAGTGCAGTGTTGTCCAGCACAGGCCGAAACTGCAAAAAGCGAACTTGTTCAGGACCATAGCGAGAAAGTCCAACGGGCCGGGCCACGGCCAGTACCATCTTGACCAACTTTGGCGGCAACCAGCGCACCGTCTTGCCCATGGCCTTGGCGATTTGGGAAACAGTAAGCGCACCGTCGCCAGAGACGTTGAAAATTCCCGCAGGCCCGTTTGTCGATGCGCGCAGCAGTATTTCTGCCAGGTCCTTGTCCCATATGAAGACAAAGGGACTTTCTGATCCTTTCAGCCCAAGTAGGCGAGGCTTATGGAACAAGGAAGTTATCTGGTTCTCGATGTGGTTCCCGAGAACTGTCCCAACCCTCAAAACGACTTGCTCTAAATCTGGGGCTGTTTCTCTCGCGTCTGCCAACATCTCCTCGACCAGTCTTTTGTGCCAAGAATAGGCGAATTCCTGATTGCCGCGAATTGCGTCCGTTTCTCGCAATAGCGCAGGATTGTCGGCGTGATAGCCATAGGCCGCGCCAGAGGACGTAACGACCAGTCGCTGTACTCCCGCGGAAATGGCGGCATCAAGAACTTTGCGCGTACCCTCAACATCGACCTGGTACTCAAGGTCCCGCGTTGTGTCTGGCCCGGGGGTTACAATCGAAGCAAGATGCACGACTGTGTCGGGGCGTTCTGACATGATGACGTCGTGTGGGTCGCTACTGGTCACATCCATCTTTATGAACCGCGCGTTTGGCGGCAAATTCACAGGTTCTCGGATGTCCGTAGCTATGACGGTATAATTGTCCTTCTGCGCAAGACGACTCAGCAGCGCCGTTCCGACTGCACCAGCCGCGCCAGTGATGAGAAGGCGTTTCATGCCGGAATCTGCCGCTTTGCAAAAAAGCTCGCAAGAACCAATCCAGAAATCGCGTGCCATATACCCCACAAAGCAGCGGCAACAGCCATGCCTCCCATCCCGCCAAAAAACGCGAAGATCAAGATGAGCCCCAGCCCCGAATTTTGAATACCTGTTTCAATGGTAACTGAACGGCGATCTCGTTCGACCAACCCAGCGATCGTCGCCGTTGTGTACCCGCCAAGGAATGCCAGCGCATTGTGGACAACAACGAGACCAATGACGGCTCCGGCGACCTGAAGGAAGTTCGCCCAATTGGCAGCCAGCGCGAGCACAATGAAGGCAATAAAGATGGCCATGGAGAGCCACTGCATTGGGCGGCGGATGCGATCAGCTAATGGCTTTAACCGCGCGTTTACTAGCATTCCCAGGACCAATGGTAGGATCAGCATGAACCCGACCGTTATTGCGACGGCGACCGGGTCAATTTCAGTGCGCTGCAAGATTTTGCGTGTCGGGCCATATAAGTTACCCCAAAATGCAATGTTTGCCGGTGTGACGACGATGGCTCCGACCGTCGCGAAAGCGGTCATTGAAACTGATAGCGCCACATTCCCTTTCGCCCGATGGGTCATGAAATTTGATATGTTCCCACCAGGGCACGCAGCAACGAGGATAAGGCCCATCGCAACAGATGGCATCGGCCGCAGTGCGACAATCATTAGAAAAGTTAGCGCTGGAAGTACCAGAAACTGCGACACAAGACCAACAATGAGGGGCTTGGGTGCACCTGCAATGCGTCGAAAGTCGTCCGTACGCAAATCCAGCGCGATCGAGAACATGACGATCGCTAGGATGGCATTGAGAACTCTAAGATTTCCGGCATCAAAATTCAGCGCGACCTGATCTATTCCGTTCATGCTTGGGCCGCCTTGAGTGCTGCGATTTGACCCGTTACCTCTCTCCGATAGGTCGCTTTGTCCACGTAGTAGGCCATGCGCGGAAGGTCGATGTAGTTCATTCCTCCTGTTGCTCTCTCATATCCATCGGACTTGGTGGTGCGGATTGCCTGCGCCGCAGAGTTGCCGGACCGCAATCCGGCGATGTAACGAGCGACCATTTCGGCTTGCTCATGACGTCCTTGCCAGCCCAATCCCGACGCTTCGACCATGCCAAGAACAAACAGGTCATCTCGTTCAGGGTGCATGCAATTGAGGTAGAGGTGAGGTGCGGAACCTTTCCAATTCAGATGTTTCTGGTCGATGAATGGGTAGTGCAGCTTATACCCGGTCGCCGCCAGTATCATGTCATATTCAGCCGAGGTCCCATCGCGGAAATGAACGTTTTTGCCGTCCAAGCGCGCGATATCCGGACGGACCTTCAGGTCGCCATGACCCGCGTGGAACAAAATGAGGGAATTGACCACTGGATGTGACTCATAAAGAGCGTAGTCCGGTTTCGGAAACCCGTATTTCTGTGGATCACCGACAAACCATTTCAGGATCGTGCCATCGACTTTTCGCTTCAGCCACATGGGTAGGCGGATCTTACCCCCCATTGTATCGGCAGGGACTCCGAAGACATATTTGGGAACAAAGTAGTACCCGCGGCGCATAGAGAGGTCGCAAGAAACGCCATGGTGAATGGCATCGACCGCAATGTCGCAACCGGAGTTGCCCGCGCCAACAACAAGAACGCGCTTGCTGGCAAATTGGGTGGGATAGCGGTACTCGGACGCATGTATGAGCTCACCTGTGAATTCACCCTGGAAATCCGGCATGTTGGGTTCCGACAGCGTACCGTTGGCAATCATTAACCCTGCGAAGTTTTGGATATGATGGGTGCCGGTCTTGTCTCGCCAGGTTATTTCCCATCCGCCGCGTTCCAATGGTTCGGTCTTGAGAACCTCAGCTCCGAAATGAAAGTGCTGATACAGGTCAAACGCTTTTGCGAAGTCTTGGAAATAGGTCTTCATTTCGCGATGTGACGGATATTCTGCCGTATCCTCCAGCATCGGGAAATCGGTGAATTCCGTCATGCGCTTAGAAGAAATGAGATGGGCGGTCTCGTACATCGTGGACCGAGGTGCATCGATGTTCCACAGACCACCCACATCGTCGGCCAGTTCAAATCCTTGAAATGGCACTCCCTGCTCGACAAGCGTCTTTGCCATTGCAAGGCCCATTGGCCCCGCACCGATCAAAGCAAAACACTCTTCGGGGCGGGCCTTTGCCTCAACCAGCTGGCCCGCTCTCACCTGCGCCTGTTCCATTCGCGTCTCCTCCTGCGACAGTATTTATCTTGAACGAACGTTCTAAATAAGGCAAACTGGTTTTTGAGATGCCACAACATGCTGTAAAAGAAAGAAAAAGAGCTCCGTCGCAGCGATCCGTCGCAGCGAGAGAACGAATCTTCGATGCTGCAGAACAGGTCTTTGCCGAAAGGGGATTCGAAGGCGCTTCAATTCGAGACATTGCTGAACGGGCAGGGGTTCAGAAAGCCAACGTGAATTTTCACGGGGGTCCTAAAGAAGAGCTGTTCGAGCGCATAGTGGCGCGTCGAGCTTCGGAACTCTCTGAAGAGCGTCTCTCTAGAATTAATTTGTTGGACGCGCAGTCGGACTGGAGTGTCGGTGATTTGTTGTCAGCCTTCATGTTGCCGCTTGTTTCGCGAGCATTCAGCGGAGATCCTCAGTGGCTTGCCTATGCACGAATAGTGGCGATTATCTCAGCTGATACGCGGTGGAGAGAATTGGCTCAAACCCACTTTGATCCGGTGGCCATGAGGGTTGTAGAAAAGCTGTGCTCAAAACACCCTGAGGCTAGTCCAGAACGAGTTGCGGGTGCGTTGGTGTTTGCCGTGTCTTCAATGCTCGCCTTGTGTACGTCGCAGTGGCGAATTTTGGCTCTAAGCGGAAACATTGGCCAGGCGGATCGCGAGAGCATGACCTTGAACCTTTTGAGTTTCTGTGAGGCAGGCTTAATAGGCAGTTTGAAGAAAACGCAGTGATTGACAGCGGCGCTTCGGTCTTGTCAGAAGATCTGGCTAAGGCCTCATATCCATTGGGTAACAAGTCGCGCGAGTTGATTGCCGAGAAGATACCCTTGGAGCTGTCTTGTCATAAGAACTTGGTTTGAGGCGGGTAGGAGGCTTTCTAAGCTTCTATCCATGAAAAGATGATCGCCGCTCAAAGTGCTGTAAACCTATTCTCGGATCACTCGTGTGACAGCGCCGCCACCCATTCCGGTCTGACGTCAGTTGTGTTCTATGCCGGTCATTGAAGCGCAACACAATTTATTTGAACCCGGTTCCCACAATCCGGGTTAAACACTTGGTCCGAAGATGGACCACCCTGTGGCGCGTACCAGTTCTTGAAATGCGATTGTTGCCAAATGGGAATTGCCTTTTTGATCGAGCCCGGGGCTCCAGGCGACAACAGATGCGATACCAGGTACAATGCACAGGATTCCGCCGCCAACACCGCTTTTCGCTGGAAGGCCAACTCGGAAGGCAAATTCGCCCGAAGCATCGTAGGATCCACACATCATCATGAGCGCAGTAACTCTTCTTGCTCTTTGCGCTGATAATACTGTAGCGCCGGTGGCTGGATTTTGACCCGCCGCCGCAAGAAAACGACCTGCTAGCGCCAACTGTTCGCAAGACATAGCGATGCTACACTGGCGAAAGTAGAGCGACAGAACATCCTCTACGGGAGACTTAAGGTTGCCTTCCGCCTGCATAAAATGGGCAAGCGCACGATTTCTGGAACCGGTTCGGATCTCTGATTCCGCTACCGACACATCAACCTCAATCGAGTTGTCCTCCGAAAGCTCTCGGCACAACGTCAAAAGGTCGTTGATTGCGTCGTCAGCAGAACGGTTTTCGAGCAGAACATCGGCCACTACGATCGCACCGGGGTTGATAAACGGGTTCCTTGGAATTCCGCGCTCGTGTTCAAGCTGAACGATCGAATTGAACGGATCGCCGGAAGGTTCTCGGCCAACTCTTTGCCACAAGGTGGCGCCAACCTGTTGCAGCGCCAAAGTAAGCGAAAACACTTTTGAGATGCTTTGGATTGAAAACAGCGTGCCCGCGTCCCCAGCAGACACGAGCGGACCGTTGATGGGTGCAATGGCAATACCGAATTGGTTAAGATCAACTGTTGCGAGTTCTGGAATATACTTTGCTACCTTCCCCCTTTCGGACATGCCGGCAATGCGATCTGCAATGTCGTCCAAGACTTCCTGAAGCCTTTCGCTTTCAGTGGTTTTGAGTGTCGGCATGGATCTCCTCCGTCCAGACAGTGTGATCTACGCCCTTGCTAAGCTCGGGAAATTTGCTTGCGACAAAGCGAGGTTCAAGATTCTGTCGGCGTTGCGAGAAATAATCCACCGTTAGTTTGTAGACGGTGCCAGAGAGCAGCACTATCGCCACCAAATTGATGGTCGCCATTATTCCCATGGCCGCATCCGCGAAATTGAACACAGTGGCAACAGCTTGCACAGCGCCCCAGACAACCATTGCAAGGCAACCCAAACGCAAGATGTAAATCGGTAATTTGCCTTCCAATTTTAGGAAGGTCATCGCGTTTTCGGCATATGAGTAGTTGCCAAGTATGGATGTGAAGCCAAAAAAGACGATAGCAATCGCGATAAAGTGGCGGCCGATTTCGCCGAGATGGACCGCCGCCGCGTCTTGAGTCAGTCGCATTCCGGTAGGTCCATCAATTTCGATTGCGCCCGACAGAAGAATAAGCAGTGCAGTTGCCGTTGCGACCAAAATCGTATCCACAAAACACCCGAATGCCTGAACGAAACCTTGGCTGGAAGGGTGGTGGGGATCAGGAGTTGCAATTGCTGCAATGTTTGGTGCCGATCCCATGCCCGCTTCGTTGGAGAAAAGCCCCCGTTTGATGCCGTTAAGCGCAGCAGCCATGACGCCTCCTGTCACGCCTCCGGCAGCTTCCTGAAGGCCAAACGCACCCGCAACAATCGACCACAACATAGCAGGTACTTCGGAAATGTTCAGGACTACGACAATACAGGCAAGCAAGAGGTAGAGACCTGCCATGAGCGGTACAACGATCTCTGCAAACTTTGCGATGGTTCTTATTCCACCGAATATGACTACCGCTGCGGCTGCAGCCAGCGCTATGCCAACCACCAATTTGTTTAACCCGAACGCGCCCTCGAAAGCTTCAGCAATCGAGTTGGATTGGACGGCGACAAAAACCAAACCAAAGCTGACAATCAGGCAGATCGAGAAAATGACTCCAGCCCAAGGAGCGTTCAGGGCGTTGGCCATGTAGAACGCAGGGCCTCCTCTGAACCTTCCGTTGGAAGATGTGACTTTGTAGAGTTGGGCCAAAGTACTTTCGGAATAGGCGGTGGCCATTCCAACCAATGCCACGATCCACATCCAAAAGATTGCGCCCGGACCTCCCAAAGTCAGAGCTACCGCTACGCCAGCAAGGTTTCCAGTGCCGACGCGAGAAGCCAGACTTACTGTCAGCGCTTGAAAAGGAGTAATACCTCTTTTGTCCGTGCTCTTCGCAGACGTCAGGACACGCAGCATTTCCCCGAAATGGAGAAACTGAAGCGCACCGAGTCGAATTGTAAAAAAGATACCGGTCCCAAGAAGACCGTAGATCAATACGTAGTTCCAAAGAACCGTGTTTATGCTGTTAACCAATATTTCCAAAGCGCGCCCCTTGAGAATTCAAGCACTTCCAGGAAGGCGAAAAAGAGTCTGCCTATTTTTTCATCATGCACGAAGATGCGGCGGTTGTCAGGAATATGCTGCGAAGAATCTCTAAACGCTTGGCGCTCGCGTTATTGAAGTTGTGCCACAAACACATGATGATATTTGAGTTGGACAGTGCGTATGGCAGAGGCTGCGCCGTCGTGATTTGAATTGTACTGGTTGAAACGTCCTGAGTGACAAAAACGATCCTCTTCTCCTCGCCGCACGGGAGCGGACATCTGCGCAGCCGCAGCGAACTGTCGCTTTATCCTGCTGATCCCGCATTCGTCTGACCGCAGATCTTGCGCCCGCAGGGAATGGCCAGTTTTACGGGCCGCAGCGCAGTGACGGAAGGGTATTCTGCCGATAAACCAAGTCTTAGCAGGGCACACAGCGTCTGTTTCCAGGTTGGGAAGAGGCTCATTGGCTTTCTGTTCGACGTAGGCTTAAAGCGCTTGAGCCGCCGAAAGATTCAAAAAAAGCAAAAACTTTCAGGTGTCGAATTCAATGAGAAGGGAGACGCAATAACTAAATCCCATTATTTATGTAAACCGACAAAAGCGAGATTTCTCCGTTTTCTTCGTGTAATCATGATTATGTTAAAAAATATTTATTCCCCCAGGATACATACAAGTCGCGGTTTCACTAGTCTTGGCTAGAAGATTGCATATTGGCCGGATGCTTACACTTGGGATATTCGTTACTATGACCCAAACGGGCGTTTTACAGATGCCAAAGGCAGGTTTCGTCGCAAAAGAACTGTTGGAGGAACTGACGAACGGTTGTCCATTTCAAAAAAGGATATGGGAATACGCCTATTGCATGTTGAGCGGAGACACCCCCGTCAGAGGATTTGTTACTGCCATTTATCACTCGCTATCCAGGGCTTAAGCGCCGCACTTCAATCGGGCGTTAAGCCTGACAAATCTGCAGCGTCGAGCGGTTTCAGACTGTCTCAACAACTTTGTCTTGCGCGCCGACCGTGATCCAAGCCTCATATTGCGATAGAAATACCAGACCGTTCAACTGTTCAAGGAAATGAGATCGCTTCAGTCTGTCCATGACCGGCCCCTTGACCTCAGACAGATGTAGACCGACGCCGATATCTGATAAACGGTGGTTGATCGCCTCAAGACTTTCCAACGCGGAATAGTCAACTTCGTTCACCGCAGAAAACATCAAGATCACATGACTGACATTGCTTCCTTCAGGCACACGGTGCTGGATCAGATCTTCCAGAAACCGCGCGTTGACGAAATACAGGCTTTCATCCACGCGCAACGTCACTATGGACGGGATCGTTTCAACCTCGTGACGTAGAATATTGCGGAAATGCTGGGTGCCGGGCACAAGCCCCACCTCGGCCACATGCGGGCGCGAAGTCTTGTAAAGGTGCAGCAGGATCGAGGTTACCACGCCCGAGGCAACCCCCACCTCGACCCCCAACCCCAACGTAAGGCCAATGGTGGCGGCGACCGCTACAAAATCTGCGCGAGAATAGACCCATGTCTTTTTCAGAACTGAAAAATCCACAAGACTTAGGACGGCAACAATGATCGTCGCGGCCAAAGTGGCCTTGGGCAGGAAGTAAACCAACGGGGTCAGTGCAAAGGCGGCGATGGCTAGCCCTACGGCAGTGAATGCACCGGCAGCCGGTGTTTCCGCTCCGGCATCAAAATTGACAACTGAACGCGCAAACCCACCCGTAACCGGATAGCCCCCTGTAAACGCTGCCCCCAGATTGGCCGCGCCCAAACCGATCAACTCCTGATCCGGATCAATACGCTGGCGTTTCTTTGCGGCCAGTGTCTGCGCGACCGAGACACTTTCGACAAATCCGATGATCGAAATCAGGATCGCAGGAGCGATCAGCTCTTCTACAAGATCTAAGGAAAGGTCGGGCATTGTGAACGGAGGCAAGCCCTGTGGCACCGCACCTACAATTTGAACACCTTGAGCATTCAGACCCAAAGTCCAGACGGTAACAGTTGTGGCGACCACGGCGGCGACAGGCCCGGCTTTCGTCAGAATGTCGGCAAGAACCGGCCCTACCCCCAAGAACCCAAGAAAATGTTTGAGGTGTTTGCGCACCCAGAACAAAAAGCTGGTGGCAAGGCTGCCGATTGCCAGCGTCACCCAATTTGTTTCAGGTAAATGGGCAAGGATTGATCCGACCATTTCAGGCAGTGTGTGCCCATGCGCATCGACACCCAGAATGTGCCTGAGCTGACTGGTCGCAATCAAAACGCCGGAGGCTGTGATAAACCCCGCAATCACCGGGTGGCTGAGGAAATTAGCCATGAACCCCAACCGCATTACGCCCATAAGCACCAGAAACGCGCCGGACAGAAAAGCCAAGGTCAGGGCGGCGACGGCATAGCCTGCAGTGCCCTGCTCGGCCACCTGCCCGATCGCGGTGGCCGTCAAAAGCGACACCACCGCAACCGGTCCGACGGCCAGCGCGCGGCTTGTCCCGAAGATCGCATAAAGCACAATCGGAACAATCGACGCGTATATGCCGGCCTCGGGCGGCAATCCTGCCAACAGAGCGTAGGCAAGCGATTGCGGGATCAGCATGATCGTCACGATCAAGGCCGCAATCAGGTCGTTGGAAAATGCGCCGCGCGTATAGTTCCGGCCCCAATCGAGAATGGGGACAAATCGGCTAAGATGGTTGATCATCTGAGGTCTTCCGATGCGCAGGGCTATTCCGGGGCCACGTTCAGTTTTTCCGGATGCGCCATCCATTCCTTGCCACGCAGCATTGCCTTCCAATAGATCGGCGGCAGCACGCTTTCCTTCAGAAACCACGCCAAACGACTGGGTTTAGTGCCATCTAACAGAAATCGCGGAAAACTGGGCTTGAGCGCTCCACCATAGCCGAACTCTGCCAAGACGATCTTGCCGCGTTCGACGGTCAGCGGGCACGAGCCATAGCCATCGTATTGCGCCGTGGCAGACCGACCTGCGATGTCAGCCACGATGTTATCCGCCACGGTGGGCGCTTGCTTGCGTGCTGCCGCCGCTGTTTTGGCATTCGGTGCATTCATTACATCACCCAAAGACCATATATTGTCATAGCTCTTGTGCCTCAGCGTGGCCTGATCGACATCGACCCACCCCGCCGCATCTGCAAGCGGTGACACCCGCACGAAATCTGGAGCGGTTTGCGGTGGGCAGACATGGATCATGTCGAATGACACTTCGACCTTGCGCTGTTCACTATCTGGTTGGGTCACCTCGAACACCGCCGTCTTTGCAGGCCCGTCGATGGCAACGAGGTTATGGAAAAAGTTCAACGAAGCGTCGTATTTTTTTACATAGCGTTCTAGCGCCGGGACATAGTCCTTGACGCCGAACAGCACTCCGCCCGCGTTCATGAACTGGATGTCAATGTCGTTCAAAACGCCCCGCCGAGACCAGGTGTCGCCGGATAGGTACATGGCCTTTTGCGGCGCACCGGCACATTTGATTGGCATCGGTGGCTGGGTAAAAATTGCCCTGGCCTTTTGCATCTCACGCACCAACTGCCACGTATATGGTGCAAGATCATAGCGATAGTTCGAGGTTACGCCGTTGCGGCCAAGAGTTTCCTCTAGCCCCTCGACCTTGCCCCAATCCAGCTTCAGACCCGGGCAGACGACAAGTCGGTCGTATTTCACCACTCGGCAACCATCCAAAACGACGGCGTTGCTTTCCGGCTCAAACGCAGCGACGGCCGCCTTGATCCAATGCACGCCTTTGGGGATCAGACTGCCCATGGTCTTGGCCGTCGTCTGGGCATCAAAGATACCGCCGCCCACCATGGTCCAACCGGGCTGGTAGTAGTGAACATCCGCCGGATCAATGACGGCAATATCCAGATCGGGTTGCCTCGATTTCAGACTGGCAGCGACCGAGATCCCCCCTGCCCCCGCGCCGACAATAACAACCTGAAAATGGGCGTCGCCCGTATCTGTTGGGGTCTTGCCGCCATTTGCGATCCGGCGGGCCACGCCGTTCATGTCGTAGCCCGCTGCCTTGGTGGCTGTCAGGATTTCGGCAATCGGCCGTTTCATAGCCTCGTGAAAGGACCATAGCGTGGCCGAGCGTGTCCCGGTGCGACAATAGGCAAACACCGGGCGTTGCAGGTCCTCAAGCGCTGCGCCAAACGCCTCGACATCCTGATCTTTCACCATGCCTGATTGCACGGGAACATAGCGGGCTTCGATCCCTGCGGCCTTGGCCGAGGCGGCGATTTCCTTGAACGAGGGCTGATCCGCCCCTTCGCCATCTGGCCGATTGCAGATGATCGCGCGGAAACCCCGCGCAGCGATTGTCCCGACATCCTCGACCGAGATCTGAGGGCT
Organism: Ruegeria sp. AL11; assembly: GCF_056540865.1. Classification (NCBI taxonomy): domain Bacteria; kingdom Pseudomonadati; phylum Pseudomonadota; class Alphaproteobacteria; order Rhodobacterales; family Roseobacteraceae; genus Ruegeria; species Ruegeria sp. AL11. The sequence goes on from NZ_JBQFXO010000007.1 coordinate 274,434, forward strand.
GACGGTGAATTTGGGTGATAACGTGCGAAACTCCATCTCTGTTCTCCTTCTGGCCTGTCAGAGGGCGTTTACAGGCACTTTGAGCATCGGGTTGCCGTCGGGATCCTTGGGCACCTCGCCTGCTCTCATGTTGACCTGCAGTGAAGGGATAATGAGGTTTGGCATCGCCAGCGTTGCATCACGTTCGGTGCGGAACTTGACGAATTCTTCCTTTGTCTTGCCACCGCCAACGTGGATGTTGTGGGCCTTTTCTTCGGCTACGCTGGTTTCCCAGGCAATATCGCGCCCGTTCGGCCCATAGTCGTGGCACATGAACAGACGCGTTTCATCCGGCAATGCCAGAACTTTCTGGATCGAGTCATATAAAACGCTTGCGTCGCCGCCCGGAAAATCGGCCCGGGCGGAGCCGCCATCCGGCATGAACAGCGTATCCCCAACAAAGGCCGCATCACCCATGACATGAACCATGCAGGCTGGCGTGTGTCCGGGCGTGTACATGGCGTAGGCCTGCATATTGCCAATCATATAGGTGTCGCCATCTTCGAACAGAGCATCGAATTGCGAGCCGTCTCGTTGAAACTCGGTCCCTTCGTTGAAGACCTTGCCGAACGTGTCCTGCACCACCGTGATCTTGGAGCCGACCCCGATCCTGCCCCCGAGTTTTTCCTGAATATACGGCGCAGCGGACAGATGATCGGCATGCACATGGGTTTCGATAATCCACTCCAGCTGAAGGTCCCTGTCGACCACGGTCCGGATCAGTTCATCCGCGTGGTCAAAGGTGATACGCCCGGCCGCATAGTCGATATCCATGACACTGTCGACGATCGCGCAAGCGCTCGAGTCCGGGTCTTTCACGATGTAGCTGATCGTGTTCGTTGCAGCGTCAAAGAACGCAAATACGTCTGGCTTGGTCGCCATGTTTACAGGGCAAGTGGCCATATCTTGTCTCCTCCGGGTCTTAACTCAGTTATGTGTTTGCAAATCAGGAGCCAGCGCCGCCTGCAGGCCCTTGCCGAGGGCGACGCCCACAACCAAGGCACCGACGAAGGCAAAGACCTCCCATCGGCCCGTGCCCAGTGCGGGCAATGCGCCACCCGGGCAGAATCCGGCGATGCCCCAACCGATGCCGAACAGGGCGGACCCACCGACGAGCTTGGCGTCGATCTTTCGCGCCGATGGCAAATGAAACGCAGGTTCAAACACCGGCGCGGCGCGGCCGAAGACCATCATGTAGCCGACAAAGGTGGTTATCAGCGCGCCTCCCATGACAAAGATCAGGGACGGGTCCCAGGCACCAAACAGGTCGAAGAAATTCAGCACCTTGGCTGGGTTGGCCATGCCGGAAAGCGAGATGCCGACACCGAAGACCAGACCGATCAGATAGGTTGCGATAAGTTTCAAGCTTTATCCTCCGAAAACGTGGCGTGTGACGAAAACGGTGGCAAAGGCGAACAGCATGAACGTTGCTGTGGCTGTGATCGAGCGCACGCTAAGCCTGGCCATTCCGCACACGCCGTGGCCCGAGGTGCAGCCTCCACCCAGGGTCACGCCGACACCGACAATCACTCCGCCCAGAACAAACGCGGCAGTGGAGATCGGCACCTGTACCTGAGGCGTCTGCCCAGACACTAACCACACCACCAAGGGGCCGGTTGCCATGCCGGCCAACAACGCAGCGCGCCAGGCAAAATCACTGGACGATGCAGGCCGCAACAGCCCGGCCAAAACACCGGTTGCCCCCATCACGCGCCCAATCAGCAACATCAGCAGAACCGAGGCCACTCCAATCAGAACGCCGCCTGTCAGCGACGCCCAAGGGGTAAATGCTGTCTCGATCATCAGCAGTCCTGACAGGTCTTGAGTCCAACGATGCGGTAAAGCGGGCAGTTGCCGACAAAGGCCGTCAGGGTGAACACACCCGCCACGATCAATGCCAGCCAGAACAGGAGTCCGGCCCCCAGCACGCTCGTGCCCAAAGCCATGTATAAAAGCATCGCAGCAATCAGAATGCGCAACGCGCGGTCAAGTTTGCCCATATTTGTGGTCATGTCACACTCCGTCGGGAATCAGTGAGTTGACACTTGCACAGCGCGGATCACAGCTTTGGTGACATGGTCACCAAACGAACCAAACAAATTCAAAGTTTGAAGTCAGACCTCGGGCGTCGCCGATCTTGCCAAGCGTTCTAGCCCCTCACGGTCGGTCAGGCAGACTTCGCCACGCGACTGTTCCACCCAGCCACGGCGTTGGAATTCCGCCAAAGTACGCGAGATCACTTCGCGCGCCGTGCCCAGCTCTGTACCCAACACGGCATGCGTTGCGTGTACGGTCGCGCCTTGCCCTGCCAGCTCTAGCAGCCGAGAAGCCAGCCGTACGTCCATACGCTTGAACACGATATCGTCGATCAAAGTAAAGAGATCGGTGATCCGGCGTGAGTAAGCTGAAAAGACGAACTCGCGAAACACAGGGGATTTCGCAACCAGATCGTCGAACGTTTGTCGCGGGATAGCCACCGCTGAAACGTCTGTCTCGGCAATGCCGTCGGCGGAATAGTCTTCAAAAGCCAGCATACACGCCGTGGTCAGCACACAGCTTTCACCGGCGTGAACACGGTAGAGGAACACCTCGCGCCCGGTCTCAGATTTCTGCTGAACCCGGACGGTTCCCTCCAAAAGAAGCAATAGATTGTCAGCCGTTTGGCCTGGCGCGAATATCTGGGTGCCAGCGGGAACGTTGACGATCTGGCTACCGCTGATCAGATCAGCACGTACAGTATCCGGTAGGCGGCTGAGACCTTTGAACTTATCAATCCATGAGTATTGCATAGCCGATAACCCTACCATTTTGACTGCCGCAGCAATTGTGCCAGAACCGTGTTGTTGTTCAATGCGATATTTTGAATGTGAGGAGAGCAACCGCGTTCTGACCGATGAAACGTGTCACATGGCATTGCCAAGCATTCGCCTACGCCGGAACTGAACTAGGTTGAGTGGTTGCAGGTGGTGAATCCCCGCCCGCTTATCGCTCAGCAGTGTTTTTAAGCGATGCCATCAGGTTGTGGAACTTCTCGCCTTGCACGGCGACATGGGAGCGGAGTGCATTGGCGGTATCGTCTGCCAAGCCGTCCTCAAGTGCGCGAACGATGTCCTGATGTTCGGACATCGACTGCGTCATACGGCCACGAAATCGAAGCTGTTGCCGCCGGAAAGGTTTAAGGCGCCGATGCAGCTTGGAGGCCTCCTGTTCCAGAAACGAATTCCCGGACTGCTTGTAGATAATGCGATGAAACCGTTCGTTTTCGAGGTAGTACGTGTCTGGATCACCAGCATCGACGGCCTGCTGACATCTCGTGTTGGCGTCCGTCAGATCTTTCAGGGCGTCCTCGGATATACGCATGGCGGCAAGTCGGCCGCAGACAGCTTCGAGCTCGGCCATGACCTCGAACATCTCCATCAGTTCGACCGGACCCGGCTGTCGCACAAAAGCACCACGGCGTGGAATGAGATCGACCAAGCCCGACAGCGCAAGTCGTTGAAATGCTTCTCTAAGTGGCGTTCTCGAGACTCCAAACTTTTCGGCCAATTTGACCTCATCCAGACGGTCGCCATCTGAGAATGTACCGTCAAAGATCAACTCTTCCAGTTCCTGGGCGATATTATCGGCAAGTCGTAGGTCCATAGGATTATGTATAGGACTCAATCTACGAAAAATTCAAGAGCAATGATCTTGTATACAAAAACGTTGACTAAAAAACAGAACCGGCTTAAGCATACCCTGACCCCGGTACGCCGGGTCGAACCAGGGAGGAAATAATGAAAACCATTTTTAAGACAGCCGTTGCTGTAGCAGCGCTTGTATCCGCCGGCTCGCTTGTATCCGCAAAAGAGCTGCGCCTGTCGCACCAGTGGTCCAACAAGGACATCCGTCACCAGGTCGCCCAGATCGTGGCCGATGAGGTTGCCGCCGCCGATGTTGATCTGGAGATTAAGATTTTCGGCTCAAAATCGCTGTTCAAACCGCGCGAGCAGTACAAGCCGCTCAGCCGAGGTCAGCTGGACATGACAGTTCTGCCGCTCAGCTATGCCGGTGGTCAGCAGCCCGCCTATAACCTGACTTTAATGCCTGGTCTGGTGAAAAACCACGATCACGCAGCGCGTCTCTCCGACTCTCCTTTCATGGAAGCGTTGGAAGAGAAGATGGCCGAGGATGACGTGATGGTTCTGGTCCATGGCTATCTGGCCGGTGGCTTTGCCGGAAAGGACAAGTGCATCACCAAGCCCGAAGACATCGCCGGCTTGCAGACCCGTGCAGCAGGTAAATCCTTTGAGCAAATGCTGGCCGGGGCCGATGCTTCGATCGCCTCGATGGCGTCATCGGAGATCTACAACGCGATGCAGACCGGTGTTTTGCAGGCGGCCAACACTTCGTCATCGTCATTTGTTAGCTATCGCATCTACGAACAGGTCAGCTGCTATACGCCAGCGGGCGACGTTGCCCTGTGGTTCATGTACCAGCCATTGCTGATGAACAAATCCACCTTCGACGGGCTGAATGAAGATCAGCAAGCTGCATTGCTTGCCGCGTCTGAAAAGGCACAGACTTACTATCTGGAAGAAGCCAAGAAGCAGGACGCAAACTCGGCCAAAGTCTTCGCCGAAGCGGGCGTCGAGATCGCCGAAATGAGCGCCGAAGACTTCGAAGCATGGCGCGCTCTGGCGCAGGAAACATCCTATAAGGCGTTCGTGGAAGAAGTCCCGGACGGGCAGGAGCTGCTGGACAAGGCTCTGGCGGTCGAGTGACCCTTTCTCGCCTGGGCGGCCCTTCCGCCGCCCGGCACCGATCTCAGTTCTGATCTTCAGACTTAATTGCATCTCAATTATCAGGAGACGCAAATGGCTGGCCATAGCTCTGCCGTTGCTTCCCATACCGGGAACAATCCTTTCCTTCGCCTTGTCGCTGCGCTTTCAACACTGGCCGGATGGTGTTCCGCAGCCATGATCGTTGCTGCCGTCGCCATCACTTGCCAAATGATCGTCGTGCGTTTTGTCCTGAATGGCTCGACCATCTGGCAAACCGAAGCGGTCATCTATCTTGTCATCGCCGCCACCCTCGTCGGTCTACCTTATGTGCAACGCCTGCGCGGGCATGTGAATGTCGACCTGATCCCGATCTCGTTGGCCCCGCGCCCCCGCTATTTTATGGCGATCCTGACCTCGGCCCTGTCCATCGCCATCGTCTCGGTCATGCTGTTCTACGGCTACGAGTATTGGCACTTCGCATGGGAGCGTGGCTGGAAATCCGACACCGTATGGGGTGTGCGGCTGTGGATTCCTTACCTGTCTATCCCGGTCGGCTTTGGACTGCTGCTGCTTCAGCTAATCGCTGACCTCGTCGCCGTCCTGCTTGGCATCGATAAACCCTTTGGTCTGGAGTAAAGCCAATGGACCCCCTTCTGCTCGGCGCCATTGTCGCCATCGCCACCATCCTTGTTCTGTTTTCGGGCGTGTCGGTCGCCATCGGTTTGCTGATAGTTTCAGCCGGGTTTCTGATTGTCTTCGACGGCCCGCGTTCGCTGGAACTTATGCCCGAGATTCTGTTCGGAAAGCTGGATAACTTTGCCCTTCTGTCGATCCCGATGTTCATCATCATGGGGGCGTCCATCGCGTCGACGAGGGCCGGAGCCGACTTGTACGAAGCCTTGGAACGCTGGCTGACCCGTGTACCCGGAGGGTTGGTCGTATCCAACCTTGGCGCCTGCGCTTTGTTCGCGGCCATGTCCGGATCGTCACCCGCAACCTGTGCCGCAATTGGTAAGATGGGCATCCCTGAGATGCGCAAGCGCGGCTATCCCGACGGCGTTGCCGCAGGTTCCATCGCCGCAGGTGGTACGCTTGGCATCTTGATCCCGCCCTCGGTCACCATGATCGTCTACGGCATCGCCACCGAGACCTCGATTGGTCGCCTGTTTTTGGCCGGCGTGATCCCCGGCCTGATGCTGGTTGGTCTGTTCATGGCCTGGTCGCTTTATTCGACCTGGAAATCCGGTGACGCCACCCGTCTGGGGTCTGGAAGCTACACCTGGGGTGAACGCTTCGAGATCCTGCCGCGGGTTCTACCCTTCCTCGGCATCATTCTGGGTGTGCTGTACGCCATGTATGGCGGTATCGCCACGCCATCGGAAACGGCTGCCGTTGGCGCCCTGCTCTGCCTGCTGATCGCAATGGTCATATACAAGCTGTGGAACCCCAAGGACATCTGGGTCGTGCTGCGCGACAGCACCAAGGAAAGCGTGATGATCCTCTTCATCATCGCCGCTGCCGGTGTGTTCTCGTACATGCTCAGCTCGCTGTTCATCACACAGGCGATTGCCGAATGGATCGGTACACTGGATGTGAACCGTTGGGTTCTGATGGGTGCGGTCAACGTGTTCCTGCTGATCGCCGGGTTCTTCCTGCCGCCCGTGGCTGTAATTCTGATGGCGGCACCGATTTTGCTGCCGATCATCACCACAGCTGGCTTCGACCCGATCTGGTTTGCGGTTGTACTGACCATCAACATGGAGATTGGCCTGATCTCGCCCCCTGTCGGCCTTAACCTCTATGTGATCAACGGCATCGCGCCCGACATCTCGCTGAAGACCATCCTGACAGGCTCCCTCCCCTTCGTAGCCTGCATGGTAATTGCGATTGTCCTGCTCTGCCTGTTCCCCGGTCTGGCCACCTGGCTGCCTGACCTCGTGATGGGAGCGGCGGTATGACCCTGCTAGCGGATCTTCTGTCCACCGTGTTCGAGCGGCGTTATCGCCGCTCGGGCGCGGCGGCCCTAGACGGCCGCCCGCTGACCGAACTGGCCGATGCGCTGGTCGGGTCAGCGGGCGAGACCTCGGGGCTGGCGCTGGCCGAGGAAATCTTGAATCGGTTCGATACGCTGAGCGATGACGACAAGCTGGAGTGCTTCCGCTATCTCGCCACCGCCATGAATATCGACCCCGAGGCGGTGCGCTCATCACTGGATGAATACGAACGCGATCCCTCGAAAGCCACCTATCGCAGCTTCGCAGCTGCGGTGGAACCGGCCCGGCAGGAATTGATCCGCCGATTGAACCGGGTGCCCGGTGCCACCGGCGCGCTGGTTCAGATGCGCGCCGACCTGCTGCGGTTGGGCGGCAAGGAGCCCGAGTTGCAGGCGCTGGATCTGGATTTCAGGCATCTATTCGCCAGCTGGTTCAACCGTGGCTTTCTGGTGCTGCGCCCGATCAACTGGGAAAGCCCGGCGCATATTTTGGAAAAGATCATCGCTTATGAGGCGGTCCACGCCATCGACAGCTGGGATGATCTGCGCCGCAGGCTCGAGCCAACCGACCGACGCTGCTTTGCTTTCTTCCACCCCGCAATGCCCGACGAGCCATTGATCTTTGTCGAAGTGGCGCTGAACCAAGGCATCCCGGGCTCGGTTCAGGCGCTGCTCGCCGAAGACCGCGATCCGCTGCCGCAGGATCAGGCGGATACGGCTGTGTTCTACTCGATCTCGAATTGTCAGGCCGGGTTGGCCAGCATCTCGTTCGGCAACTCGCTGATCAAGCAGGTGGCCTCGGATCTGGCGGCAGAATTGTCGGGGCTGAAGACCTTTGTCACCCTGTCGCCCATTCCTGGCCTGAGCAAGTGGCTGACGCAGGAAAAAATTGAATGGGACATCGAAAGGCCCGATCAGATGAAGGCGCTGGCGGCGCATTACCTGCTGAACGCCGAAGGCCGGGGCAACATGCCTTTCGACCCGGTGGCGCGGTTCCATCTTGGCAACGGTGCGCTGGTTCATGCGGTTCATGCGGATGCCGATACCTCGGACAAGGGCCGGGCACAGTCCGGCGGCACCATGGTCAACTATCTTTATGACCTCAGCCGCGTGGCGCAGAACCACGAGCAATTTGCGAATACCCGCGAGGTGATCGCCTCGACCGAGGTCAAATCGCTTGCCGCGTCCGCCTCTCTCACATCGACACAGGAAAGGTAATCCCTATGGCCAATCCTCTCTATGACGGTTTGTTCGGCGCTCACGCCGGCAAAGACACACCTTTTTTGCATCTGCTCGACGGTTCGGTGATAACGCATCAGGACTTTTTAAGCACCGCAGCGCAGATCGCCCACCTGACCACACAGTTAGGCCTAAAGCCCGGCGACCGGGTTGCGGCGCAGATCGAGAAATCAGCAGAAGCGCTGGCCCTCTATGCCGCTTGCGCGCAGGCCGGCCTGGTGTTTTTACCCTTGAATACCGCCTATACCGTCGATGAGCTGACCTACTTTATTGAAAACAGCGGTGCCTCGCTGATTGTCTGTGACGCCAAAAGTGAAGAGAAACTTGCCCCCATTGGCGCGCAACTGAGCGCGCGCGTAGAGACCCTGAACGCGGATGGCAGCGGTAGCCTGATGGAAAAGGCATCGGCTATGCCTATCAGTTTCGACACAGTCGATCGGGACGGCGAGGATTTGGCGGCGTTTCTTTACACATCGGGCACCACGGGCCGGTCCAAAGGCGCGATGTTGACCCAGAACAACCTGTTGTCGAATGCCGAAACGCTCGTCGAAGAATGGCGTTTCACATCCGACGACGTGCTGCTGCACGCGCTGCCGATCTTTCACACTCACGGACTGTTTGTGGCAACTAACGTGTCACTGGCTGCGGGCAGTAGCATTTTTTTCATGCCTAAGTTCGATCTGGACGAGGTTATCCGTCAGATGCCTCAGGCCACTACAATGATGGGCGTGCCCACTTTCTACACCCGCCTGTTGGATGACGATCGGTTCACAAGGGAACTGGCCGAACACATGCGCCTGTTTGTTTCCGGTTCCGCGCCTTTGCTGGCGGAAACGCATGTGCAGTTCGAACAGCGTACCGGTCACCGCATACTCGAACGCTATGGCATGACTGAAACCAACATGAATACGTCAAACCCCTATGAAGGGGAGCGTCGCGCAGGCACCGTTGGCGTGCCGCTGCCCGGGGTTGAACTGAAAATCTGCGACTCTGACGGCAACGCCCTGCCCAATGGCGAGATCGGAGAGATCGAGGTGCGCGGACCAAACGTATTCAAAGGCTATTGGCAAATGCCGGAAAAAACTGCCGCCGAGCTACGCGAAAACGGTTTTTTCATCACCGGCGATTTGGGCCGGATCGATGAAAAGGGCTATGTCCAGATCGTGGGCCGAAACAAGGACCTGATCATCTCAGGCGGCTACAACATCTACCCCAAGGAGATTGAACTGGTGCTCGATGAACAACCCGGCGTGTTTGAAAGCGCCGTCGTCGGCGTACCCCACCCGGACTTCGGTGAAACGGTTCTTGGTGTGATTGTCGCGGAACCGGGCGAGACGCCCAACCTTGAACAGATGCAGGTTGCTGTGTGCAACAGCCTCGCGCGGTTCAAACACCCCCGGAAGTTGATCCTGATGGATGAGCTTCCCCGCAACACCATGGGAAAGGTTCAAAAGAACGTCCTACGTGACCGGTACAAAGATATGTTCGTGGCCGCATGAAGAGATGCCTTTACCTGATCACGCAATGCAACGTAGGTTTAACTGTAGTTCGTTCCACGTTCGTAAAAGCCCTGCGCGATAAATACGTTAGAGGCGACTAAGGCGAGTCCATCGAAGCGTCTTGGCCAGTTCGCTTTAAAGGTTTCGGTTTAGCCCCATGACCACTCAATCACCCTTCCGTAGTGGTATGCTTCGGGTATTTAAACTAGTTCTTGGGCGGTGGAATGGTTGGTTTACAGCGGGTCAAAGATTCTTGCAGTAATCCGGCGTTGCGCCAGAGCCTCGGTTGCAGCAAGCAAAACAAACAGGCGGCCTCAAAGGCCGTATTCCCAAAGTAGAACGTTTTGTATCTTCTTCAGGTCGGGTAAAGCGCAGCTCGATTGATGTTTTTATTAGAGGCAGGCCATAGGGGTTTATTCCGCTGCCATTGGGGGCAGGAACCGAAATTCTCTGATGCTGTCGGGTTTCATCTCGATCGAGAACCCGGGCTGCTCCGGCGCCAAATAGGCTCCGTTCTTCACCGCGCAGGGGTCGATAAAGTGCTCATGCAGGTGATCGACATGCTCGATCCGCTTGCTGTCCTTCTCGCCCGAGATCGCGACGTAGTCGATCATCGACATATGCTGGACGTATTCGCACAGGCCCACACCCCCGGCATGGGGCCAAACCGGCAGATCGTATTTCGCCGCCATCAGCATGACAGCGAGCACCTCGTTCAGCCCTCCCATTCGGCAGCTGTCGATCTGAACGATGTCGATCGCGCCTTCCTTGATGAACTGCTTGAACATGATCCGGTTCTGGCACATCTCGCCGGTCGCTACTTTGACCGGTGCGACGCCCTCGCGGATCGTCTTGTGGCCAAAAACGTCATCAGGGCTTGTGGGTTCTTCAATGAAGAAGGGGCGCGCAAAGGACAGGGCCTTGACCCAGTGGATCGCCTGATCGACCTCCCACACCTGATTGGCGTCAATCATGATGTTAATGTCTTCGCCCAATACTTCACGTGCGATGGTCAGGCGGCGAATGTCGTCGTCCAGATCGCGGCTAACTTTGAACTTAGTATGAGTAAAGCCCGCCTCCTAGGCCTCATGGCACAGGCGGCGCAGCTTGTCGTCGGGATAGCCCAGCCAGCCCGCCGAGGTCGTGTAGCAGGGATAGCCCTCGGCCTTCAGTTTGGCGATACGCTCCGCTTTGCCCGGTTCAGCGGCGCGAAGCAGCGCCAGCGCCTCATCCGGAGTGATCGCATCGGTCAGATAGCGGAAGTCGATCAGGCGCACGATCTCTTCGGGGCTCATCTCGCTGACCAATTGCCAGACGGGTTTGCCCGCCTCTTTGGCCCATAGATCCCAAGCCGCGTTCACGACCGCACCAGTCGCTAGGTGGATCGCCCCCTTGTCGGGACCAATCCAGCGCAGCTGGCTGTCACCGGTGATATGACGCCAGAACAGGCCCATATCTTCGATGATCCAGTCCAGTTCCAGCCCTTTTACCAACGCACCGAGGGCTTCGATCGCGGCTACACAGATCTCATTGCCGCGGCCAATAGTGAAGGTCAGTCCGTGACCCTCATGCGCGCCGTCAGTTTCCAGCACCACATAGGCGGCGGAGTAGTCGGGATCAGGGTTCATCGCATCTGAGCCATCCAGATTGTCCGAGGTCGGGAACCGCAAGTCCTCGGTGCGAATGCCGGTTATCTGGGTCATTTGCTCGCCTCAACGGTTTGGCGCTGAACGCCCAAACCTTCGATCCCCAACTCCATCCGGTCGCCGGGTTTCAGATAGGTTTGCGGGTCCTGCCCCATACCCACGCCCGGAGGCGTTCCGGTTGAGATCACATCGCCGGGTTGCAGTGACATGAATTGCGACAAGTGCGAGATCACGGTTGCTACGTCAAAATGCATCGTTTTTGTCGAGCCGTCCTGATACCGGTGCCCGTTCACCTCAAGATACATCGGCAGGTTCTGCGGGTCCGACACCTCATCACGCGTCACCAGCCATGGGCCGATGGGGCCAAACGTGTCGGCGGACTTGCCCTTGACCCACTGGCCCGAGCGGTGCAGCTGGAAGTCGCGTTCCGACAGGTCGTTGACCACGCAATAGCCCGCGACGTGGTCCAGCGCCTCCTCGACGGAGACGTATTTGGTGTGTTTGCCGATCACCACGCCCAGTTCGACTTCCCAATCGGTTTTGACCGATCCGCGCGGGATTTCGACCATGTCGTCTGGCCCAATGATGGCTGAGGTGGCCTTGAAAAAGATCACCGGCTCCTCGGGCAGGGCCATGCCGCTTTCGGCGGCGTGGTCGGCATAGTTCAGGCCGATGCAGATGAACTTACCCACCTGACCGACGCAGGCGCCGATACGGGGGGTACCTTCGACCTCGGGCAGAGCATCCACATTCAACGCGCGCAAGGCATCAAGCCCGGCATCGGACAACGCGTCGCCCGCTATATCGTCAATGACACCCGACAAATCGCGGATCATGCCATTTTCATCCATAAGGCCGGGTTTTTCTTGTCCGACCGGACCGTAACGCAGCAGTTTCATCTCAAATCTCCCTGATCAAACGGTCCAGCCGCCATCGATGGCGAAGGTCTGTCCGGTGGTGAATGCGGTCTCATCGCTGCCCAGATAGACGGCCAAGGCGGCAACCTCGTCTGCGTGACCGATACGGCCCATGGGCTGGCGCGCGATGAAGTCTTTCATCGCCTGCTCGTAGTCGCCGGTCGCGCGCAGGCGGTCGTGTAGGCTGGGGCTATCTACGGTGCCAGGGCAGATCGCGTTGCAGCGGATGCCCTGCGTGATGAAGTCGGCCGCGATCGATTTCGTCAGGCCAATCACGGCCGCTTTGGACGCGCAGTACGAAAAGCGGTTCGGCACGCCTTTGATCGACGACGCGACCGAAGACATGTTGATGATCGAACCACCGCCATTCTCCAACATGCCGGGCAGAACCAGCTTGGCTAGCCGGTACATCGCCTTGACGTTCAGATCAAAACTGAAATCCCACTGGTCATCGTCGCATTCGAGGATCGAACCAGCCCCAACGAACCCTGCGCAGTTGAACAAAACGTCCAGCGCTCCGGTGGTTGCAACGACCTCGGCTACAGCCTCTGCATCGGTGACGTCCAGTTTCAGAGCCGTCACACCCTCGATCGCAGCCAGTTCCGCAAGAGTTGCATCGTTGATGTCGCAGGCAATCACCTGCGCGCCTTCGGCCACGTATTTTTCGACGCTGGCGCGTCCAATGCCCTGCCCTGCTGCGGTTATCAGTGCTTTCTTTCCGGCCAGACGGCCCTGTGGTTTGGTCATGTCGTCCTCAATCCGTATGGAATACTTCAATCATGGGAGCCCATTGCTCGCCTTCGGCGCGGCTGGGCAGAGGGTTTTGGCAAGGGTCGGTGAAACTCCACCATTCCCGCGTTTTGGGGTCTTGCGCCATACGGCCATATCCCCTTTGAAATCGGTGTCGTGATATTCCCAGTCCCCAAACAGCAGGTTCTCGGGTTGACGCAAAATGATCGTGTAGTTGCGGATATTGCTTTTGGCGATCTGAGCCAGCACATCCGGCCAGAAGGCAGCGTGCAGACGCTTGTATTCGTATAGCTTTTTGGGCTTCGCTGCGATCACCATGGCCATACCTTGCATCATGCGCCCTCCCTGATCTCCATCGGCGTGGACTGGGCAGTGATTGCCTGCCAGTCCCACGCGATACCAAGCCCGGGCACATCTGACGGAAAGGCAAGCCCATCCTCAATGCGTATCGCGTCCGTCGTAACGCTGTCGAGTTGTGGGATGTATTCCAGCCATTTTGCATTTGGTATCGCACAGACCAGTGGCAGATGCAGTTCCATCAAAAAATGCGGGCAGACCATGACGTTATACGCCTCGGCCAGATGCGCCACTTTCAACCATGGGGTAATGCCTCCGATCCGCGCCACATCAACCTGCACAATACTGGCCGCACCCGCGTGTAAATAGTCCTTGAACTGGCTCAGCGAGTATATGCTTTCGCCGACGGCTATCGGCACCGAGGTCCGTTGCGACAGTTCGGCATGGCCTGCGACGTCATCCGCGGGTAGAGGCTCCTCGAACCAGGCGATACTATAGTCTTCCAAAACCTGAGCTCGGCGGATCGCTTCGGACAGGGTAAAGCCCTGATTGCCATCGGTTAGGATTTCATATCCCGGCCCAACCGCTTCACGCACCGCAGCCAAACGGGCAGCATCCTCGCTTAGTTGGTCGCGCCCGATCTTGATTTTCGAGCCACGGAACCCCTGCCCCTGCATCGACAGCGCGTCATCGACCAAGGCCTGTGTGTCCAGATGCAGCCAACCGCCCTCGGTCGAATAGAGCGGGACGCGATCCCGCGATCCCCCCGCGGCTTTCCACAGCGGCAGCCCTTGTTTGCGGCAGCGCAAATCCCAAAGAGCGGTATCAATCGCGGCCAAAGCAAGCGAAGTGATCGCCCCCACCGCCGTCGCATGTGTCAGGAACAACAGATCGCGCCAGATGCCTTCGATCCGGTCCGCATCGCGCCCGATCAGAGCGGGTGCCAGCGTTTTTTCAAGCAGCGCCATAACCGACGGGCCGCCGGTGCCGATGGTATAGCAATAGCCCACACCCTTTGCCCCGTCGCTGTCGGTCACGGTCACAATGGGCGTTTCCTGACTGACAAAGGACTGAATGGCATCGACCCGTTTCACCTTTGGGATCAGGTCGATCATGCGCAGTTCGATATGGGTGATGGTGGCCATGGTTGCTTACCCTCTCAGCGCCTCGCCGGTGGCCGCGTCGCAGACGTGGCATTTGTCGAGAACCAGATGGAATGGCAGCGTCTCACCCTGCTCCACCTGGTGCGGATTGAACGTCTTGGCCTGAACCTCGACCCCCGCCAGCCCGGCAAACATAAAGGTTTCGATGCCCAACGGTTCTTCCAGTGCAACCGGGAGCTCCAGATCGACCAAAGCGCCCTTTTCCTCGACCGCGTGGCCGACTTGCGTGAGATTGTCGGCGCGGCAGCCGAATTGAACCACATGTCCCGCGCTTACATGATCGCGTGCCGAGGCCGGGACCGTGAGCGCATCCTTCAGAACGATGTGGTCGTCCAGCGTCATCGCCTCAACCAGATCGTGGGTCACGTAGACGATGGTATTGGCGACGCGCTGGCGCTGACCACCGGTCAGTTCCGCTGGTTTGTCGCCCATCAATTCGTCCGGCTCAAGGATCGCCGCGACCTCGGTCACGACCTTGGTAATTTCGGCCTCGGGGCGCTTGGCGATCTGCAGCGTGAAGCCCAGATTCTCGCGCACAGTCATATATGGGTACAGCGCGTCGTTCTGGAACATCATCGCGATGTTACTTTCACACGGAGGCAGGTCGTTGACCACCCGACTGCTGATACAAATCTTGCCATCGGAGATATCTTCGAGCCCCGTGATCATACGCAAAGCCGTGTATTTTCTGCAGCTTCGACGAACGATCCACAGTTCGATTCGGCATGCGTTGCCCCAGCACGCAAAACAGCGCAGCTTTCAAGCAAGCTACTAATATTACAATACGAATTCATCACTTGCTTCTCCCTTAGTTCTTTTTTGGCGACTCTCGTGTGCCATCTTTTTCGTATGTAAAACATCTATTCACATATAAATCAATATTGACATCCACTGCGCATTCAAGGCACTTTGCTCACACATTCGCCCGCAAGCGCGAATTGGGAGGAATACGTGTCGGCAACTTCAGAGAAATATCGTGCCCCTGCCCTAGAGAAGGGTTTGGACATCATCGAGTTGCTATCGCTGCATGCCGACGGCCTGGCACAAGGCGACATTGCACGCGCTCTGGATCGGTCCCAGAGCGAAATTTACCGGATGTTGTCCACACTGGTGCGACGCGGTTATGTGATCCGGTCCTCTGGCGATGATCTCTATTCGCTCAGCCTGAAAATGTTTGCGATTTCCCAAAGGTATCCTCCGGTCGAGCGGTTACTTGAGATGGCGACACCCAAAATGCGGGCCGTAACGCGAAAGGCCTGGCAATCCTGCCATATGGGTATGGAGAGCAATGGAGACATAGTTGTTGTCGCTTCGATCGCCTCACCCGGGAACTGGGGCTTGGCGTTGCGCGTCGGAACCGTGATTGGCCTTGGGAATACTGGCACCGGCCGTGTTCTTGCAGCGTTTCGCAGTGACGCCGACCTCGACGACCTGCTGGAGAATCACAGGCTGGCGCAAGGTGAGCCGGAATTGGACGTCGTTGAATTCAAGGAGCATGTTGCCCGCATACGCGAGTGGGGTTATGAGCAAATGCCATCAGCCACAGCGGTTGGGGTGACGAACCTCGCCTACCCTGTGCTGGACCACGAAGGGAAGGCAATCAGCGTTGTGAACTGCCCATTTCTGGAAAGGATCGATCAGCTAGAAGTTCCGGAAATCGAAGACGTGCATCAACTCTACAAATCGCTGGCGGAAGAATTGACTGATTTCTATACGGGCAAATCGCAAGCCTGACTTACCAGTCGCTTGTCACCATGGGATAAGGTCACGCAGGTTAGTATATGTCTGCCCCGGTTCATATACGAAAAGGCGGCTTTCGCCAAAAATCCTATCTTTAGACAAGAGTTGCGCTCTCTTTGGTTTTGTTGGCCAAAAGACCGCCAATTGTGATGAGGCCAGCGCCTATCCAGCCCCACAAATCGGGCAAGGTATTCCAGATCAAATATCCGAAGAATACTGCCCAGAGCATTCCGGAATACTCAATCGAGGCCAGCGTACTAATTGGTGAGAAGGAACATGCTGACGTTCTGAAATACACACACAAAGCGCCACAAACACCCAGCAAGCCAACGAGCCAGAGGTCGGAAGAGCCTGGAACGTAGCTCCCATAGGGAACCAAAACAGCGGCTGCGGCAAAGACCATGAGATACTCATATCCAGCGATTGCTTCAGGTGTATCCCGTCTTGAAAGGGCACGCGCCGTGATTAAGCCGAGTGCGCTACACAACGCCGCCGCCAATGGAAAAAAGGCTGCCACGTTAAGACCTAGGCCCGGCGGGCGTATCAAAAGTAAAGCGCCCATAGCGCCTGAAACGAGTGCAAGTAGTTGTTGAAGCCCGGGATGTTCTCGAAACACAAGTGAAGACAAGACCATCGAAAAGATAGGCGCGACCATGAAGATCATGGTCACTTCGGCAAGCGGCAAGTTTTGAAGACCGGAAATGAAAAAGTACATTGTGCCTAGGGTCAGCACCCCTCTGGCCATCAATAGCGGCCATCTTGGTGAAGCCAAGGATCTCCAGTTTCGAGGCGCAATGAACAAAAGGAAGAACAAAAGGCCAAAGGCGCTTTCAAACAAGATGATCTGAAGGCCGGAATACGTCCCGGAAAGCACCTTGGCGACCGCATCCATCGCAGACATAAAAAACACGCCAAGCGCAAAGTAAGCTGGACCATTGGCGTAGAGTTGCGATGGTTTGAGGCGAGCTATCATGATGTGAGCTGATCAAATATTGATGTTCGTTCCAGCCGAAAGCGCGCAGTGAACGGAAAAGGTGTTTCGCGTAAAAATGTGTCCATAGAATGAAGCATTTCGATCGCATCAATTTTCTTCTGATTGACCGTGTTGCTCTCAAGCCATCGCTCAAGCCGAAGCAATTCATCGGCTTGCACACTGTGCTGTTCGCCGAGGTGCAGCATATGTTTGTACGAGCGGTTGGAGAAATACTCTTGATCCATTAGATTCAGGAGCTTATCGGCCGTTTCTTGGGAAATGACTTTGTTTTCCGAAGCAACCTCTAGCGTTGCTCTGATGTTTACAAGCGGCTCTGATAGAGACGGGTATTTCAGTTCGGCAGGTCCGTGATTCAAGGCGACCTCGTCGTCACGCGTTAATCGACCGTCGCGGTATTCCTCAAAGATGCGGCCGACCCCTTTCATGCCAAAACTATGCAGTTCCGCCGCCCGCAACGCGCCCATGCTGGAGCTGCCGAACACGTGTATTCCTTGATCAAGCGCCCAGAGTATTTCCTTGTGCAGCACGGAGGGTGTGAACTGAAAATAGCCGTCAATTATTCCTATGGCGCGTGGCTTTCGCGACACCGCATTCAATACATCCCCCTGAGCCGCCGGCGGCAGATACTCAGCCGCTAAAATCTGTTTGGCTTCACTTTCGTGAATGGTGGGGCCGCAGAAAACAAAAACGGTCATTGCATCAACTCTGATGCGTTTTGCGCACGCGAGCCCGGCGTGTAGCGTGGGTCATCATGTGGCCCCTCCAACCCGGGGACGAGCACCCGTACAACTGCGATGTGATCGGAGACATAGTCGGCTGTAATGTCGATGAAGCAGGCACCGTCTAGTCCAGCTGCAGTCAACCGCGATTTGAGCCAAACAAGATCTCCCTCGGGAGATTTGCTTTCATACGACTGCCTGGAGTCAAAACTCAGGCATCCAGGTCGGGCAATCGTTTCTTGGAACTTCATCTCCGAGTAATAGTCCGAGTGCAGATCATCACGCGCGCCCGTGATCAATGTCAGCCGTTCCTGCGCAGCTTCTGTCAGAGCGCGAGAGAGTGCGATCTGCCGACACGGGTGGCACCCTGCGCCGACAGATGGGCGCGAGAGAAGTACCGGCACGTTTCCGTTTTCACATGCCCATACCAAGTAGGCGGGCACGCCGATCTCCGTCGTAACGTCCCAAATCGCCAAACTTATGTCGGCGTCTTTGAACTTGCGTAGGGTCTGGCACAAACCGAGATCTTCTATAGTCCGTTGATCAATCCGACGCGCATCTCGTTCCGGCCACGGCAAATGCGACCATAGCGCAACAGCATCCCGTTCAATCACCTCACACAAGCCATGCAACTTTGCCTCGGAAAGTGAGTTGCCCGAGGCCAGACCGTTCGAACTCGAC
Organism: Ruegeria sp. AL11; assembly: GCF_056540865.1. NCBI lineage: Bacteria > Pseudomonadati > Pseudomonadota > Alphaproteobacteria > Rhodobacterales > Roseobacteraceae > Ruegeria > Ruegeria sp. AL11. Next base: position 292,874 of record NZ_JBQFXO010000007.1, read on the forward strand.
AGGAAGAACCCGCTCCCGGGTGGCAGAGGGCGCGTGTAGTTTGTATGAACCAATTCGTAGGGAACCCACACATTTCCGGAACCCGTCAATAGTTGCATTTCGATCCAGAGGTTTGGCGAGAAAGGATCAAACTCCACCTCATTGCTAAGCGGCAACAGATCAACGGGCAAAACGCTGTGTGTGTATCTGATATCTTCTAGGCTCGCGAGTATGACAGGAGCCACAATGCGTTCTGCGTGGAAAATCTCGATGGACTCCATCACGGCAGAAGCGACCGCAGCGTCATATGTCACGCCCTTCCCTTGAGAAACGGCCATTGATCGCGAGTTTGGCCTGCATACGACGGTTGTCGGTAGCCCAACACGATCAAGCCCCGTGACATCCGCTATACGCGTAATGCCAAAAACCGGAAACAGGTCCCGCAATAGCTCAACCGTCTGCTTGGGCGAGCGAATGCGATGTGTCCCATCAAAATATTGTTTCAAACCAAGTTCTCACGCGACTGGGAACAACCTATCAGTGCGCGCAATGAAGATTCATACTGCGCGACACGAATGTTGGCTCAAAGGCATGAGCCAACACTCACATACGTTGCTTTGACTGGCTCTAAGCAGTTGGTTGAATCTTCGCCCCGACTTGGGCCGGATCAATCTTTGCTCCCAGTTGAGACGGGTCAATTTTGGCTCCGTGTTGGCCCGGGTCAATCTTGGCACCAATTTGGCCCGGATCAATCTTTGCACCCAGCTGAGACGGGTCAATTTTGGCTCCATGCTGACCGGGGTCAATCTTGGCACCGACCTGCGAAGGGTCACCGTGGCATACGTTTTCGGCAGCGATCGCAGAGTGGCGATGTGAAGAATTGGTTTCAGGTTGAGCAAAAACTCCGGATTGATCGATGGTGATCAGACGGCCATCAGGCGCACGAACAGTTCTTTTGTTTTCAAACATTTAATTTCTCCCTTTGTTGGAATCGTCGTTCTAATTTGATTTGCACTTCAAGAACCAGAGCGCGCCTTTCCCTAACATAGAATTTGTTTGATCACCAAGGCGGATGACAGGCGCAATCCCAGATGAGCAGAAATGAGAACCTACGTTGAGGCCAATAGGAAAAGCATCGGTTTGACAACTTTGGAAGCCTTTGGAGCTGCAAGCATGCTCAAACCTAAAGCAAAACCTGTTTTCTTAGCGCTCCTTCTTTGCGTGACAAATTTCGGCACTATTGGCCGAAACGGGGTCGTCAAATATGGCCGGGCATGACCTAGGTTTCTAGAAGTGGTCGTGGTCTACGCAGTCGATTTTCTTTCTATTTGAAGCTCTGTTTGCGGCAAAAGCGCAGACCACAATGCAGAACAAACTGCATGTCGTCCTAGCCCATGAACCAAACGTTATATTTAGGGCGCAATGAGCAATAGTTGTAGGAACTTAACAGTCACGCCTGCCTGAACTGCTCTCTTTTTAGTTGGCTCTACTGGAGATCAGTATCAACTGGTCAAAGAGACAGTGCGCCGTCTTAGAAACTCGAGCAGTTCCCGAGGATTGCCAGCCCGTTCATCAATTTCGTCTCTCTCAATAGGGTCACCGACGATCGGTCGCTGGGGTTTATCCAAGGCATGCCGCACCTCGTACAAAAGCAACCCTTGGCGCAGTGTGGCGGAGACATTGCTGGCGATTTGATATGCGCGACTGTTGCGTCCGGGAAAGCGAATGGGGACAACTGTAGCGCCAGAGCGCTGGATAAGTTTGGCTGTAAAGGGATTCCATTCGCGTTCGACCGCAGGCCCCCACCAACTGTCCGACGAGGCAACAACCCCGGAAGGGAACAATGCGATCAACCCTCCGTTTGCAAGATGCTCCATAGCTTTTCGGCGCATTTCCAGGCTCTTTTCAAGAGCGTCGGGTTCATGATCGAAGGGCACTGGGATCATGAACTGGTCAATCTCAACCACACCCGTCAGCAGAGACCGCGTTAGAATTTTATAGTCGGTTCGGACCTGACCGATCAGTTCGGCCAGGATCATGCCGTCGACAAGTCCGTGCGGGTGATTGGCGACAACCACTACGGGCCCTTTGCTCGGGATTTGACGAATTTCTTCATCGGGCGTTTGCAGCGCGATGCCCATCACCTTGAGGGCCTGCCCCCAGAAGGGTTGCCCAGCGGGCACGCCCATTGCCTCGAATTTTCGGATGCGACGCAACAAATGGAGCTTGCTTGTAGCCAACTCGATCGCTTTGATTGCCCATCGTTGAACCGGGTTGCTGAATGTGGACGCGTAAGACAAACGGCGCCGATCATAGGGCTGCTCGCTCAGGTTTGTTCCGTCGCTCTGGCCAAGCAACAGCCGCGTCTCTTTGTCCGGACGGACAGTACCGGGTCTTTTGAGGGTCTGAGACCCCTTGCCCCTCATCGAAGGATGAAGACCGAACACGGCGCGCGGCGTGAAATGCGCGACGCCGTCGAGCCCAGAAGATAGTCCCGAACGCCGGGTTTGTGAGAACCGACAATAACCAAATCAACATGGTTTTCACGGGCATATTCAGCCACTTTCAGGCCCGGTTTGCCGGTGATGACTTCGGTCGAGATGTCGTCCGCGCCGCTCGCAAGGCGATCCAGTTCGTCCTTGATACGCGCTGTCAGGTGGTTCTCGGGTTTCGACTCCACGAATTCGGCGACGAAACCGGGTATGTCTTCCAGCACTGTCAGCAAGGTCATCCGGCCGTCTTCGGCAAGCAGACGGCGCCCAGCGGCGATTTTGTTGGCGACAACGCCTTCGTGGTCCAGAGCGACCGGGATCAGAATGTGCTTGTACATAGTCGGTTCCTTTGTCGATTTAGGGGGCGTTTGTGGCGTCAGTGCTGAGGGAAACGATCATCTTGGCGGCCTCAGACATTTGCGCGCGCGAGTTCGCGAGCCAGATCAAGATATTGACCGGGAACCACTATGCCATGCGCCTGCGCGCGGCTGATCGACTCTGCCCGCCGATCCCCCGGAAGCCGTGCGCCTTCGAGGCCGTCGATGGCCGTCAGCACCATTTCGAGACGATCCGTGAAGGAGCCCAGATTGCTTGGGAACATGGCAATCAGGAACTGCCCGGATCCCGGAGAAGGCCCCTCTGCGTCAAAAAACGAAGCCACGCCTAAGCTGGGGTTTGCACCGGTGAAAACCGACGCAAGAACCTCGACCATCAAGGCGAGCACGGTTCCCTTTGCCCCTCCGGCGGGGGCCATGGAACCAGCCAATGCGGCGGCTGGGTCGGTTGTGGGCTTGCCGTCTTTGTCAAAGGCCCAGTCCGGTGGGATGGGCTGGCCTGTCTTTTTGGCGTGCATGACCTTGCCGCGCGCAACATTCGAAAGCGCCAAGTCTATCACCAGCGGCGGCGCATCGCGTCGCGGGGCTGCAAAGGCGATGGGGTTGGTGCCAAAAACCGGGATCGCGGCGCCCCAAGGGGCGATTGCAGGAGGGGCATTGGCAAACATCAAGCCCACAAGGCCCTTTGCGGCGAGTTTTTCGACCTGCACCGACAACGCCCCCGCATGATGTGAGTTTTTGACCGACATCGTTGCCGTGCCGTATGAACGCGCCACGCTTATGCCCTGTGAGATGGCATGATCCAGCGCCGGGTACGCAAAACCGAAATCGGCGTCAGTGGAGATCGCAGTTTGACTAGTCAGGCGAGAAGTAATGTTTGCGTCCCGGTTTATCTTTCCGCTACGCACCTGCGCGACATAGTCCCCGAGGCGCGAAAACCCGTGACCCGCCTGACCTTCGGCTTCAGCCGCCACCAGCGCGTTGGCGACGGACTCAGAGTGTTCCTTAGAAACCCCCTGAGCCATCAATGCACCCGAAATGAGGGCCTTGGCCTCGGAAAGGCTGATGTTATCCATATGTGCCATGGTTTTGTCTTTGGGTGGGGCGGCACCTTGGCGCCGCCCCTGCCAGATCTAGGCGCTGCGATAAAGCTTGGTCATCGAGAATTCGCGATGGCCAAGCGCTTCGGCGGCTGTGTTGCGGCCGTTGGCAGTGCGGCGGATCATGTCGATCAGTGCATCGCCCGCTTCGTCAATGGTCTGTTCCCTGCGCAGGATACCCGACACGTCGACGTCCACGTGCTCGCCCATCGTACGCACGGTCCGAGGGTTCGCGGTGATCTTGATAACCGGAACAATCGGGTTGCCCACCACATTGCCTTGACCCGTGGGGAAGGTGTGGATGACAGCGCCACCGGCCGCCATTAGAGTCACACACTCCGCCGCGGCCGAGGAACTGTCCATGAAGTACAGCCCCGCGCCTGAGCTTGGCGCTTCGGCGGCATCGAGGATGTCGATGTATTGCGAGGTCCGACCGATCTTCTCGAGGTTGCCCAAGGCTTTTTCCTCAATCGTGGTCAAACCGCCTTCGATGTTGCCTTTGGTCGGCTGGGAGTCCGAAAGGTCATCGGTTTGATGCGCAAAGATCACGTCGTCCTGATAGGCTTTCCACATCTTGTACCAGCGCTCGCCCACTTCTTCGTTGATCGCGCGTTTCTGACAGATGTGCTCAGCGCCGGTAATCTCGGAAGTCTCGCCAAAGAAGCCGGTGATGCCTTCGGGTAGCAGCTTGTCGTACATATTGCCAACCGTCGGGCAGGACCCCAGACCGGTGGTGGTGTCGGATTCACCGCATTTGGTCGAGATCCAAAGTTCGTTCAGCGCACACTCTTCGCGCTGGTATTCCGAGGTCAGATGCACGAATTCCTTAGCGGCCCAGCTGGCCTGACGGATGGTTTCAAAGTCCCCTTTCTGCTCGATCGAGAATTCAGCGACCGGCTTGCCAGTTTCGCGAATGCCATCGGCAATTCGTTTGGTCCAACCGGGCTCAATGCCGATCACGACAACAGCGGCCACATTCGGGTTCGCCCCGGTGCCAATCATGGTCCGGAAGTGCAGCTCCAGATCCGCGCCAAACTGCAAGCGGCCATAGGCATGCGGGATTGCCAGTGTGCCTTTGACGTTATTGGCAACGGCTTCGCACGCCGCGTTCGAGATATCGTCGACCGGCAGGATAACCACGTGGTTTCGAACGCCGACACGACCATTTTCACGACGGTAAGCATGCACAGACATATTTTTGAAATCGAGTGCCATGAAGAGGACTCCTTACCAGCGCTTTGTTTTGCAGTTGTGTGTGTGGACGTGGCCACCCTTGTGAATGTCGGCGATGATCTTGCCGATGTCCTCGCCGTATTTGATCGCGGTATCTCCGTCCTTGAAGTCTTTCAGCGCGATCTTGTGGCCGATCGGTACATCAGCGCCCGATGTCAGGCGGAAGGTCGAATTGTCATGAGTCACGCAGACCAGCATATCGGTGCCGGCCGTCAGGCCCTCGACCACGACAACACCGACATTGTCGGCATGTTCGTGGACGAGCAAGTGGGGGATTTCAGCCATTTGTAGTCTCCTCAGGCGTCAGGTTTTAGAATGATTTTCGGGGCCGCGACTCGCCCTGCCAGAATGTCTTCGAAGGCATGCGCGCCATCTGACAACGGGCGACTTTCCACCCAGTCCAGTGCGCCCAGCCTGCCCTCGAACATGGCGGCGGCGGTGTCGCGGAAATCTTGCGCGGTATAGGTGTAGGTGCCGATAAAGGTGATCTCTTGCAGGGTCATGCGACGCACATCTAGACCGCCTGTGTCTTCACCCAGGCCGATATGCAGAACCACACCTCCCGGCTTGGCAGCTGCAGAAGCAGCCGCCCTTGTTGCCGCAAATCCGACAGCGTCGACAACAACAGGGAACTCGCCCTGAACCTCCTTGGCGACTTGCATCCCGCAGGTGGAGGAGAGGTATTCTCGGCGGATGTCATTTCTCTCGACGATTATAACTTCCTCAAAGTCCATCGCTTGCAGGGACAAAGCGGCGGCCACTCCAATTGCGCCACCACCAATGACAAGCGCGTGGCGAGGTTCCGATGGATGCAGCGCCTCAACGCCAAGTCGGGCCGTATGCCAGCCGACGGCGATGGGTTCGGCCAGTGCTGCCTTGGCCAGTGAAACATCGTCAGGAACCGTGACCAAATTGGCTTCGGGGATGCGTACAAGCTCAGCGAAAGCGCCCTCGCGCGGGGGCATCGAGATGATCTGCCGCGTCGGACACAGGTTTTCACGTCCGGAAACACAGGCCGGACATGCACCGCAATTGACCAGAGGGTTGATCGTCACACGCTCACCTGCGCGAGGTCCGCCAACGATGGTGCCAGCCGCTTCGTGCCCAAGGATAAGAGGGGCCGGGCGACGGTTGTCGTGACCCAGATAGGCATGCATGTCCGAGCCACAGATGCCCACGCTTTCCACCCGGATCAGCGCCTCGCCCAGCTGTGGGGTTGGGTCCCTGGTCTCTTCGTAAGACAGGGCTTTAACTTCTGTATAAACAAGAGCTTTCATTTGGCGGTGAACCCTCCATCCAGCATCAGGATTTGGCCGGTCACGTAGCGAGAGGCTTCTGAACACAGAAAGAGCAGAGGCCCATCGAGATCTCCGAGCGCCCCGTTGCGGCCAATGCAAGTTTGAGCTGCGTTACGTTCGGCCCGTTCGGGATCAGCAAAGACCGCCGCAGTCAGTTCGGTCTCAAAAAAGCCCGGACCAATTGCATTCACATTGATCCCCGCAGACGACCACGCTTCGGCCATGGCGCGGGTCATTTGGGCCACGCCGCCCTTTGACGCCCCATAGGGCAGCCCGTTTGGAAAGGCCCGAAAGGATTGCAGCGACGTAAAATTGAGGATCCGTCCCCAGCCTTTTGCCTTCATGGCCGGGACGAAAGCCTGGCTCAGGAAGAACGGGGCGGACAAGTTGACTGCGAGGGTCGCGTTCCAAATGTCTGGTGACAGGTCCTCGGCTGGCAGTCTGGGGTTGAGGCCCGCAGCATGAACAAGAATATCTGGCGCGCCGAACGGAGCCGCTATTTCGCGCACCAGCTCCGGTTGGTTTTCAAGATCGGCCACATCGCCAGCGAGGACGGCAACGTTTCCGCCCATCTCATCGGCCCAGCTTGCCAAGGCGTCGGCGCGGCGGGCAACGCCCACCACCTTTGCGCCAGAGTTTGCCAAGATCGTTGCCGCTTGTTGTCCGAGGCCAGAACTGGCCCCGGTCACAACGGCCACGCGGCCGTCAACGCTGAATAATCGAGAGGAAGACAAGTGTTTTAGCCTTGCGCCGTCAGGTTGAATTCTTCGTCCGGGAAGTATTTTTTCAGGCGGATGTCAGCCGTGCGCGCGTGGCCTTCCATGCCTTCGAGGCGTGCAATCCGCGCGGTCGCTTCAGCGACGGGCTTGGCACCTTCGCGGGTCGCGCGCTGCCAGGTCACGATTTTCATGTACTTGTGCACACTCAGGCCACCTGTGTAGCTGGCCGCCCCAGAGGTCGGCAGGACGTGGTTTGTACCTGCCGCCTTGTCGCCAAATGCCACGGTGGTTTCTTCGCCCAAAAACAACGAGCCATAGCAGCTGAGGCGATCCAACCACCACTCCAGATCCTCCGCCTGAACCGTCAGGTGTTCGGGTGCATAAGCATCGGATGTTGCGGCCATTTCCTCACGGTCCGCGCAAAGGATGACCTCTGCGTAATCGCGCCAGGCGGCGGTGGCATTGTCGCGGTTCACTTCTGGCAGATCGGCAATCAGCTCTGGCACCAGCCGCATGACCTCTTCAGCCAGCGCGCGGTCATCGGTGACCAGCCAAACCGGCGAGTTATAACCATGCTCGGCCTGACCCACGAGATCGGCTGCAACCACCATCGGATCGGCTGTATTGTCGGCCAGGATCAGGCTGTCGGTCGGGCCGGCAATCATGTCGATGCCGACACGGCCGAACAGCATCCGCTTCGCCTCAGCCACGAACTGGTTTCCCGGACCTACGAGAATATTGGCCTTGGGCAAGCCAAACAGGCCAAACGTCATCGCCGCAACGCCCTGAACACCGCCCATGGCCAAGATTTTGTCTGCACCACAGATATGCGCCGCATAGATGATGGCAGGCGCGATACCCACATCAGGACGCGGCGGCGAGCAAGCGACGATGTGCTTGCACCCAGCGACTTTCGCCGTTGTGACGGTCATGATCGCGCTTGCGATGTGGCTATACCGCCCGCCGGGCACATAGCAGCCTGCAGCATCCACCGGGATCGCCTTCTGACCGGCGATAAAGCCAGGGACGACCTCAGTTTCAAAGTCTTTGACCGTGCCCAACTGCGCCTCAGCGAACTTCTTGACATTGGCGTGGCTGAACTGGATGTCCTGCTTCAGCTTTTCGGGCACAAGGGCCGACGCAGCCTCAATGGCCTCAGGCGACAACAGAATTTCGCCATCGTAGTTGTCGAACTTCCGGGCGTAGGCCATGGCTGCCTCATCCCCGCCAGCCTCAATTTCATCAAGAATGTCGCGGACGATTTTCTTGGTTTCTGAAGCATCGCTTTTCGAGGTCAGCGTCGCTTTTTTGAGATATTCTCTCGGCATTGATTGCTTCCTATTTGTAAATATCTGGCAGAAGAACGGTCGAGATCGTCGGCACGTAAGCGATGAACAGGGTGACGATCAGCATGAACAGGACGAACGGAATGGCGCGATAAGCGATCTTCAGGATCGACTCGCCCGTTATTCCTGCGACCACGAAAAGGTTCAGCCCCAAGGGTGGCGTGATAAAACCAACGCCCAAAGCTGTGATCATCATGATGCAGAACTGGATCTCGTTCATGCCGATGTCATCCGCCAGAGGCTTCAGGATCGGCGCGAGGATCACGATGTTCGGCGTGGTCTCCATCACGCAGCCCGCTGCGATCAGGATGCCGACCATCATCAGGATAAGGACAAGTGGTTCGTCACTGACCGAGGTGGCGGCTGCCACAAAGCCTTGCGGGACACCGATGATGGCCAGTGCTTCGGCCAAGGGGGCCGAAAAGGCGATGATTGGCAGAATGACCCCGTTCACCTTGGCTGAACTGACCAGCATCGCGGGAAAATCGCTCAGGCTCAGAGTGCGCAGGATGAACCCCATGACGATCGTCACCACCACGGCTGTAGCGCCTGCTTCGGTCGGCGTCAGACGACCTGAAAAGATGCCGTAGAAGATGATGCCGGGCACCAGAAAGGCATACCAACCGGACTTCAGGGCTTTGCCTAGCCGCGAGAAGTATTCGCCCATGCTGATGTTGCCACCACCTTCCCAGCCCTTGAGGCGGTTCATGATGATGTTGGTGGCAAGAATGGACAGAAGGATCGCGATGCCGGGGATCAGAGCGGCCAGGAACAGTGTCGAGGCAGAAATCCCCAAAACAAGGCCGATGATGATATAGGCGATCGATGGCGGGATAAGGATACCGGTACAGGCACCAGCCGCAACAAGAGCGCAGGCATAAGGCCGGGGGTAGCCGGATTCGACCAGTCGGTCGATCGTCATGCGGCCAACAGCTGCTGCCCCTGCGGCGTCCGAGCCCGAAATCGCGGCGAACATACCGCAGACAAGCACCGTGGCTGATCCAAAGCCACCCTTGGCGAATTGTGTTAGTGCCTCGGCCACATCAAGAAATTTTCGACTGAGCCCGGTTCTGACTAGGACGTCGCCCGTTAAGATAAACAGCGGCACAGCCGTCAGCGCGAAAAAGTCTATGCCAGAGAACAGCTTTTCCCCGACGAGGCTCAAAGGCAGAGCCCCGGACCAGACAAGCATCAGGATCGCGGCCGAACCGATGGCGGCCCAGACGGGAACGGCAAGCGCTACAAGGACGACGAACAGGATGACCGGGCCATAAAAATCCCAGCCGAGGACAACGGATTGATCGAGTTGGTTCCAAAGCATGTCCAGCCCCCTCAGTCGAACAGTTTGTCACCTTCGTATACGGGGCGACCCGCACGAAGGTCCGCGATGTCGCGGAGGATGGATTGGAAGAGGCGAAGCAGAACCAGTGCGAAACCGATTGGAACGGCCATCAGGAACCAGACGCGGCTGATACGCAGACCGTCTGTCACAGATCCAAATTTTGCGGAAACGTGGACTGTCTCATACGAATAATAGAGCGCCACGACCGACACGGCGACCATCACAAAATCCCCAAAGAGATACAGCAGCGCCTTAATCCGCGGGCTGACATAGTGCATGATCACGTCAATGCGGATATGGCCACGTTCACGAACCGCAGCGGCAGCGCCGATCCACGCGAGGTAGATGAACGAATATCGGACGATTTCCTCGCCCCAGATCGAGGAATAGGACAACAACTCGCGCCGAAGCACTTCGATGAACATCGTCGCCACCAGCATCGTGTAGAACACGAGCAGCAGCCAGCGCTCAGCATTCCGGTTCAGTTCTTGCAGTATTCGTTGCATTCAATCCTCCCGTTCACCGGCACCTCAAGGGCAGCCGGCAGCCGGATTTCCAAGTTGTCGTCAGAATTTTTGGGGCGGCCAGTCACTATGCCGCCCCTGAAACGCGACGAGGCGTATCAAGCATCGTGGACGTAGTAGCGCCCTTTCGTGCCAGCCGCTTCTTCCAGCTTGGCAAAGTTGTCCATGGAACCGGCCAGCTCGACCTTGAATTCGTCCCAATCGGACAGTTGGTACCCACCAGCGGCTTTCCATTCCGCCAGCTGATCCTCGCTGAGGCTGTGGAACTCGACACCTGCTTTGCGCAGTTCCGCCATTGCGTAGGTGCGTGCAGATGGAACCTTGGCCAGGTTCTGATGCGAGGTCAGCTCGCCGGCGAACTCAATGCCTTCCTGCACATCTGCCGGTAGCGAATTGAACCATTCCAGATTCATCGAGTAAATCTGGCTGTCCGGCACCGCCTGGGTAAAGGTGACATGGCTTAGGATGTCCTTGAAACCAAACACAAAGAGCGCCCCAACCGACGGGTCAAGAGCATCCGCCACGCCCTGTTTGATCGCCGAAGGCGTTTCGCCCCAGGCCACCGGCGTCGGGTTCGCGCCCACCATTCGATAGTATTGCTGCAGCATTTTCGAGCCGGGCACGCGGAACTTGACCCCCGCCATGTCGCCGGGCGTGATTACGGCGTTTCCGCCCTTGCGCACGGCCACAACACGTGGGTCGATATTGATGTAGAAAAGCGCCTTGAAACCTGCGGCTTCGATCTTGGGGTGTACTTCGGCTTTCCACGCATCCGAGGTCACTAGGTTGGTGAAGCGCTGGTTCGAGCCACAGAAATAGGGCATGTTGATCAGGTCAGCCGCGCTCGCATAGGGCGCGAAGTTCGACAGGGAATGCTGTGCGCATTGGATGGTGCCAGCCTGCACCGCCTGCACCAAGGCACCACCTGCCCCGAGCTGACCACCCGGTGCCAGCTTGACATAGACCTTGCCATTGGTGGCGTTCTGGATGTTTTCCTTCAGGTCCAGCTGCATGATCGGATAGCTGCGCGACGCACCCAAGACATACGCTGTCGCAAGGGTCATCGTGAATTCCGCTGCATCCTCGCGCTCACGCTCTTCCTTGGCGGTCTGTGCCGCGGCCTCGCTGGACCACAAGGTCCCCGCAGCGCCTGCAACCAGAGCTGCGGTGAAGCTACCGCTTCCTGCCAGCTTCAAGAAGTTCCGGCGTGAAGCCGAAGTCAATTCCTGCTTTTCACGATCCATGTTTTCCTCCCTATGGGTCATGTCATTTATTGTTTTTTTGATTTTGCAGCCGCCTCTTTCCTAAGCGTGACGACAACGAATGCGAGCGATGCCGCGAACAGCAACACCATCTCTCCGACGTCGCCCAGGAATTGGCCGTAGCCAAATGCGCCCGCGACGACGTTGATCAGGAACGCCAGAAAAAGCGCAATGGCCGCGAAAATGAACATTGCCAAATCCCCCCTTCTCCGATTCGAGGTCACTGTAAGCGCTTACATTTTGCATTGCAAGCGCTTACACTGTACCTAGAAGGACACCCTAGTTGACCCCGCATTCCGAAGGGCGCAAATGGAGCGCCAAAGCCACGAGTGTAGTTAGGTAGATGACGAAGGCACCATTTCCAGACGAGCCAAGCCGGGCGTCACCGACACTGGAAGACGTTGCGCAGCGTGCAGGCGTTTCCACGGCCACTGTTTCGAGGTGCCTCAACAATCCTAAGATGGTGTCCGAGAAAACCCGAGAACGGGTCCTCAGCGCAGTCAAAACACTTGGCTACACACCGAACTTCGGGGCTCAGGCCCTTGCCGCCAAACGCACCAGAACCTTTGGCGCAATTATACCGACGATGGAAAACGCCATCTTCGCACGTGGCCTCCAAGCTTTTCAGGAAGAACTTCAGAGGCATGGCATAACCCTCCTTGTCGCCAGCTCTTCATATAACCCTGAGCTTGAAGAAGAGCAGATCCGCAGCCTCGTGGCACGCGGTGCGGATGCGCTCTTGCTGATTGGCTTTGACCGGACCCCACAGGTTTACGATTTCCTGAAGAAACAACGGATCCCGTGTGTAGTCGCCTGGGTCTATGATCCTGACCAAACGCACCTGTCCATCGGGTTCGACAACCGAAGCGCGATGCAGGCGCTGACCGAGCAGGTACTCGACCTGGGACATCGCGCCATTGCCTTTGTCACGGCAGAGAGGGACGGCAATGACCGGGCTCGGTTGCGCTGTGAGGGCGTAGAACAAGCGATGCTGTCTCGGAACCTTGATGTCGACAACCTGCACGTCATCGAAACGCCCTACTCGATCGACAACGGAGCGCGCGCCCTTGAGGCGGCGATGGAATTGGACCCGAGACCCACTGCAATCCTATGTGGCAACGATGTTCTTGCCGCCGGTGCTCTGAGGCAGGCCCGGAAAATGGGCCTTGAAGTGCCGAGAGATGTGTCCATCACCGGGTTTGATGACATTGAAATAGCAGAGATCGTAACACCGACCCTGACAACGGTTCATGTTCCTCATCGAAACATGGGTAAAGGGGCCGCTCGTATGCTGGTCGCTTTGCGCAAAGGTGAGGATGCGGGGTCAAGTGTACAGCTCGAAGCCACGACAAAGATACGCGAGTCACTCGGGCCTGCACCCCAGGCCTAGGACCCATGGCCACTAGTTGACACGAGCTACCTCTAAAGCATCCGGCCCACCTAGAAAGGGCAGGCCGGACAGGTTTTCGTGAGTGGATGGTCTTAGTCGTACAGAACGGCCGAGATTTTCGGGTCGTCGATATTCGAGGCATCGTAGTAGTAGAAGCCCGTGTCGATCAGGGTCGGTACTTCTTCACCGTTCAGGGCCGAAACGGCAGCTTTGACGGTTTCATAGCCGATACCAACCGGGTTCTGCGTGATCGCACCCGCCATCAGACCGCTTTTGATCGCATCTTTCTGTGCCTTGCCGCTGTCATAGCCAATAATGACCAGACCTTCGGTGCCCAGTTCCTGAACGCCATTCACAACGCCGATAGCTGAGCCTTCGTTGGTGCCGAAGATACCATTCAGATCCGGGTTTGCCGTCAGGATTGCCTTGGTCACCTCGGTCGATTTCAGGTGATCGCCCTGACCGTATTGAACCGTGACGACTTCGATGTCCGGGTATTTCTCGGCGATACGGTTGACGAACCCGTCGCGGCGGTCGATTCCTGTGCGGCTGGTCTGGTCATGCGCTACAACGGCAACCTTACCCTTGCCGCCAATCTTCTCGGCCATCTTGTCCGCTGCCAGACCGGCCGCTGCAAGGTTGTCTGTGGTCGCGGTCGAAAGCGGGATGTCGCTGTCCACGCCGCTGTCGAAGGCGATGATCGGAATGCCTTTGTCATTGGCCTGTTTCAATAGCGGGATCGCCGCCTGACTGTCCAGCGCGGCAAATCCGATGGCTTTGGGGTTGTTGGCCAAGGCAGCCGCCAGCATATCGATCTGACGGTCCACCATGGTTTCGTTGTCAGGGCCTTCGAAGGTGATGGTGACATCAAACTCATCCGCCGCCTGCTCTGCGCCGGACTTCACCGCCTGCCAGAACTGGTGCTGGAAGCCCTTGGACACCAGCGGGATATAGATTTCTTCGGCAGCTGCCATCGAGGCGGGACCTGCCAGGGTGGCCGCACTCAGCGCCCCCAGAATGAAACGACGTGAAAACATGTTTTCTCCTCCACAGTTGGTCGTTTTGTCTTTAGATTATTCAGCCGGATTTCTTGCGCCGTGCCATGTCGGCATAGACGGCCAGAATGATGATCGCGCCGGTGACAACGGTCTGCCACTCCTGCGCGACGGACAGGACGCGCAGCCCGTTGGTTAGAACCGCCATGATCAGGGCGCCGATCAATGTGCCAAGGATCGTGCCGCGACCGCCCGAGAGCGACGTGCCGCCGATGACAACCGCCGCAATAGCCTCCAGCTCATACCCAAGGCCCAAAGCAGGCTGGGCTGAGTTAAGGCGCGAGGCGATCAGGATGCCGCCGATGCCGCAGATAGCCCCAGCCAGTGCGTAGATGCGGATCTTCCACATATCGGTGTTGACGCCCGACAAACGCACCGCCTCTTCGTTCGACCCCAGCGCAAAGGTATAGCGACCCAGAACTGTACGGCTCAGAATATACGAGGCGGCGATGGCGACGATAAACAAAATCAGCACGCCATTGGGGATGGGCAGTGCGGGGAAAACCTCTCCGATCAGCGACCCGCGCGAGATTTGGTCAAAGCCCGGCGTGTCGTTGAAGTAGATCGGTCGCGTCCCCGAAATCACCAGAGAGAGCCCCTTGAGGATCAGCATCATGCCGAGGGTGGCGATGAAGGGTGGGATTTTCATTTTGGCGACGAAGGTCCCCGAACACAGGCCACAGAACGCACCCGCCGCGATTGCGGCCGCGACGCCCAATAGCAACGGCATGCCCAGATAGGTCAGCACCACCCCCGCGATCACTGCGCAGAAGGTCATCAACGTGCCCACCGACAGGTCGATCCCGCCGGTGATGATCACCAAAGTCGCGGCCACCGCCAGCACCCCGTTGACCGAAGTCGCCTGCAAAATCGCAATCATATTCGAGGTTTGCATGAAGTTCGGCGATGCGATCGAAAAGCCGATCAGCAGCGCGATCAAGCTCGCGAAGGCCAGCATTTTCTGGTAGGCGCCGCTTTCCGACAAACCCCCGAGGGGTTTTTTCTTGTCGATATCCGTAGCTGTGGTCATTGAATTGTCCCCGTTACCTGCATCGCCGCCGCACGTTGCGTGGCCAGATGCATGATGTCTTCCTGAGTGGTGTCTTTTCCGCCGGGCAGAATGCCGGTCAGCCGGCCCTCGCACATCACGGCGATGCGGTGGCTGAGGCGCATGATCTCGGGCAATTCGGACGAGATCACGATGATCGTCTTGCCCTGCTCTGCCAGCTCCTCGAGCAGTTTGTAGATTTCGGATTTTGCGCCCACGTCGATGCCCCGTGTGGGTTCATCGAAGATCAGGATATCGCAATCGCGCAGCAGCCATTTGGCGATGACCACCTTTTGCTGATTGCCGCCCGAGAGCAGCCGAACCTCTTGCACATCCGATGGCGTTCGGATGCCCAGTTGCGCGATGTAGCCTTTGGCGGTGGTGCTGATTTCGCTGTCATTCAGAACACCGCCGGTACTTGTGAAAAGATCCATCGAGGCCAGCGCGATATTGTCCCGCACATTCATCCCCGTGGCGAGGCCGAAATGCTTGCGGTCCTCAGATAGATACCCGATCCCGGCCTTCACCGCGTCGGTGGGCGACTTGATCGAGACCACCTGACCATGCACCCGAATTTCACCGGCATCTTTTGGGTCGGCACCAAAGATTGCCCGCGCGACCTCGGTCCGGCCAGCGCCCATCAGACCAGCAAAGCCCAGTATCTCGCCTTTCTGAACTGAAAAGCTGACATCGTGGATTTCTTTGCTGCGGGTCAGGCCCGAAACCTGAAGCGAAACCTCGGCATCACCCAGATCGGGCACGTCCAGAGGTTCCTCATTCACCTCACGCCCCACCATCATTGCGATGATCTGGCTGATCGGGGTCTCTGCAGCACCCACCGTACCCACATATTCCCCGTCGCGCATGACCGTGACCCGATCCGAGATCTGCTTCAGCTCATCCATTTTGTGGCTTATATAAACGATACCCACACCCTCAGACTTGAGGCGGCGGATGATCACGAACAACTCGGCGATCTCGGCGTCATTCAGGGCGGCAGTCGGCTCGTCCATGATCAGAGCTTTCGACCGGAAGGACAAAGCCTTGGCGATCTCGACCATCTGCTGTTTTGCAATGGTGAGGCTGCCGACCAGCGCCTTGGGGTCGAGGTTCAGGTTCATCGAGGCGAAGATCTCGGCCGTTTGCGCATTCAGCGCGGCTTCGTCCAGACGACCAAAGCTTTTGCGCGGTTCGCGTCCGATGAAGATATTCTGCGCGACGGTCAGGTCATTCATCAGGCTCAGTTCCTGATGGATGATGCCAATGCCCAGATCCTGCGCCTCGCGCGGGGTGGTTGGGCTAACGGATTTCCCCTCGATCACAAGATCGCCGCCGTCACGCTGATAGATCCCGGACAGGATCTTCATCAGCGTGCTTTTCCCGGCACCGTTCTCGCCCATCAGCGCGTGAACTTCACCCGGAAACAGATCGAATTGCACGGATTTCAGCGCATGCACACCGGGAAAGTGCTTATCAATCCCCGTCATGTCGACCAGTTTCGTCATTTCTCCTCCCATTCTGCCCCTCTCCCCAAGGGCGGTGCGGCTTACATCACCGCGCCGATTTGCCAGGGGACGAACTCCACGCCCCCAAAGCCAAGTTCTTCACTTTTGGTTTTCTCGCCCGAGGCGACACGGATCAGAATTTCGAACAGCTCTTCGCCTTTGGCTTCGATGCTGACGCCATCGGTGACGATGTCGCCACAGTTCAGATCCATGTCGTCTGCCATCCGGGCATACATTTCCGAGTTGGTCGCCAATTTGATGCAGGGTGTTGGCTGATAACCCGACACCGAACCACGCCCGGTGGTGAACACGATCAGGTTCGCGCCTGAGGCCACCTGCCCTGTAACCGAGCATGGATCAAATCCGGGGCTGTCCATGAAGACGAACCCGTGTTTTTCCACCTTCTCGCCGAACTTATAAACATCGCGCAGCGGTGCCGTGCCGCCTTTGGCGACAGCGCCCAGCGATTTCTCCAGAATGGTCGTCAGCCCGCCGCGCTTGTTGCCGGGGCTTGGGTTGTTGTCCATCTCGCCGCCATTGCGCTCGGTGTAGTCTTCCCACCAGTGGATACGCTCTATGAGCTTTTCGCCCACTTCGATGGTCTCGGCGCGGCGGGTCAAAAGATGTTCGGCCCCGTAGATCTCGGACGTCTCGGACAGGATCGTTGTGCCGCCCCGGCGCACCAAAAGGTCGGATGCATATCCAAGGGCTGGATTGGCCGTGATCCCGGAATACCCGTCCGATCCACCGCATTGCATTCCAACCGTGATTGCACTGATGGGAGCGGGCGCGCGCTCGGCTTGATTGGCCAGTTCGGCTATTCCCCGCAGCTCATCCAAACCGCGTTCGATTGTGCGGCGTGTACCACCCTCGTTCTGGATGGTCATGTAACGCAACGCGCCGTCTGACCGGATCGGGCGTCCTCCGACCAAATCAGCGACCTGCATCACCTCACACCCCAACCCGATCAGCAGGATACCTCCGAAATTCGGGTGCTGCGCGTATCCGGCCAATGTCCGGAACAAAGTGGCGTAGCCTTCGTCCTTGCCAGACATGCCGCAACCCGTGCCATGCACGATCGGCACCACCCCATCGACATTGGGGAAGTCATCCAGAAGCCCAGACTTCTCGGCCGCCTCGGCAATGAACCTTGCAACAGAGCCCGAGCAATTCACGCTGGTCAGGATGCCGATATAGTTGCGCGTCCCTACCCGGCCATCGGCACGATGATACCCGTCAAACGTGCGATCCGCGGCCAGCGCGGGTAGCGGAGCATTGGCGCTGGCATGCGCATAGTCCTGTTGATGCGCGCCCATCCCCAGATTGTGGACATGGATGTGATCCCCCGGTGCGATGTCGCTTTTGGCCTGACCGATGATCTGGCCGTAACGGATCACGTTTTCACCAGCCCGAATCGGCATCGTCGCAATCTTGTGCCCGCGGGCCACTTGCGAGGTCAGAGGTGTCGGCACATGTGACGGCTGCTCGCCCGCCTGCAAGTCACGCAGGGCAATAACAATATTGTCATCAGGGTTCAGCTGAACGACGTCCCGCGCCGCCTTTCCCAGAACATTTATGCCGTCGTGTGCTTGCATCACTTCCCCGCTTGCTTGGTCCATGTTGCTAAGTGGTAGATCTTCTCTTGTCAACTAACATGTTAGAATGTTAAAACCTGGCTATGAACAAGCTCCAAGATATTGATGCCTCTCTCCTGCCCGAGATTACGACCACCGAAGGATCGCTGGCTCAGCGGGTTCACCACTCTTTGAAAACGGCGATTCTGGCGCTGGACTTTCCACCAGGCGCGAATCTTCGGAAGGCCCCGGTTTGCGAGCGTTTAGGCGTGTCACGCGCGCCTGTTGCGGACGCCATCGCCCGGCTTGCATCTGAAGGTTTGGTGGATGTGGTCCCGCAATCGGGGACGCGTGTGTCCTATTTCTCGATGGACGAAATCCGCGAAGGCGCCTTTCTCCGTGAAGCGCTCGAACTGGCAACCGTCGCCAAAGTGACGCGGGACCTGACCGAAGATCAGCGCAAACGCCTCAGCCGCAATATGCGCCTGCAAGAGCTTTTGATCGAAGATGATGATATTCCCGGCTTCTATCAGGCCGACGAAGAGTTTCACGGCATGCTGATGGACTTCACCGGCTTCCGTCACCTCGCCAACGTTGCGCAGAACGTTTCCCTTCAAGTGAGCCGGGCGCGGATGCTGTTGTTGCCGACCCCCGGCCGGATTGCGGAAACACTGGCGGAACACAAAGCCATTTTTGACGCAATTTGCAGCCGCGACGAACAGACCGCTCAGGACGCCATGCGTGCCCACTTGGGGCAGTTGATGCCGCGTATCGAGGAACTCAAGCAGCAAAAACCCCACCTTTTCAACCTCACCCAACAGTCGCATAGCGAGGCAGGATGACCGTTTCACAGACAGAATTGCTCAATAGCCGCACTGCGCGGCCCGTTCCGCTGACCCGGATGGGATTTGGCGGTGCCCCGCTGGGAAACCTGTACCGCAAAGTGTCGGATGAAGACGCGCAGGCCGCGCTTCAGGCCGCCTATGATGCGGGTATCCGTTTCTTTGACACCGCACCGCAATACGGGCTTGGGCGGTCCGAGCGCCGCTTTGGCGAAGCGATTGCCCGCTTTGGCCGCGAGAACATCCAGCTGTCCACCAAGATCGGGCGTCTGCTGCTGGATTGCGAACCACATGAGGTCACGCCCGAAGCATTTGTGGACGTTCCGCAAAAACGGATCGTGTTCGACTATACCTATGACGGGGTGATGCGGTCCTACGAGGCCAGCCGTGAGCGCATCGGGGTCGAAAATGCCGACATCCTTCTGGTGCATGACGTCTGCGTGTTCAGCCAGGGCAGTCAGGAAATGTCCGACGCCAAGGTGCGTGAGCTGTTCGACGGTGGCGGCTACAAGGCACTGGTTGAGCTGCGCGACGCCGGAGAGATTGCCGCCATCGGCGCAGGTGTTAACGAATGGCAGGTGTGTGAAAAGCTGTTGGGTCTGGGTGATTTCGACGGCTTCCTTCTAGCCGGTCGCTACACGCTGCTTGAGCAAGAGGCATTAGACAGCTTCCTGCCCCTTTGTGAAAAGCGCGACGTGGGGATCATTCTGGGCGGGCCTTATAACTCCGGCATCCTCGCAACCGGAGCCGCACCGGGTGCAAAATACAACTATGCCGATGCGCCCGAGGAAATACTGGCGCGCGTCCGCAAGATCGAGGCCGTTTGCGCCGCGCATGACACTCCTCTGATCGCGGCGGCCCTGCAATTTGTTCTGGGTCATCCGTGCGTCAAAACAGTCGTGCCGGGCGCTGTCAGCGCAGCCGAGGTGCAATCCAACGTGGACCTGCTAGAGCGGGAAGTGCCCCCGGGCCTCTGGTCTGATCTGCGCTCCGAGGGGCTGATCCGTCCGGATGCACCGCTTCCGAGTGAGGCCGCCGATGCTGCGTAACATCGACCCCATTCTGTCGCCCAGCCTGCTACATGCGCTCAGAGCCATGGGTCACGGCGATGAAATCGTGATCGCGGATGCGAACTTTCCCGGTACAAGCACCGGCCCGGATTGCATCCGGGCGGATGGGTCAACCGCCAGTGAGGTGCTGCGGGCCGTGCTGTCCGTGATGCCTCTGGATATATTCGTGACCGACCCGGCCCTGACCATGCAGGTGGTCGGTGATCCGGACGCAATTCCCGAAGCCGTCGCCGATTTTCAAAACATCATCGACACGACAGCGGACAACCCGGCCAAGATACAGGGGCTTGAGCGGTTTGCCTTCTATGAGCGTGCGGCCAATGCATTTGCCATCGTTCAAACGGGTGAGCGCAGGCTCTATGGCAATATCATCCTGAAAAAGGGCGTGATCGGATGAAGATTGACGCGCATCAGCACTTCTGGGCCGTGGCGCGGGGGGACTATGGCTGGCTGACGCCTGATTTGGACGTGATCTACCGCGACTTTACCCCCGATGATCTGGCCCCGATGCTGAAAGACGCCGGCATTGAAGGCACCGTGCTGGTGCAGGCGGCACCAACGGTGGCCGAAACGGAATACATGCTGTCCCTGGCCGACGAGACCCCATTTGTCAAAGGTGTTGTGGGGTGGATCGATTTCGAAGCCCCGGATGCGGCAACCCAGATCGCTGCATTGGATACGCACCCGGCGCTGGTTGGACTTCGTCCGATGATCCAGGACATTGCCGACCCCCAATGGATGCTCGGCGACGCTCTGACCCCCGCTTTTACCGAATTGACAGCACGGGGCCTGACGTTCGACGCATTGACCTTGCCGCAGCATCTGGGACCGCTCAGAAAGCTACTGCCCCGTCATCCGGATATGAAAGTTGTCATTGATCACGGTTCCAAGCCGCTGATCCGGGACGCAATACTCGAGGGGTGGGCCGAGGATATGGCAGCGCTAGCCAGTGAGACCAACGCATGGTGCAAACTGTCCGGCCTTGTCACCGAAGCCGCATCCGATTGGACGGTCGATGATCTGCGCCCTTATGTGGACCACCTGTTGAACACTTTCGGCCCGTCGCGCTTGATCTGGGGCAGCGACTGGCCGGTTTGCACCTTGGCCAGCAGTTATGAACGCTGGCTGGAAACTACGGACCTTTTGCTGTGCCAACTAAGCAGTTCCGAACGAGATGCCGTCATGGGTGGCAACGCCGCGCGGGCCTATAACCTCAGGGATTGATATGACTCTACCAAATCTGGACTCCAACGGCCTGTGGCTCGGACGTATTGAGCGCGCTGGGGTCGGCCCCTGCATTGTGACCCTGCGGGATGGCCTCGTGGTCGACATCACGTCGAAAACCGCGCCAACCGTTCGGGACATTCTCGAGCGGGACGACACAGCGGATTACGTCCGTGCGGCGCAGGGCGAAGACCTTGGCCCGTTTGACGCGGATCATCAGTGGCTGGCACCGTGTGACCTGCAAGCGGTTAAGGCCTGCGGCGTCACGTTTGCCCGTTCAATGGTCGAGCGCGTGATCGAGGAACAGGCCGCAGGCGATCCGGCCAAAGCCGACGCGATACGGTCGCGCATCGGGGAGCGGATCGGCGACAGCCTGTCCAATATCACGCCCGGTTCGGATGAGGCCGCGAAGGTCAAAGAGGCGCTTATCGAAGAAGGTCTATGGAGCCAGTATCTAGAGGTCGGGATCGGACCGGATGCCGAGGTATTCTCCAAAGCGCAGGTTCTGTCCTCGGTTGGCGCGGGCGCGGATATCGGGCTGCACCCGATTTCCACCTGGAACAACCCCGAACCCGAGGTGGTTCTGGCCGTAACCTCACGCGGCGAGATCAAAGGCGCGACCTTGGGCAACGATGTGAACTTGCGCGATGTAGAAGGGCGCTCGGCCCTGTTGCTCAGCAAGGCCAAAGACAACAACGCTTCATGCGCGATCGGGCCGATGATCCGACTGTTCGACGATGGCTTTACCCTCGACGACGTGCGCAAGGCCGAGTTGACGCTAACTGTCACCGGGCCCGATGGGTTTGTTCTGAATGGCGCGTCTTCCATGTCCCTGATCAGCCGCGATCCGGCGGATCTTGTGAAACAGACCATTGGACGCCATCACCAATACCCGGACGGGCTGATGTTGTTTCTGGGCACGCTCTTTGCCCCAACCCAGGACCGTGACACGCCCGGAGGCGGCTTTACACATAAACTGGGCGATATCGTCACCATCGCCAACAGCCAGCTTGGGGCGCTGACAAACACGGTGCGCCTGTCCACGGAATGCCCTGAATGGACCTTCGGGGCCTCACACCTGATGCGAAACCTCGCCCAACGCGACCTGCTTTAAGAGAGAACCAACATGTTGACTGGAAAACACCTGATAGCTGGCGAATGGGTCGGCGCAGACGCTACTTTTGCATCGGAACCTGCTCATGGTCCCAGCCATGACTTTGCTGTGGGTACGCCCGCATTGGTCGACCGTGCCGTAGACGCCGCCGAGCAAGCCTTTGCCTCATTCGGATGGTCGACACGTGCCGAGCGGGCCGCTTTGCTGCGAAAGATCGCAGATGAGATTGATGCACGCGGCGATGCGATCACTGAAATCGGAACGCAAGAAACCGGCCTGCCCGAGGCCCGTTTACAAGGCGAACGTGGCCGTACCGTCGGTCAGTTGCGTTTGTTCGCCGATCACATTGAGGCGGGCGACTATCTGGACATGCGCCACGATCCGGCCATGCCTGATCGCGCGCCCCTGCCCCGCCCCGACCTGCGCATGATCCAGCGTCCTCTGGGACCTGTGGCTGTGTTCGGCGCGTCTAACTTCCCGCTGGCCTTCTCGGTCGCGGGAGGCGATACGGCGGCCGTGTTGGCCGCAGGTTGCCCCGTCGTGGTCAAGGGCCATTCGGCGCATCCGGGTACGGGTGAGATCGTCGCGCAGGCCATTGATGCTGCTATCAAGGCGACAGGCGTCAATCCCAGTGTGTTCTCTTTGGTGCAAGGCGGCAAGCGGGACGTGGGAACACGTCTGGTGCAGCACCCTCTGATCCGGGCGGTAGGGTTTACAGGCAGCCTCGCTGGTGGTCGCGCCCTGTTCGACCTGTGCGCGCAACGAAATGAACCAATCCCGTTCTTCGGTGAGCTTGGCTCGGTCAATCCGATGTTCATCCTACCGCAAGCCGCCGCCGCACGCGGGACTGAGATCGGGACCGGCTGGTCTGGCTCTTTGACCATGGGAGCAGGGCAGTTCTGCACCAATCCCGGTATCGCGGTTATCATTGACGGCCCCGAGGCAGATGTGTTCCAGTCCGCCGCCGAAGCTGGCCTGTCCGCTATAGCCGAGCAAACCATGCTGACCGATGGTATCGCCGACGCCTACCGTCAGGGCGTTTCGCGTGTCGCAGCGGGCACCGGAGTCACTCAGATCATGGGTACCAGCTGCGCGACGCGTAATGCGGCCCCCTACTTGTTCACGGTGTCCGGCGATGACTGGCTGGCCGATCACAAACTGCAGGAGGAGGTCTTTGGCCCGCTCGGCATCGTCGTCCGCGTCCGCGACACGGCTCAGATGCAGCAGATTGCGCGCGCCATCGAAGGCCAGCTGACCTGCACCTTGCATTTGGACCCCGGCGACAAGTCCGACGCACAGGCGTTGATGCCACTGCTGGAGCGTAAAGCCGGGCGCTTGCTGGCCAACAGCTTCCCCACAGGGGTCGAGGTCTGCGACAGCATGGTTCATGGCGGCCCCTACCCGGCATCGACGAATTTCGGCGCGACATCGGTGGGAACCCTGTCGATCCGTCGTTTCCTGCGGCCGGTCTGCTATCAGGATATCCCCGCTGACCTGCTTCCCGAGGATGTCTAGCGCTGCCGGATGCACCTTGCGGGCAACGTTAGCACAAATACCACCGAACAGCCTTTGCCCTTAACGGCGGCTTAACGATCCAAGCAACGAAGGAACTCAATATGAAACTGCTCCGTTATGGCCCGAAGGGCGCTGAGAAACTTGGGCTGCTGGATGCCGAAGGTACGATCCGCGATCTCTCGGGGGAGGTTAGCGACATATCCGGCGAAGCACTGGGGGATGAAACGCTTGCGCGATTGCGGGCAATGGATCCCGCAAGCCTGCCCAAAGTCGACGGCTCACCCCGTATCGGTGCTTGCGTAGGTCAGGTGGGCAAGTTCATCTGCATCGGTCTGAACTACGCAGATCACGCCGCCGAAAGCGGTATGGACCTGCCGCAAGAGCCGGTGGTTTTCTTCAAAGCCACCTCGGCGATCATTGGCCCGGACGATACCGTCAAAATTCCGCGCGGCTCGGTCAAAACCGATTGGGAGGTCGAACTGGGCGTCGTCATCGGGAAGGAGGCCAAGTATATCTCGGAAGAAGAAGCATTGGATCACGTTGCTGGGTATTGCGTCGTCAACGACCTGTCCGAGCGTGATTTTCAGCTGCACCGCTCGGGCCAGTGGGTCAAAGGCAAGTCCGCCGACACGTTTGGCCCCATCGGACCTTGGTTAATGACGCGCGACGAGGTGCCCGACCCGCAGAACCTGCCGATGTATCTTGAGGTGAACGGGCACCGGTATCAGGACGGCTCGACCAGAACGATGCATTTCGGTGTTGCGATGGTGATCTCGCACCTGTCGCAATTTATGTCACTGCAACCGGGCGATGTGATCTCGACCGGGACACCTCCGGGCGTGGGTATGGGGCAGAACCCTCAAACCTATCTGAAGCCAGGCGACCAAATGGAGCTAGGGATCGAAGGGTTGGGTGTGCAACGACAGAGTGTCGTAGCCGGGTAACCGATAGCGTCCTTTCTATCGGACGCCATTGTATCAACAAAAAAAGCGCCGCCCTGTGTTTGGGCGGCGCTTTGATTGTTTGTGTTTTGGTGGGTTTATTCTGCGGCCTGTGGTGCCTCGGCGTGTTTGTCA